>JAVZHX010000002.1:0-4540 GCA_038871515.1 Candidatus Micrarchaeia archaeon
TTGGGACAAAGCCAAGCGGGTTGAATCCACCATAGTAGATGAGGATGGCAAGCAGTATGAGAACTGCTACAAGAACCCACCCGTATGTGGTAAGAAACTCAACAGCTGTTTGGGCTTTCTTCATATATATCCCTCTCTTATGTATCGTAACAGTGAACCGCGCAATAGTTGCCAACCGTATCTGAGCAGTCTTTTTTGTTGACTAGGTAATTATTGCTGCTTATGGTGGGCTCTGAGTTTGAGCACAGCACTCCGTATTCAGAACTGCTTAGTAGGTTATTTGACTTTATATTTATTGTGCTGTCTGAATCTATAACGAAAATTCCGTAGATATTAGAGGTTAGGGTGTTAGTTGAAACATTTGTGTATGAGGTGCCTGCGATGTAAACTCCATCCGTGTTGTCATAAGCAGTGTTATTATACACTCTGTTATAGAAAGAATTATCTGAAATTGTGACGCCCCAGTCATTCAGATACGCAGTGTTATTGTATATATCGTTGTCATTTGAGTTCATAAATGCATAGAAAGCAACTAAATTTTCGTAACCAATATTTCCATATACTTTATTCCTTGAGGAGCCTCTATATAGGGAAACGCCTTCAGTGTTATATCTCACGGTATTACCGTATATGAAGCTGGAGTTAGTTTTGTTCAGCTGTATCCCCCTGTCGTACCACTCTATCACGCAATTCTTTACTGTAATATTCTTCCTATCCTCCGCGTATATTCCATACTTCCCAAGCGAAGCTGTTCCAGGTCCTGTTATTGAATGTCCATTGCAGTCAAGCACAATATTGTCTGCAGTTATGTTTATGCAAGTATCAGAGTTTCTCAAGTCATTTGCAAGCGTTGCATTTGTAGCTACCGAACCGCAGAAGAGAATGGGGTTGGATATCTGTTGTGGGCATGCATCTAAATCATTCCCATTTCCAGCGAGCATATTTGCGGATAGAACTGGTTTCGGAGAGCCAGAGCACTGGAATCCGAAGGATGGGTTATAGCTTACGTTGTTTAAACTTGCATTGCTTGCTGAAGATGAGAAGTATATACCAATGTTGTTGTTCACAACTGTGTTTTCGTATATATTGTTAGCATCCGAGAGAGTAGTGATGATTCCAAAAGAATTACCGCGCACGTAATTGTTGTATACTTTATTATAGTTTGAGAGCCCCTCCAGCCGAATTCCCATATTATTGGAGAATATTGTGTTGTTAAACACCGCACCATAATAGTTTCTATTTAGAACGATACCGGAGTAACTAGCTCCATTATTGTATACCACATTATCAAATACCTGGCTCTGGTTGACGTAGTAAAACATTATTCCGTCTTGGGTGTTGTTAAACACAGTATTGTTGTATACTTGGTTGGTGTTTGATAAGTAAATGTTTATTCCTTTTTCATTGCCGTAAACAACATTGTTGTTGATTTCAGTGTCGTTTGACATATTGTATAAGTAAATTCCTTCCTTTAAATTGTTGAATACTGTATTATTGTATATATTCGCTTGGGAGGTGCGGTTGAAAACAACACCAGTTGAGTAGTTACTTATTATGCAGTTCTTCAGCACTATATTCTTCCTTCCGTACGCATAAACCCCAGAGCTATTCGCAGTTCTTAAACCAGTTATCGTATGCCCCTGACAATTCAAAATTATGTTATCTGCTCCAAAAGTGATGCACGTTCCGGAGCTCCTTAAATCAGATATGAGAATTGAGTTGGTAGTTATTGTCCCGCACGCGATTATTGGATCTCCGCCAGGAGAGGGACACCCATCCCAGTTCCCTCTGCTGTTATTCACAGCGTAGTTATCAATAAGGGTTGGCACAGAGTTGTTGATGCAGGAGAAACCGTATCCATTTACATTATTGATTAATGTGTTGTTGCGTGCCGTATTGCTTGCGTCAGAAAGTGAGAACCGAATCCCCGCAGCATAACAGTAATCAAGAGTACAGAAGAAAGTAGAGCGACCGTTGTATGAAGCATTATTTTTCTCCAGAATTGAATTTTTAGAAGATTGTAGGTATATGCCATTTGCTGCATTTTTAATTGCAGTGTTATTTATAATGATTAGATTATTTGAGGAGACTGCTTCTATGCCAGAACCAATCACACCAACACCAGAAATTGAGCCACCGTTGTTTTCAAGGTAGTTGTTGATTATGCTAACGTTATTTGAGTATTGAACAGTAATCCCAGAACCCCTGTTGGTATACGCTTCTGGTCCGTAGTAAACATTTCCAGAAGCATTGTTGCTATCTATTACACTTTCAGGTGAAGAAACAAGCTTTATTCCGCCTATGCTGCCGAAAACAGTATTCTTGTATATGAAAGTTGAGGGTGCGCTTTCAACATGGATTGCTGCTCTGTAATCAACAGCACCAACAATGTTATTCTCAATTCTGTTAGACGAGCCATTCTTTATCCCAATTCCATAGAAGTATGTTGTGTTGATTAGGTTGTTTGATATAATGTTATAGGAACCACTATCGGAGTAAATACCCAAGCTTCCTTTATAACCGATGTTTCTGAATGAGTTGTTATTTATTACATTGTAATTTGAATATGACATCCTTATACCGCCACCAAAGTAATTGAGACTGCAGTAGCCAAGAGCGTTATTCTCAATTCTGTTGTAGTGAGAATTCTTAATTTCAAAGGTAAAGACGCAGGAGTGCCATGCCTCTGTGATGATATTGTTTGTGATGTTGTTGTAAGTGGAACCATCTCTTATGCTGACTCCACCTCCTCCGCTACTGCCCCCACCGTATCTGTAGTTCATATCGCTAAGACGAATCATATTTTTATCTATCCTGTTGCGGTGGGAATTTGAGAGGCATACTGCAATGCCAGTGTCCGGAAATGTGTTGTTGTATATTATTGTGTCAGTGGTGTTAATTAGGTTCACACCGGCGAATCCAGTGTTGGTTATCAGGTTGCCGGCAACGATGCTGTTGGCGGAATTCATAAACGTAATTCCCTCGTAGGAGTCAAGAATTGTGCTGTTTATTATGGTGGCGTTTCCCATCACCAGGAGACCGTAATTGGTGGGACTGCAACCTCCAACGTAGGAATAGTTGGTATATAGATGATCATATATTCCAGTAACATTTGAGTTAACCAACTCCAATTGCCCGCACGATTCAACGATGAAGGATTGACCTTGGTTAAGCGAACCCAGTATAATTGATCCATCCGGTGTTGCGGGGTTTCTGTCAGCATCCAGAATCCTGAGAATTCCCCCACATTTTACGTATATATCATTTCTATTCATATCCAAAGTCACATTCCCCAAAAATATAAGTTCCCCTCCAGCTTCTATTGTGAGATTGCCACCGAGTATTATTGTCTGGTTGGAGCAGATTATCCTTCTATTTATAACCCATGTTCCAGATGGGGGGGGAGTGCAGTTGCAGGATGAGGTTGATAAAGTGATAGTATCGGACAGAACCTGGCCGGATTCTGGGATGGTAACATTGGCTTTTATCTGAAATGTTTCTAGAGTGGAATCATTGTAAAAACGTGTGGTTGCTTTGCCGAATGAATTAGTCCATTCTGTTGATGGTTCAAGTTTAGAACCTGGGTTTGAAGAAGTATGGTAGAAATACACCTCCAAATCAGGCACCGGATTCCCACCTTGATCCGTAACCTCTGCCGTAATTATTGAATCAAATCCACATACTGGAGGATAGTAATCTGAAGCAGTTAACTTTAGACGCGATGGTACAGATGAGAATCGCACCTGAGTTGAATTTGCTATTGTTGCTACAGCAGTGATTGTTGCCAAACCTGGAACACGTGAGCGAAGCTGAACAACAGCTTGACCCTGAGTGTTAGTTAACGCTGATACCTTGTTGAGTTCGCCAATTGGGGTTGATATGAAGAAAACCTCAATGTTGCGTATCGGTTGGTTGTATCTGTCCCTCACTGTTGCAGTTATTGTTGAGTAGCTCACTCCATCAGGGGCAACCAACGTTGGGTTTGCCGTGAGTATTAGTGAAGCAGGCGGTGGGCAGTCAGAGGGGCAGGTTGAGGGGTTCTCTCCAACAGATGCGCTGCATATTCCATCTCCGCAGTAAAGGGTTGGTGAATAACTTTCAACAAGGGTGACTGCTGTCCCAGTTGAGGTGTAGTTTGAAGCAGCGGTGCAGTTGCCTGTTGAAAAGTAGTTTGGGTCTGTGAGACAGTTCTTGTAATTTAGAGATGCGTCAAGCTTCACTGTTTTACCAGTTGATGGAATTACTTCTCTGTCAGGTATCTCAATTATGCATGTAAATGAAGCTCCTTTCTTTATCACGTAAGGAAGTTTTGGTGAGCAGTTTCCCAGGTAGGTTTGCTTTCCTGGTTTGCCTATATTTTCAACTTGGATGAGCATTGCTCCATCTGGAAGCGCAATGTCATATCCCAATTCGTTTGAGAGCTGAACTATGACGCGGGTGGTGCCTGTTGTTTGATTTACCTCAAGCTTGTAGCTGTTGCATGGCAAGCCTGGTTCAAAGGAGCACTGTCTTGGGACAAAGCCAAGCGGGTTGAATCCAC
>JAVZHX010000002.1:4640-272050 GCA_038871515.1 Candidatus Micrarchaeia archaeon
TTTGAGAGCTGAACTATGACGCGGGTGGTGCCTGTTGTTTGATTTACCTCAAGCTTGTAGCTGTTGCATGGCAAGCCTGGTTCAAAGGAGCACTGTCTTGGGACAAAGCCAAGCGGGTTGAATCCACCATAGTAGATGAGGATGGCAAGCAGTATGAGAACTGCTACAAGAACCCACCCGTATGTGGTAAGAAACTCAACAGCTGTTTGGGCTTTCTTGTATATGGACATTTATAACATTTAAACATATATTTTATATTTAATACTTCCGTAGCATGGAGAAGAGGAAGTTTTGTATGGATGGTGGTGTATCCCCCTTGTAATTGGGTGATTACAAATAGAGAGTTCTAGATTATCCACTCTATGTTAAAGTTGCTGCCTTATTTCTCAAACATCTTCTCCATGAACTTTCCAAAAGCAGGTCTTGTGATTGTTGCACCTATAATCACTTCAATTATCACAGATAATGCATAACCCATTATCTCAACTAAACCAGAGAAAAGAAGCGGAAACATTGCAATAACAGAAATGAGCGCAACTGTTATAACAACAAAGAAAGCCCTTGCAATCCCAACCTTTGCACTTCTCTCCTCTTCCTCCTTCTTCCCTCCAAGCATCTCATCGGTTATTATTATTTGGTCGTTCACTCCAGTTCCTGTTGCACCAATAACACCTGCCATCACTCCCAAGTCGATCGTTCCAAGCACGGTTCCTACAACCGCAAGCGTTAAGCTCATCTCAAGAAGCACTGTTGCAATGATTGGCAGAACGATTTTCGGCTCCCTGTAGCGCAGGAATATCATGAAGGAGACTGCAAACGCGGAAGCAAACGCGCCAACTGCGCTGTATTTCAGAAACTCCTCACCAAGCGGAGCGGGAATTGTGGTGGGTGTTCCGATTATTATTCTCACCGGCAAAGCTCCTCCGCTGAGTATGCTTTTCAGCTTTCTCGTTTCAGCAAGCGCAGCCTCCCTTTTTGCATCAAGGGTTGCCCCCTTTGAGATAACTCCATTTATCTCGTAGAACTGATTAACCCTCCCCTCAGTAATATCCTTGCTGAGAACAGGTGAGGAGAGCAGGTTTATTGCGCTCCAGGAGTGCACCATCAATCCCTCATCGCTCCAAGTAAGCTCTGGCTTCATCTCATCAGGCGTTTTGTTTATCACTTCATAATTCATCCTCTGCAACTCTTGAACAACCACTGGATTGGCAGTGGTTGAAACAACTGCTCTTCTTTTTGTGGAATTTAACGCTTCAATCTCCTCCTTAACTGACTCAAAATCCTCCTCTATGAACACCCTTATTGTGTCGTTCTCCCTCCTGCTTGCTTTCTCAAGCACCCTTATCGCCTCAGTTTCGCTTATTGTCAAATTTCCTGGAAGCAGCTCAGACCTTTTCACAACAACTATCGCATCATCAGGTCTGTCAAGGAACATATAAACAGGATAGTTAACCTTTCCGTAAACAACTGCAGCAAACCTCCTAGCTGCCTCCTGGTTTATTGCAAATGAAACTGCCCATCTCACGTTGCTTCCCTGCAAACTTGGCGAAGCTTCCTTTATGCTGCCCGGCATCATATCCTCGCCAGAAACAGCAACTCTTCCATCAACAATTCCCTCAAACCTTCCCTGCTGTTTTAGTATTTTCTCAATTTCCTCAATCTGCGAGGGATCTCCTCTTGGCATCTCAACATAGATTTCTGAGCTTCCTATCCCTTTTACAACAACCTGGGACATTCCATATTTTGTAACCCTTGTCTTTATCGTATTCACAATATCGCTCATCTCAAGCTGGTTTACTGGTTTCTCAAGAGAGATGGGTATCCTTACCCCTCCAACAAACTCCAAACCAAAATGCAAACCCGGAGTTATTATAAGCAGAGCAGCAACTGCAATCGCAACAAGCAGAATAATTATTTTCGGCTCCCTTAGTAGTTTTTCGTATTTCATTTCTTCCCACCTTTCTCAACGCTCCAAAGGATCATAACAGCGCTCATGCACCACGTTGCGAGTATATCGCCTATCAAACCGAATATCGCGACACTTGATATGTAGTAATATGTGCTTATCTGCGTTACAAGCGAGAGAGCGAACAGCACAGCAAAGCCGATTATTGAGACAAGAGACATCATAATGCCAGTTTTCATTGCTTCATATGCTCTGTTTATTGCAGTTCCCTCAGTTCTTTTCACAACTCTTGTTGTGAGCAGTATGCCTGTTTCAAGCGAGAAACCTATCAACATAAGTAACGCAGCTATTGAGGGAAGAGTAAGCGGTATTCCAAACAAACCCATCCCCCCAAGCGCAATGAGTATGTCAGCAAGCGTTCCAGCAAGCACGGCGACTGATGGAACAAACGCTCTGAAAATTATTATGACAAGCACTCCTGTGAGGAAGAAAGACCAGGCAACAACCTCAATTGTTTTTGAAACAAAAAACTCGCTGAGGGATGGGCTTACATCCTGAAGGCTGAACTCAGCAACCTGCATGTTTGAGGATATCACATCAAGTATCCTCTGCTTGTATATCTGCTTTGAACTTGCAGAGACGTTTGCAAGCAAGCTTTCCAGCGTTTTCGTGTCGGTTGCATTGCCCCTGTCAACCTTTCCAACAAAAAACTCATAATCCCTTGCAACCGCATCCGCATAATGATTAAGTTCCTCCCTTGCTTTCGGCAGCCTTGCGTTTGCTTCTGCAAGCCTACTCTGCAAACTTTCCCTTTCAAGCTGGGTGAGGTTACTTCTTTCAAGCTCAAGCGTGATTCTTGAAATATCATACTCCAATGTATTAACCTCCTCAACTCTTGAATAGAACTCCCTCATATCTCTTTCTCCGGCAGCTATCATCTCGTTCTGCTCTATCTCTATTTCAACTTTCTTTCCCAGAGGGCTTTCCAACACTTCAATTGAGACATCCCTCACCCCAAGCTCGCTTTTTAAGGAGGAAGCAAGCGCATCCTCATCAAACGAGCTGTTTGTCTGTATTGTTAGAAGAGTGCCTCCCCTCAAGTCAATTCCCATTGGTATGCTTTGCATAAAATAAAGGGAAACCAGCACAAAGACTAGCGGAAGCAGTATGAGCAGCTTGTAGTTACTTGATGTATACGGATTCGGGATTTCCATTTTTTCACTTATGGGTTGTATTTTGAGATAGTATATTTAATAAGCATTTCCCGTGAAAATGGAATGTTAGGAGTGATTCTATGAGAATGCTTGTGACTGGCGGGGCTGGTTTCATAGGGAGCAACATCGCAAAAAAGCTGGTTGAGCTTGGGAATGAGGTGACTGCTGTTGATAACCTTTCGCTTGGGAGAAAGGAGAATTTGAAGGGGTTGAAGCTGAAGTTTTATAAAATTGATTTGAGGGATGAGAAGGCAGTTGATGCTCTTTTTAGGAAAGGGAAGTTTGATTATGTTTTTCATGAAGCTGCTGCAAGCAGCGCTCCGATGTTTGATAACGACCCAAGAAATGCAACAGATGTTAACGTTAGAGGATTTATGAATGTTATGCAGGGAGCGAAGGAGACTGGAGTTGAGAGAGTTATCTACGCAAGCACAAGTTCCATTTATCATGATTTAACTCCTCCCCACATTGAAAGCATGCTTGTCACTCCAAAATCATTCTACACAATCTCAAAATACTTCACAGAGCTTTGCGCAAAGCAATATTTGGATGAGCATGGAGTGGAAAGCATAGGGATGAGATACTTTTCTGTTTACGGGCCGAATGAGTTGCACAAGGGAAAATATGCAAATATTATTTCACAGTTTCTTTGGGTGATGAGAAGGGGGGGAAAACCAGTGATATACGGGGATGGGAAGCAGGGGAGGGATTTCACGTACGTGGATGATGTTGTTGACGCAAACCTTAAAGCGATGAAAACAGGAAAACCAGGTGAAGTTTACAACATAGGAACTGGAAGGATAACAACTTTTAATGAGGTAGTTGAACTTCTCAATAAATTTCTGAAAAAAAGAATTAAACCAGAATACGTACCAAACCCAATTCACAACTACGTTCCTTTAACTGGAGCAAGCGTTGAGAAAGCAAGAAGGGAGCTTGGGTTTGTTGCAAGATACAGCTTGGAGGATGGAGTGAGAAAACTTGTTGAGTTCTACTCAAAATAAGCTGGAGGGACGTACTTCAAATTTGAGAGGTGCTTCTCAAGCAAGCTTGCTGCCCTTCCAATTGAGTTCAAACCATTCTGAGTTAGTGACGAGATGTCCGAAACTCCTTCGCTTCTCATAATTATGTCTGCAGACATTTCCCTTGCAATGTTCTGAATTAGGAATGATTTGCTTACTTCATCTCCGGGGGATGAAATGAAGGCAAGCTCCTGAACAGAATCGTGAATTTCCCTCAACCTTGAGGGAGGAATCTCCTTCTTCCTCCTCATTCTTTTCAGCAAAGCAAGCTGTGCTTGGTGCATTATCTCAAGGTTGTCCATAACCGCTCTCACTCTGTTTATATGCTCCTTTATAGGAAGCTCTGCTTTTATCCCACACAGCTTCATCAGCTCATCCCTTCTTCTCTGAAGCTTTCTGCTTTCCCTCTCAAAAGAATGAAGCTCATCCTTCAGCCTTTCTCTGACTTCAACGAGTTGCACTCCTTTTCCAACTCTCTCTATTTCTGCATCAACCTTTGAAGCAAGGGAGCGACTTCCAAGAAAACTTCCAAGCACTCCAAATGTGCCTGCAGCTCCTGCGATGAGCAAACCACTTCCAGAAGCCAGCGCAGCTGCCAATGCCCCAGCAGCTTCTGCCCCAGCAAGAGCAACCCAAAGCTTCCGCGCATTTTCAATGCTTCTTTCAACATTTCTCCTCACATAGTAGAAATCGCTTGATGCTTTTGGGAGGTTTGACTGTGTAATCTTCTTCAAACTTTCCTCAACAAGCTTTCTCTCCATTTCCAGCTCCTCAATTCTCTTTTTAATCTCGCTGAGCTCCTTTACCACAAGTTTTTTGTCAACCCACTTCAGCTCGTTTAGCCTGTCTGCTTCCGCTGAGTCAACAAAAAAAGTCTCTTCCGCAACCTGGGAGGGTTTGAGGGCTAACCCTCTGCCATTCGCCATTACGGTCGCCAAATTAACATTCTCTTCGGGGGTATTTAACTTTTATGGTTTTAACTTACTTACCTTATTCAGTAGCTCCTCAGCCCTCTCCTGAAGCTCCTGCTTTCTCTCCATCCTTCTCTCAGGAGAGCGCCCTGAAACCTTTTCATAAATCCAGTCAACTCCATAAGAAAGAAAACCGCTTACCACCACATAGGAAGCAACCCAGGAAACAAGATGAATAGTTTCTATAATTGGGTCTGGGTTGAATGAAGGCGGTTGGTATGGTTGGGAGCGTATGAAACCCTCCAAGTAGTTTGAAACCATATCCGCATATGGTTTGTAGTACGGAAGGGAAACAAGCGCGCCAATTGAACCCGCGAAACCTTCAACCCTACTCCCAAAAGCAGATGCCATTCCTTTTTTGCTCTCTTTTTTGATATCCGAGAAAAGCTTTTTAGTTTCCTTAATCAGTTTCTTTATCTCATCCTTTCTCTCACCCTCCGCTGTGGAAAGCTCATGCTTCAGCTTGGAGGCGATAGCTGATTTGTATGAATCAAGCTCGGAAAGCTCTATTTTCCTTGCATCGGAGAATGCTTTTGTATCGCTTCTATTCTTCGCCCAGGCAACCAGCTCAGATATTGCAATTCCCGCCCCAAACAGAACATTGCCTCTGTTTGCTGCAAGCAATAAAGACGTTGAATCCGCAACACCTGCACCTGCGTTCAGAATTTTGCTTGGCTGGGATAACTCAGAAAGAGAGAAAATTCTGTCTATTTTTTCTTTAATCTCCTCCTTTGTTGGAAGTGGTACATCCACCGGTTTTTGCCTTCTGATAATGCGGGAGATGAGGCTTTTTTCATGAAGCTTCTTCACTTCCTCAACTTCCGGAGTTTTTACTTCAGGTATTTTTGGAGTTTCCACTTCTACTTTTGGAACTTCCATATCTTTTATCCTGAACTCCTTCCTTCGCATAAGTTGAATTGTGAAGTTCAAAGTATAAAAATGCACCCGCTTAACCACAAGAAACACAGCCAAGGCAGTTCTGGAAGTTGCCTGAGAAGTAATTGTTTGAAAGCGTTGGTTGAGTCGTATAGCTGTAGCAGTGTATTCCATAGGTGTTGCTTGTGATAGTATTATTGGTTATATTTGTTGGGTAATTTGATAGAGTAAAGTTCACCCCTACTATTGACGAGCTTATAACATTACCAGTGATATTAACATTGTTAGAATTTTTGAGGAATAACCCATTACCACCACAAGAGTTGAATATTGAGTTGTTCTGTATATAGGAAACTTCGGATGGATATTCTGTATAGATTCCATAATTCACAAAACGTCTGATTGTGTTATTTGCGATTACAAAGCTTGAATTCAGAGATAGTATACCATTCCACATACAGGCTGGTGATGCCGGACCCATGGTATTGTTGAGTATCTCTGCTGTGGAATTTGAGATGTAAACTGCATAGGAAGGTGAACCTGTGAAGTTGTTGTTTTCCACCCGCACCAAACTTGAGTCTGTTATGTTGACGCCACTCCCAACAATTGTGTTGTTTGATATGTTGGTTCCTGGGGAGCCAATCACAAGAACATAGTCAATATTCTTGCTATCCTTCAGTACAGCTCCCGGCGTATTGATTAAATAAATTTTGTAAGATGGTTTATAGGAACCCTCCTGATTTAGATTCAACCTGATTATGCTGATATTTTCAGAGGCATCATAGATATTCGGGAAGGTGTTCCGTATTATTCTCCAGCAACCGTAAAGGTTGTTGTCGATAAACGTGTTATTTGGTGAGCCAGTTAACCTTATCTCGCCACCCCCATCAGCGGAACATCCTATAGTTTGGAGGGAGTTATTTATGAAAATGTTGCCGGATGACCGGATCATCTCAATTGGGATGAATCCGTAGTTGTATTCCGAGTTATTTATTTCATTGTTTTCAAATATATTAAAATCAGCATACAACATATCCACGCCAAAAAAATGGAAGTCTCTTATACGGTTGTTTGAGATGTTGTTTTGGTTGGAGAAGTGGAGGGTGAGTTCATCATCACATTCCTCCATATAGTTTTCCACAATCTGGTTACCTGAAGAGTACTCCTCCAGCTGTATCGCGGGACCGGCGAAGCCAGTGATGACACTATTGCCATCTATGAAGTTCTTTGATACTGTGTTGTTGGATGAGCGGATAAGCCAAATTGATGGATTGATGGTGCCTTCTGACCAATCGGAACCATAGTAGAAGCCCCATAGTGCATTTATTGTGTTATTTGATATGAAGTTGTTATTTGAGTTGTTCAAGTAAAGCGCTGTGTATAAGCTGTCGAATACATTCCTCTGAATTGAATTGTTATTTGAGTAGTTAAGCACCACACCAATAAGGGAGGTTCCATCTCCTCTAAATGTATTGCCTTGGATTACAGTATTGTTGATACTTATGAAAAGTCCTGTTCTATAATCCACAATCTTATACGCCTCCCTATCCTTTCTTGAGGATACATTAAATCCACAGTGACTTATATACGAATTCCTCATCTCAAAACTTCTTGCATTGGGCTTCACCCAGAATGTATAGTGTCTATACGAGCTTGAGGTGATATTTGAACTATCCCAGGTGGTTAGTGGATTGTTATCCTTATCTGAGATTAAGAAGCTGCTTTCTCTATTCATAAACACCCCACGCTCACCCTGGTATGAACCATTAAAAATCAGCTTCACATTCCTGAAAGTCAAATCACCCCACTTCTTTATGTAACCTATTTCCACAGATATGTTCAAATTTCCATTCAGGGTTATTGTCGCGTCCTCGCAAACAACTTTTTTATCAATTATCCAATCCCCCTTCACAGGTGCATTACACGCCTGGCACTCAACAACCTCAACAAGCGTTGAGTTAAGCAGATGAACACCAAACTCATCCATATCCGCCCTTGCAGTTATGTTCACTTTCTCAAGTTTGTTGTCAGTGAAGTAAGCAACAGCCAAACCACCTTCATTTGTTATTTCTGGTGAAGGGGAAAGAGATGAGGTTCCTGTTGCATTGTGGGAGAATGAAACCTCGATATCTTTTATTGGCTTATTTCCAGCATCAAGCACGTTTGCTATTATGTACGAACCTCCTCCGCATTTGCCTAGGTATCTGTCATACGCGGTAAGCAGTAGCTTTGCTGGAATAGCGCGGAATGTAACTGTTGTTTCGTTTGAGATTATTGCAGTTGCGGTCACCTTTGCAACTCCGCTTTGTTTTGACTTGAGAAGAACTGATGTTTCACCAGATGAGTTTGTTGTGTTTAAATAACTGCTCAGGTTACCTATTGGAATGGAGGAGAAGCTAACCTCAATATTTGCCATTGGGCTGCCAGTTTTGTTAAGAACTTTTGCGATTATCACTGAGAACTGCTCTCCATCTGGGGTTACGATATTTGGTAAAGCAGTGAGAATAATGGTAGTTGGGGGAGGGCAGTCGGCAGGGCAGTTGAATGGAGTTTCATCTCCAATGCAGAAGCCATCACCGCAGAAATATGTTGGTTGTGTATATCTTTCCATGGGCGTTATTACATTCCCAGTGGAGGTATGGTTTGTTCCAAGCATGCAGCTTCCATTAACAAGATAGTTTGGGTCTGAAAAGCAGTTTGTATAGTTAAGCTCAACTTGGAAGTTGAGCTTCTTACCAGTAGATGGAATTGCTTCCCTGTCGTATATCTCAAATGTGCATGTGAATACTTCACCTTTCTTTATCACATATGGCAGTTTGGGTGAGCAGTTTCCCAGGTAGGTTTGCTTTCCTGGTTTGCCTATATTTTCAACGTGTATGGCTGCTGAGTTGTTGGAGAGCGCAATATCGTAACCTAGATTGTTTGAGAGCTGAACAAAAAACCTCATTGGTGTGCCCAACCCCCCTCCTGGTGGAAGAACTATTTCCCTTTCCTGAAATCTGTATGAAACACAGGGAAGGTTTGGGTCAAATGTGCATTGATTGGGTAGAACACCGGTGACATTGAAGAATCCATAGGTGTATAGAATGAGGATGAGGAGGATTGCTGCGAATATCACCCATCCGTATGTTGTGAGAAACTCAACAGCTGTTTGGGCTTTTTTCATATTATCACCTCAATCCCAGAAGTAATCGCTCCACACATAAACTTTCATCAATGCTGCTGAGTTGTTGTATAGAACAACTCTATCAACTTTTGAAATTGTTTTTGAAGTCATCTCATTGTATTGCTTGCCTGCAAGTATATCTATTCCATTCAATTTTATTCTGCTTTCAACGCTGTTGTTTATTTCAACCAGCTCAAAGAAAAAATCATATCTTGAACGTAGCTTTGTTTTTGCAAATGAGTAGTTTCTCAAGCTTATCTGGCGGAACTTATAGACTTTATCAATAGAAAGTGTATTGCTATCCCATTTATCAACAATTCCAAACTGCTGGACAACCCCCCATGTACCTTGATCATCCAGATTAACCAATTCATTCCAGTTTGGGGGTATCCCCGGTGACATAAGCAAATCGCTTACCTTTATTGACTCCTTAGCGATCAAATCCTTATTTTCCGAGATATTTGTCTGAGTGCTCCACCAGAAAAAAGCAAGTATTCCCATAGCTATTGCGAATATTATTGAACCTATTATTAAATCATAGGACCATATCTGCCCTTTCTTCCACCCAGCCAAGCAATCCCCGTATAATAAATTGCTGATATAATTTAAATGTTTGTGAGTTTTAAGTGAGAAATGTTTATATACAAACATCCACAATAGTAGAACAAAGGAGGTGCTTTAATGGAATCAATAATCCAAGAGGCGCTGAAGGAAGCAAGCCCGGAAGCTGGTGGTGAGCTTATCACTCCAAGGATAGTTGTTATGGGTGTTGGGGGGGCTGGTTGCAATACGATAAACAGGCTTGCAAAAGTTGGAATAAAGGGCGCGGAGCTCATTGCTGTCAACACGGATAAAAAGCACCTCTCAATAATCTCAGAAAGTGCAAGGAGAGTTCTTATTGGGCAGGCAATAACAAAGGGTTTAGGGGCTGGTGGTTACCCAGAAGTTGCTTTGAAAGCAGTTGAATCCTCAAAACAGGAGCTTGAGACAATACTCGCGGATACTCACCTGCTTTTCTTAACCGCTGGTATGGGGGGAGGAACAGGCACGGGTGCTGCTCCAGCAATTGCCGACATTGCAAAGCAGCAGGGAGCAATAGTGATTGCAATGGTTACCTATCCGTTTGAGCTTGAGAGAGCAAGATTAAGAAAGGCTGAGATGGGAATTGAAGCGCTGAGAAAAACTGCTGATACGATAGTTGTTATAGACAACAATAGACTGGTTGAGTTCTTTCCAAATCTTCCAATAGAGAGAGCTTTCAACGTTGCGGATGAGATAACCGCAAGAGCTGTTAGAGGGATAACTGAGACGATAACAACTCCAAGTTTAATAAACATAGACTTTGCAGATGTGAGGACGATAATGAGCAACGGTGGGGTTTCAATGATAGCTGTTGGGGAAGCGAAAGGCACTGAGAGAGTTAAAGAAGTTGTTCAGAACACTCTGCACCACAGATTGCTGGACGTTGATTACAGAGGGGCAACGGGAGTTTTGCTTCACCTCACTGGAGGAGGGGATATGACGCTTGGTGAAGCAAATCAGATTGGGGAGCTTCTCACTGAGGAGGTTGAGCCAACTGCAAACGTGATTTGGGGAGCGAGGCTTGATGCAACGTACGAAGGAAGAATAGAAGCAATAGCGATATTTACTGGTATAAAAAGCCCATATGTTTTTGGGAGAGTGAGAAGGAAAGCGGAGTGGGAGCTAGGGGAGGTTTAATCACTGCCAAGCCCAAGGAAGAAGGTTAAGAAGGAAGAACAGAACCATCCCGTACTTAATCGCTTTCAGCATTTTCTCGTTTTTTATAACAAGAGATATGATTCTGTAGCCATCAAAAGGTGGGATTGGGAGAAGGTTCACTGTGCCCACAATGAAATTCAGCACAAACGTTAAGCCAAGAAAGTTATACAGGAAGCCAACCCACCACTTACCTTTTTGAGAGGAAAGCTCAGCCATCCAGCTTCCTGTTGTTGAGTTTGTGAATGAGAAAACCCTCACCCCAACTTTTCCTTCCTTTCCTGCTTTTATTGAAAATGAACCTTTGTCAGTTACAATAGTAACTGTGTCGTTCTCTTTTGTTGTATTGCTTGCTTTTGAGAAGTCATCCAAAGTTGTTATTTCAACCCCATTCCATTCCATTATAATCATTCCGCTTTTCAGCACTCCGTAAGCAGGATACTGGGGGACAACTTCATATATCATGATGTGTTCCTTGAAAAATGATGGGGGAGGTGGGTTATTGGAAATAATTACAAGTTGATAGAAAATGAAGAGGAGGAAGAAGATGAGACAGAGGATGAAGTTTGCTGAGGAACCTGCAACAAGAACATTCTTCTGCTTTTCCTTGCTGCTGCTCTGCAACTGCTTCTCATCCGGGTCAACAAAAGCTCCAATTGGTAGAAACCCAAAAAGCACCAAACCGCTGTTTTTCACTCTTATTTTTTCAACTCTTGCAAGCACGCCGTGTGAAACTTCATGAAAGAATAGGAGAACTGCCAGGGAGAGAATCCCCTCAAAAAATGGAAGGTTTACTCCTGGTATTATGGGCATGGCACCTGGGGTTATTCCTCTCAGAGCAACTGCGCTGCCCATTGAACTTATCATTGAAAGGAATTTCATTACAACACCAAAAAGAACAACCAAACCATAACCAACGAAGCTGATAACTCCTGCAAAGCAGAAACCACCAAGCACGATGGAGAAGAACACCAAGTAGTAGGTAAGGGTTTCGGGGAGAGTGGATTGCGTGGTTGCCGCACGGGTGAAGTAGAGCTTGACTGGGAGATTGATTATATCTACGGCAGTGGGGAGGACAAGTGGAAGGATGAAAAGGACGGAGAGCATGAGGAGGAGTATTGAAATTTTGAAAGTTTTTTCAGGGATGTTTTTGAACAGCAGCATTGAGCTTGCCCCAAACCCCATCACCATTCCAAAAGCTGCAATGTTTCTCCAAAATTTCAAATTCCATCTTGCAACCTCATCAAGAAATTTCTTTCCCTTTTCAGTTTTCAGTATTATCAGCCCTTTCTCCCCCTCAAGGTTAAGCAACTTCTGCAGTGACATTCCGGAGAGGAAGAGAAGAAGCACGGAAAGGAGAAATTTCACAATTCCATTTACTGGGCTTACTACTATTTGGTGGAATGCAAAAACCGCAAGAGCTGTGGAGAGGACTGCAAGGAATTTTTTCATATTTTAATTTTTCAAGCAATAAAATTTAAATGCTTGGCAACAAATTGTATTTATGGACTGCGAGATGTGTGGGGAGGGTGAAGCCAGCTTTCTTATTTTGGTTGAAGGGGCAAAGCTCCGCGTCTGCTCAAACTGCGCCAAGTATGGAAAGGTGCTTTCTGCTCCCAAACCAGTTTCTGTTTCAAAAAGAGTTGAAGTTAAAAAAGAGAAGCCGGAGTTAGATGTTGTTGCGGATTATGGAAGAAGGATAAGAGAAGCAAGAGAGAAAATGAAAATAGATAGAAAGGTTCTTGCTGAGCTTGTGAATGAGAAGGAGTCTTTTCTTGAAAGAGTGGAGAATGAGAAAGCGCTTCCAAATGCAATGCTTGGCGCAAAGCTTGAAAAAGTTTTAGGAGTGAAGCTGTTTGAGGAGATAAAACACGAGCATGTTGAAACTAAAAAAGAGAAAAAAAATGAGTTGACTCTTGGAGATGTGGTTGTTGTAAAGAAGAAGTGATGGGATGGGAGTTGACCTTGGGGAGCTTGTACAGAAAGAGGAGATAACCCTTGAAGCGCTCAGCGGAAAAGCAATAGCGATAGATGCGTATAATGCGCTTTACCAGTTTCTCTCAATAATAAGGCAGCCTGATGGAACTCCTTTGATGGATTCTAAAGGAAGGATAACAAGCCACCTTTCAGGTGTGTTTTACAGAACTGCAAAGCTTATTGAAGCAGGAGTGAAACCAGTTTATGTTTTTGATGGGGAGCCACCAAAGTTGAAAAGAAGCATTCTTGAAGGCAGAAAGGAAGTTAGGGAGAGAGCTGAGGAGAGGTGGAAGGATGCGTTGAGGAGAGGGGAGCTTGCTGAAGCAAAAATTTACGCGCAAGCATCCTCCAAACTTAGTGAAGAAATGGTGAGGGATGCAAAGAAGCTTGTGGAGCTGATGGGCTTGCCTGCAGTTCAGGCACCTGGCGAAGGAGAAGCACAGGCAGCACTGCTCGCGGAGAAAGGAATTGTTTACGCATGCGCATCCCAGGATTATGATTCCCTGCTTTTTGGCGCACCACGCCTTATCAGAAATTTGACTTTAAGCGGAAAGAGAAAGCTTCCAAGAAAAGATGTTTATGTTGATATAAAAACAGAGCTTATTGAGCTTGAGAGAAGTTTGAAGTTTCTTGGGATTGAGAGGAGAAAGCTTATCTGGATAGCAATCCTTATTGGAACAGATTTCAATTCGGGAGTTAAGGGAATCGGCCCAAAGAAAGCATTGAAAATTGTTTCAGAAAGCAAATCGTTTGAGGATGTTTTTGGAAAATTCAGAGGGGAGATGGAGGTTGAGCCTGAAGAAGTTGAAAAGATATTTTTACATCCGGAGGTTGATGAGGAATGCGAAGTGAAGTTTGGAGAGGCTGATGAGGAGGGGCTTGCGAAATTTCTCTGCGGGGAGCATAACTTCTCTGAGGAGAGGGTGAGGAAAACTGCTGGGGAGATGGTAAAAGCTCTTTCAGAGAAAACAAAGCAGAGCAGTCTTGGCGATTGGTTTAGGTAAGGTTTAATATATATGTGAACAGAAATGAATATGTGGTGGCTGTGGAGATTGAAAAATACAGGCATGGAATTCTGTTCATCTGCTTTGCACTTGTAGCCATAGCAGTATGGGTTTTCAACTTCCACACAACCTATCTTCCAGCTCTGCTTGTGCCTGTTGCTGTGATGCCAATTCTTATCAGGCAGATAAGGAGCAGGCCTGTGAAGATGCTTTCATATCTCTCACTGGGGTTTGTCAGCTATCTTGTGGTAGCTCAATCTTTCATAGTTCCGGAGGGAAGCGAGGAGCTGCTGTTTTCATTTGTGCCATTCCTCCTCCTCGCAGTTGCAAATGCAGTTGGTGTGCTTATTGGTTATTCTGATTCGTATATATGTGGTGGTGTTTACACGGCAGGAGCAGTTCCAGCGTTGCTTTTTGGCAAGGGGCCTGCTGAATTTGTCAGCATAGATAGATTTGTGGTTGGCGTAGTGCTCTTCACGTGTTCATCGTTTGCTTTTGTGCAGTTCATTTCAAGAAATAAGGGGGTTAAGGAGTCCATCTGGTCCATTATTGAGGGCTGCGTTGTTGCAGCGATTCTTTTCACTTTGATGTTTTCAATACGCTTCCTCAGCATTGAAATGCTCTACCCGATTCAGTTTGATGTTCTTTCAAGAAAAGTTGCCCCTCTTTTTGTTAATCTGCTTTGGCGTCTGCTTGTTTCAAACTCCTTTGTGATTATACTTGCATTGATAATTCATGATTTGATGATGTACGCATTTGAGTTGACTAGAGAAGTGAGTGGGGAAGAAGTTTTCTACTCAAAAGCAGGGGTTAGAAAAGAGGAGATGGGTGGGGAGGATGCATTCTCATCATTCATGCTCAGACTGAGGAAATTCATACAGGATTTGCCGGATTATGACATCACCGCAGCTTCCAATGTTTTGAGAAGGTTTGAGGTTGAGTTTGAAGCTCTTTCTGCGGAGCATGAGAATGTGAGTAGCGAGGAAGCGAAAGCTCTTTTGGAAAAGGCAAAGAAACTTGTGGGGGAGTTTGAGGAGAGTGAGGTTCCGAAGAAGGAGCGCAAGCTTGTGTTCAAAAAGTCTGAGATGATTGAGTTTCCGAAGAACAGCACTGTGCTTGTTGAAGGGCCTATAGGGAGCAGAAAGGAGGAATACTGCTTAAGATTCTTGAAGCTCGCTCTGCAGAAGGGTAAGAATGTTGCAATATGCTCCTACGACCCAGACGAGGAGCTTGAGTGGTTCAGCAAAGAAGAGAGAAGCAGAATTGAGCCATTCAAGGTTGAGCCAGATATAACAGAGATGTCGATTGTTATAACAAAAGCAGTTGAAAGCAAACCCGAGTTGGTGTATTTCAATGTTCTTTACAAGCTTCTTCCCTCCTACTCTGGTGAGGTGCTCAGCGAGTTTCTGAGCTCAAACTTAAGGAAGCTGAAGAAAGGCGGAGTAACTGGCATATTTGTGATGGAAAAAGAGATGATATCAACTCAGCTGCTTTCAGTAATAGAAAGCTTGTTTGATGGAATAATTGAGTTTCAGATAAGAGAGGAAGGAGATGAGTTAGTTTCATACTACAGAGTTAAAAAATTCAAGCTGAAGGAGTTTGACACGAATTGGAAGGAATTCAAATAGGTGGAAAAATGGAGAAGATAAAGACGAATATAAAGGGTTTGGATACTCTATTGGGGGGAGGCATACCAACGCATTACAATGTTTTTATATGCGGTGGACCGGGCACAGGGAAGACAAGTTTGGCGATGGAGTTTCTTTACAGAGGTGCCCTTGAGGGAAGCAACGGGTTATTTCTTTCCCTTGAGGAGGATACGGATTCGTTGATAAGGAATGCAAACGCAACCTTCACGAAATGGGTGAAGTTCAACCAGCTGATAAAAGATAAGAAGCTCACAATACTCACCCAGGAGTCCTACATACACGTTGATATGCCTGAAACAGGGGTGAGCCCGTATTACACGTTCAATAAACTGCATGATAAAATAAATGAGGTGATTGATGACAGAGGTGTGAAGCTGGTTGTGATTGACTCCGCTTCAATTTTGAGCTTGTTTTTTGAGGAAGAGCTGGAATACAGAAGAACCCTTCTGAATTTGCTGAGAGATTTAAAGAAGAAGGGTTGCACTGCTATGCTGACAGCTGAGCTGCAGAATGTAAGCAGAGAAACTGTAAGGTTTTCTGTTGAGCATTTTGTTGCTGATGGTGTGATAGTGCTTTACCTCCTTGAGCAACAAGAAAGGAGAATCTCTGCAATAGAAGTTCTTAAGATGAGAGGGAGCAATCACTCCAAAGTTCTGACTCCTTTCAAGATAACTCCAAATGGAATTGAAGTTTACGTTGGAGAGAGGGTTTACTGAGAGGATGGGATGGATAGAACTGCTATTCTTTCTGTGTTGGGCATAATTCTTGTGCTTGTAACTCTAGCAAACACTCCCTATTTAGAGAGATTGAGAAGTGAATGGGCTGTTGACACAACTGCAAGTTTTTTTAACAGAGGAGAGAAAAGCATCCGCACAGTAATACTGCCATCTGAAACGAAATTCTTTGAGTATGAAGGAAAAAATATAATTGCGCTGGAGAATACTGCGGAGGAGATGCTTCTTGCTGATGAGAGATTTGAAGATGCGCTTGCAAGTCAGGATAGGTTGGTTTTGTATGTTGGAAGAGAGACTTCTGCCGTGCTTGCTTCTTCATACTTCAATGAGGCAGAAGTCGCCATGCTGAGCAAGGATAGCAGGATAGTTGGGTTGCTGAAAAACGCCAAGCTTCTGGGGGTTACGAATATATCTTACATAGATGCTTGGGATCCGACAAATGCAAGGGTTGAGCTGGTGTGGGTGGATGAGGAGCCTGTGAGACTGCTTGTTCCATCCTCCATGAGTTCTGAGAATTTCTCAGATGCTAGAAGCTCTGCTGAGTTCTCCAGAGTAATTGGAAACAGCAGAAAGCTTACGAATAAAACACTTCTGCTCTACCATCCCTCAAAAAGCAGCATGAATATCGTAATTCCAGTGAATTTCAACGAGGAGGAAGTGGTGAGGCTTGCGAAGAACAGTGCAGTTAAAACTGCATTGGAATATATGGAAGTTGAAGCTGGCAGAATTTTAAAATTAGATGAAACAAGGGAGTTTCAGAATGTTGATATTGCTGAGCTTCCCTATCACCCAAACACGAAGATATTTGTTTCATTCAGCATAATAAGCGGGATTGATTTTCTTTCAGAGGAGTTTTTAGTTTACCTAGCAATATTTGTTGTGCTTCTTGTCATCCTTTACGTTCTCTATACAATACTTATTGCTTGAGCTGAATTTTCTTTAAATTACGTATTCTGCTTCCCAAATCCGCATGGCTTGAGAAGAGAGTTATGAATTTTGAAACCCTGCGCGGGGTTAGATTGTATCTGTCTATTTTTCTTAACGCCGATATAAGCTCCTTACCATATCCCATCTCAGCTGCAGTGGAATCAGCCTCAAACTCAAAACCTCTCATCATCCTCATGGTGGCAAGGAAGGCAATTACAAGCGCAATATACGGGCCGCCTAATGCCAAAAGCTCCCGCAATGCAGTGAGGTTCGCCGCTTCAACAATAAGGCTGAAAATGATGAACAGAGCTATAACACTGGAAGCGATTACAAGATAACCAAAAACAGTTTTCACCACGTGCTTTTTGTTTATGTGAGCCAACTCGTGAGCGACTATTGCTTCAAGCTCCCTCTGCTTGAACTTTCTTCTGTCAAGCATTGTTTCAAAGATGAATATTTTGATGTTTTTTCCAATCAGTCCAGACTGAAAAGCATTGGCGAGGTTTGAGCCTGAGGATGGAAGAATGCGTATGCTATCCACGTTGTAACCAAACTTTCCTGCAAGCTCCTCAATTCTCCTTCTCACTTTTGCGCTTCTTGTTTCACTGCTTTTGCTTATAAATTCTACAAACCTTGGGAAGAAAGCAACAACAAAAACTGAAAGAAACACAAAAAGGAATAGAACCCCCAAAGCGGATACAACACTCATGCTCATATACCAAAAAATCTTTTGTAGGTTTAAGATGACGAAAATTGAGATTAACGTAACCAGCGCACTTGCCAGCACAACTAAGAAAAACTCCTTATACCTTGCAAGCATAAATTTTTCTAAATTCTTTTTCACAATTCCATAATCCTTTAGCATCATCCCAGAAGACCAGATAAACGAAATAGTAGGGAGCAGAATTGGAAGGATGAATATGATGTAGATGGCTGCTGGAAAGAGAGGGGAGAGAAGGGATAGCTGAACTAACAACGGAAACAATAGAAAGGCAAGCAGAGCTGTGAGAATTACTTTTTTTGAATACTCTTTTTGAAACTTAGAACTTTTTGACTCTCCTTTAGATGTGAAGTAAGAAAGAACAGACATCCAGCAGATGAGGGCAAGTGGAAGAGCATACATTGCCATCATGCTGAATATTGAATCTTTAACCATCAGCGCAGGGTATGTCATAACGTAGTATAAAGAAAGACTGCAGAGTTGCTCAGCAAGTTTTCTTTCATCTGTTTCTTTTTGAATTTGATTTGCAACTACTTTCATAAGAAATGTGTGCTCCATGTTTGGGCCGAGGAGCTCGTAGTTAACCGGAGCGCTGAAAATACTGAGCATCAGCAAGGAAGCTTCCGATAAATTTGTCCTGCTTATGTTTTTCGGTTTGATGTCAAGTATATGATGGGAGTATACGAAAAGAAAATTCCTTGTCCCATTCTCCGCAAGCCAGTTTTTCGTTTGATTGAATTTCTCCCGGTATTCACTGGGAAAGTGCTCTGCTCTGTAGCGAAGTTCATTTGCAAGGAGAAGAAGCTCATCGGAAGGAGTTTCATCAAAGTTTATTTCAGAAATTTTTTCATCTATCTGAGTTTTGAATTTTGCGCGCACTTCTGCATCATCAGTAACAAGCAGATATGCAAGCGCCTCCTCAACAGTACCATTTAAAACTTCATATTTTGTTTTGGCAAGAAGCCCCTTGTCAAACCACACCCCTATCTGCCCTTTTGAAACAACGCATACCGGCTCTGTGCAGTTCAGCTTCCAAGCCAATTTTCTCATCTCAGTTATCTGCGCTGGCTCCTGTATTGTGCTTGAAAGCACTAGCGCTATGAATGCAAGCGCAACAGCAATCTGAAGTTTTTCCATTCTCCTCCCAGTTAGAATGTGAAACTTCGGGTTAATATGGGTTATTCCTTCTCCACCCCAAAGAAGTTTCTCCCTCCCCTGTCAAAAATAAGTTTTTCCTTTATTTCTGATTTATGAACCTCCAAAACCTCTCCCACAAACACCGTGTGGTCACCTGCGTCAAACTCATCAACAAGCTTGCATTCAATGTTTATCGGGCACTCCATGATGAGAGGTGCTTTAACAAATTTAGCAGGTGAAGGAGTTAAACCAGTTGCTGAGAATTTATCAATTTCTCTTCCACTTCTACTCCCAATTGCAATCACCTTCTCTCTCAAGCTTTCTGTTGGGATAGAAACAACAAATTCCATACCTTCCTTAATTAAGTGATGGGAGAAACGTGTCTTTCCAACAGCTATCCCGATTAACGGTGGTTTGAAGGAAAGCGGGGAATGCCAAGCCAGAGCAATTATGTTTTTCTTTCCTTTGCTGCAGCTTGTTACAAGGATTACCTGCCTTGGGTAAAGTAAATGATGAAACTCCATCAACACACCTGTAGTTTCCCTTCAGCCAGAAGCTTGCAGAAAGATTCAATATCATCAAGCTCGCTGTCTATTATTTCATCAATTTGTATTGAAATTGATTTTATATCTGCTTTCTTTTTTGGTATGAGTTGGACAGCTATAACTTTTGGCTGATCGATTGGTTTTCCTATTTGACTGAGCAGCCAAACATAAACTTCCTCAACTCCAGGAATTTTCTCATATATCTGGTTTGCCATTCTATGAGTGAGCAGATTGTATATTTTTCCAACATGACTTACTGGGTTTTTGCCAGCAGCAGCTTCGTTGCTTATCGGTCTATTGAGAGGTATCACACCATTCACCCTGTTGCCTCTTCCAACCTGTCCGCAGTCCCCATCCTCAGCAGATGTGCCAAGCACAGTTAGGTATATGCCTCCAAGCCCTCTTCCGCGAACATCCAGAGTATTTAAATCAACTTTGAATTTTCCATCAACTTTTCCACCCACAAACTCCTTAAGCTCCTCAAGCACTTCACTCTTCCTCTTGAAATACTCCTGCTCGGAGTTTATGAATCTGTCAACAAACGCCATTGCAACTGTGAGGTGAAATTCATCGTTTACCCTCAGCCCCATCACCTTCACATCCTCGCCAGACTCGGGGTGCTTTTTCTTAAATTCTTTTGAGTTGAGGAACTGCTCAGTTTCAAGCACAAGTTTCTCAAGCTTTGACATGGGAGCGTAGCCAACAGCAGCGCTTGTGTCGTTTGAGTCAAGCACCCCCTTCTTTCTTTCAAATATGTCAACAAGCTCCGCGGAACCTCTTCTCATCTGATTCTGGAAGCGGATGTGTTTGTCCGGCTCAACAAACCGCAAGTGTTCTTTCAACCAACTCTTCGCAGCATTCTCAGCAATTTCAGTAATGGGTATTTCAACCCCCTCATACTCATACGTTGCCCTATCACCCATAACAAGCAGCATAGGCTCCTCTATTCTTCCTCCTCCAAAAGCAACAGAAGCCCTCCCAGCAGCAAGCAAACTTTTATCTGCGTTGTGGTGGAGCACCCTGCCGAAACGTTTTATGTATTCTCTGCTGAGCTCTATTGAAACCTGATTCATCGCACCGTCGCATATGTAATCAGGGTGGCCAACTCCCTTTCTCTCAACAAGCTCCACCATTTTTTTCTCAACAGGAAGCTGCTGAAGCTCCTCTATAAGGATGTTTCTCAAAAAAATCACCTCATAACCGCAAGAATTGAGTTTGCTGCCGATGAAATGTCCGGTGATTTTGTTATATACCTTCCAACCACAACAATATCCGCTCCATTCTCAAGCGCTTTCTTAACCTGCTCCAAATCCAATCCTCCTCCAATCCCAACAAGCGCTTTTCCTTTCAGCTTCTCCTTCACTCCTTTCAGGTAACCCCATGCGTGCTTTTTTGATAACTCCGCATCTATCCCTCTGTGCAGAAGCACAACGTCTGGTAAAGCACCCGTATCCTTCAACACTTTCAGCGGGTTGGGGACATTCATCATATCAACGAACGAATAAACACCAACTTTTCTTGCTTCCTCTATGAATTCTTTTATTGTCAGCGGAAATGCAAGCCCGGAGACAACTGCTCCATCTGCCTTCCCCTCGCAAGCTATTCTTGCCTCAAGCGCACCAACGTCAAGTGTTTTCAAATCCGCAACAATGAACGCATCCCTCACCTTGCGCAGTTCGCTTACAACACCACAACCATACGTTTTCACAAGCGGAGTTCCTGCTTCAAGTATTATTTTATCACTTCTTGGAAGCTCTGAAACAATTCTCTTAACCTTCTCAATATCTGGGATGTCAAGCGCAACTTGAAGGTAAGGTGGATTTGGTAATGATTTCAAAACTGCACCTCCGTTTAATTAAGCACTTACTATTTTAATATTTATTGATAATTAATAATAAGGTGGTGTTATGGCCGTTTCACCCTTAGATATTAGATATAGCAATGAGATGAATGCTGTTTTTGATGAGCAGAACAGGCTTGAGAAGTGGCTGATGGTTGAGGGAGCATTGGCAAAAGCTCAGGCAAAAGTTGGGAGAATACCAAAAAGCGCTGCGGAGGAGATAAGCAAAAAAGCAAATACGAAGTATGTTAAACTGGAGAGGGTGAAGGAAATAGAAAGGGAGATAGACCACGATTTGATGGCGATGGTCAAAGCATTGAGTGAGGTTTGTGGTGATGCAGGCAAATACGTTCATCTTGGAGCCACCAGCTACGACATAGAGGATACGGCTCATGCGCTCATACTGAGGGATGCGGTAGGAATTATTGAAAATAAACTGAGGCATCTGAAGCAGGTGCTTCTCGTGCTTGCTGAGGAGAACAAAAGGAGGGTTTGTATAGGAAGAACCCATGGACAGCACGCAGTTCCAACCACTTATGGGATGAAGTTTGCTTTGTATGCATGCGAGGTTGACAGACACTTGAAAAGAATTGAGCAGGCAAAGGAGAGGATGCTTGTTGGGAAGATGAGTGGAGCTGTTGGAACGATGTCAACGTTTGGAAAGGAGGGGCATAGAATTCAGGAGTATGTGATGAGGGAGCTGGGTGTGAAACCCGCGCTTGTGACAAACCAGGTTGTGCAGCGAGACAGGCACGCAGAAGTTATATTTGTGCTTTCTTTAATTGGATGCACGCTTGAGAAAATAGCAAAGGAAATAAGGAATTTGCAGAGAACTGAAATTATGGAAATTGCTGAGCCGTTTGGGAGGAAGCAGGTTGGGAGCTCAACAATGCCACACAAAAGAAACCCGCACCGCTCTGAAAGGTTGTGCAGTTTGGCAAGGCTTCTCAGAGCAGATGTTTCCGTTGCGCTTGAGAACATAGCGCTTGAGCATGAAAGGGATTTGACAAACTCCGCAAACGAGAGGTTTATAATTCCAGAAGCATTTATCGTTTCAAACTTCATGTTAAACGAAATGATAGACATACTTGTTGGTTTGGAGTTCTTCCCAGAAAATATAAGAAAGAACATTGAGCTTAGCAAAGGACAGATTATGGCTGAGAGACTGATGATGCTGCTCGCAAGCAAGGGGATGAGCAGGCAGGAAGCACACGAGCTTCTTAGAAAAATAAGCATAAAGGCATTTAAGGAAGGCAAGCACTTGAGGGAGGCGCTTAAGGAGAGCAGAGAGGTGATGAAGTATCTTACTGAGAAGGAGCTTGACGATGCGTTTGATCCAAATACGTATATTGGCGAAGCAGTGGAGATAGTTGAGAGAGCGTTGAAAGAGCTGAAGAGAAGATGAAAGCGGATAAAAGATGCAAGGAGTGCCTTCTGCGAGTTTTTGAAGGGGAAGTTGAGCTTGCGGGTATTAGAGAGAAGGAAAAAGTAATAGAGGAGTTAGAGGAGTGTATGGAGAGAAACTTCTCATTGCAAAAAGACCCTTACTCGCAACTTGCAACGGAGATGGAGAGAATTGTGAAAAAAGCCAGCGGAGGGAAGGATTTTTTCAGAGAGCTGAAGGGAGAAGTGAATGAGAAAGCAAGGGAGATATGCGGCAAGTTGAAGGTGAATGGCTTGAATGATGCGATGAAGGTGGCGCTTGCTGGGAACTCACTGGACTTGCTTCACCTTCCAAAAGAGGAGGCATTGCCAACTGCAATGAAAGCACTGAGGGAGCCAATTAAAGTAGATGAGAGAAGAAAAGCAGTTGCGCGGATAAATAAAGCTGATGAAGTTATATACGTTGCGGACAATGCAGGTGAGGTTTTCTTTGATAGGTTTCTTGTTGAGGAATTATACAAGAAAGGGAAGAGAGTTCGTTATGTTGTGAGGAAGTTTCCAATGAGCAACGATGCAATTGAGGAGGATGCGAGGGAAGCTGGAATTCATAGGTTTGCAAAAATTGAGAAGTTTGATGGGTATGGTTACGAAGCAGAGGAAGGGCATCCTTTGATAATTTCAAAGGGGCATGCTGGATGGGTGACTCTAAGCGAGGGAAACCCAAGGAATATAATATTTATAGTGAAAGTAAAAAGATGTGGGATAATTGCATCAAGCCTTGGGGTAAAGCCCGGGGATGGAGTGATTAAAGTTGTGTAGGTGAGAGAGGATGGATTATGCGAAAGCTGGGGTTGATGTGAGCAGAGTGAAGGGGATTCATGCATCAATAGAGCAGATGATTAGAAAAACGCACAGCAAGGATGTGCTGCCTGTTTTTGGGCATTATGCAGGAGTTGTGAAAATTGGTGGGGAGAAAATTGCAGTGCATACAGATGGAGTTGGAAGCAAAGTTCTTGTTGCTCAGTTTCTTAAAAAATACAACACAGTTGGAATAGATTGCGTTGCGATGAATGTGAATGACATGATATGCGTTGGGGCGAAACCGGTTGCGCTTGTTGATTACATTGCGCTGCAGCATGAGGATGAGGAGCTGGTTGAAAAGCTTATGGAAGGAATAGTGAAGGGTGCTGAGGAGGCGGAAGTCGCCGTGATTGGCGGTGAAACGGCAATACTTCCCGATATGATAAAGCCTGGCTTGGATTACAGCGGTTTTCATACAAATGGGTTTGATGTTGCTGCAACGTGCATTGGAGTGGTTAAAAAATTGATAACGGGAGAGAGGATGAAGGTGAATGACGTTGTGGTTGGTGTTGAGAGCTCGGGGTTGCATTCAAATGGTTATACACTTGCAAGAAAAGTTTTGAATATGAATGAGTGGGCGGAGGAGATGCTCACCCCAACAAAAATATATGTTAAACCTGTGATGGAAGTTGTTAAAAAGTTTGACGTGCATGGGCTTGCGCATATAACTGGTGGAGCATTTACAAAGCTGAGAAGAATTGGAAGTGTTGCTGGGAAAGGTTTTCTTCTTGACAACATGCCTAAACCAAAAATAATTTTTGAGGAAATCAGAAAGAATGCTGGGGTGAGGTATAAGGAGATGTATTCAACGTTCAATATGGGAGTTGGGTTCTGCGTTGTTGTTGCTAAAAAAGATGCTGAGAAGGTGATTGATGTTTTTGAAGGTTATGGGCAGAAAGCTTGGGTGATTGGCAAAGTTATTAAGGAGAAAAAAATTGAGGTTGTTGCTGAAGGAAATTCAATAGAACTCTAGTTTTAAATACACAGAAATTCATATTTTTAATATGGAAGCTGTGAAGGGCAACCTCCAAGAGAAGTTTGAGGTAAAATTCCTTTCAAGCAAGGAAGAGAGAGATGCGGTGGATAGAATTATGAGGGAGAATGGGTTCAAGGAGGGAGTGAGGGGAGATGGGTTGTTTGAGCTTTATGGGAAGGAGAAGGGAAACATTGTGATTGTTACTGTTGATAGAAAAAGTAAAGAAGTTGTTGGGGGGGTGGAGGTTTCTGTTGATAAAAAGGAGAGAGAAGCGTATGGATTGAAAATTGCTGTTTCAGTTGATAGACAGGGAGAGGGAGTTGGTAAGCTTCTTGTGGAGAATGCTGAAAGAAGTTTGAAAGCTTTGGGGGTTGAGTGGGTTAAATGCACCCCAAGAGATGAAGGGGCGTATGAGTTTCTAAAAAGAATGGGTTATAGGTATGCTGATGAAGGAAAGATTGGGGATAAGTTTGTTGAAGCGGAGATGGTGAAAAAACTCTAAACCCAGGGGCAGTCCCCTCCGCTGAGAACGTTTACTCCTGCAAACATCTTTGCAACTATGTAGAACGCCATCACAAGAATTAATATTCCAATTATCACATACTCCAACCTCTTCTGAGCTTCCTTATGCTTTATTGGGTCGTTTCCAGAAGTCATGAAGCTTATTCCTGCCCAGGAGAGCATAATGATTGCAACGAAAACCCCAACCTGTCTCAGAAGGGTGATTACTGGGCAGAGCGCCTCCCTTGGCGTCACTGTTTGAGCAGAAGCAATGCTGAGAAGCAGAAACAACACAAACCACTTCCTCATACTCCCACCTCCCATTATTAATTGAGGAGTTATATTTAAAAATGATGTTCATTAAATCTGAAACGGTGGTGGTATGGTTTTTGGTATCGGGGAGGGGAGAATTGAAATAACCCTTGACAGGGTGAACTACTCGCTTGGGGACACTGTAAAGGGAACTGTGAAGCTTGAGTTGAAATCTCCAAAAAAAGCAAAAGAGCTGAGAGTTAGGTTATGGGGAGAGAGGACTAGAAGCAAGAGTGGAAAGCATTCGGGAGGCAAAGAGATAGTTCATGAATTTACTCTAAGGCTTGATGGGGAGAAGGAGTATTCAAGCGGTGAGTATCCGTTTGAAATAGCTCTTCCAAAGCTTCCAGAGCCAAAGCTTGAGGGGAAAGTTGGGGATATTTTGGGTGTTGCGCAAACCCTTGGTTTGGTTGCATCTCCGCCCAGATGGTATATAAAAGCAACTCTGGACTTGCCAATGTCAATTGATATAAGCAAGACAATTCAGCTTAATGTTGTTTAGCTACTTTTTCTTCTTCTGCTTCTTTTTCTTTGGCTCCGCCTCATAACAGATGGGGCAGAGGCCACAGCCAGATGTTTCCAAAGAATCACCTTTTCTTATTTTGAAGCAATGGTGTATATTAAACCTAGCTTTACCGCAAGCAACCTTATTATTTTAAACCTTGCATCAGAAAACTAATAGGAGGTTTTACCAGTTATGAAAAAGCTGAGATGGATTGAGGAGAAGTGCAGAGCTCCTGAGTGCGATTACTGCACAAAAGTATGCCCGAAGGGAGTTCTCTCCATAGTTGGGGAGGAGCTCCAGTACTGCTCCCAGTGCAACCCGAAGTATGCTGTTTGTGTGAAAGCATGTATGAATAATGCTTTGAAAGTTGATAAGAATGGAGTAATTCATGTAATAGAGGAGAAGTGCGATGGGTGCGGTGCGTGCGTTTCGGAGTGCAAGACAGGTGGCATTAAGCTCGCGAAGAGCAAGAAGGGAGTGAAAATTGCTGTTAAATGTGATTTGTGCTCTTCTTTAAAGCTGTCTAATCCAATCTGCGTTACTTTCTGCCCTTACGGTGCGCTTGAAGTTTATGAGGTTATTGAAGAAGTTTCAGAGTCAAAAGAAGGAGAAAAAGAGGAGCTGTATGAGAAAAAATTTGAACCGCATTTCATTGGGGAGGGGAAGGGAATTCCAACAATAAGGTACACAGAATCCCTCTCACCAGAGAGCATAGAGAAAAGATTCTCCGCTCCTTTCTCATTTGACATACTTGAGTTTCCTCCACCAAATAAGAAGGCAAAGCTGATTGATGAATACGGAAGAGTGAAAATATATGAAGTGGAGGATTTGGGGAGAACGTACTGCATAAGCTTCCCAAGATTCTTCTCGGATGACTGGAAGCTTGCGGAATATGTGAAGCACTTCACAATAATGAAGGTTGCTGATGAATATCTTTCAGCTTTCCTAAGCCCTCCAGAGTATTTTGATTTGGAGGTGAGGATGAAAGCATTGAATAGAGTGAAAATGATTGCAAGGGATATAATAAACAGGCTTGAGCCAACTCTTGACCCAGAGAAGAAGGAGTCAATTGCAGAGATAGTTGCAGTTGACACAATTGGTTTTGGTGCAATAGAGTATTTCTGGATGAGGGATAAGGAGAATTTGGAAGAAATAGAGATAGACCATCCGCTAAGGGAAATTCTGATTTACCACAGGAAGTATGGGAGGTGCATAACCAACCTCAGGTTCACAAGCGACAGGTCTTTCAAAAAAGTTATGAATGCGATTCTCAGGCCGTTGGGTAAAACGCTTGACATGATACACCCGGTTGTTGACGCCCAGCTTCCAGATGGCTCAAGGTTGCACGCGCAAATCTCTCCGGCAGCTTTGACAGGGGCAACTGCAAACATAAGGCTTTTTGGAAGCGATCCGTGGACGTTTATAAAGATGATGAACGTTGGGACTGTCAACGCGGAGCTTGGCGCGTTCCTGTGGATGGCGATAGAGATGAAAAAATCTCAAATTATAATTACAGGTGCACCAGCAACAGGAAAAACTTCCCTGCTGTCATCGCTGCTTGTTTTCATACCCGCTGGGGAGAGGGTGATATCTGTTGAGGAGGAGATAAATGAGTTGCGCTTCTATGATAAATTTATAAACTGGATTCCGCTTGTTGGAGTTTATAAGGAGAGGAAGGAGGAGGCGATGAAGAAGGGGGAGGAGGTTTCCAGGTTGAGAACATGCCTTGACCAGATAACAAACTCGTTGAGGATGAGGCCTGACAGAATTGTGCTTGGCGAGTTAAGAGGAAGGGAGGCAAGGGAGCTTTTCTCAGGAGCGAACTGGGGAATTTCATTTATGACAACGTTGCATTCAAAGGAGATTGGAACGGCGGTTGTTAAGAGAATACACTCTCCTCCAATGAAAGTTCCGACAGATATGCTTTCAATGCTTGATATAATAATCACTCTTTCAACAGATGCTGAAAAAAGAAGAAGAGTTATTCAGTGTTCTGAGATGAACTGGCGCTCAAGGGGTGAGCTTCCTGATGAAATTGAGGAGATGGTGAGGAAGGATAAAATTCCAAGCGAGATAAGAGCACACGTTTGGAAGGAGGGGGAGGAGGTTGGTTTTCTGAATAGACTTTATGAGTTCAACTCGAGGAAAGGAGAGCTTGAGGAGGTTATGGATTACCCATCAAAAACACTTAACAAATACGCTCAAACATTTGATTTGAATGAAGAGGAATTGAAGGAGGAGTTCAGGAGAAGAACACAGATTCTTGATTACCTTGCAAAGAATGGAATAACGAACTTCCTTGACGTTGGGAAGGTTGTTCATGCGTATTACAACACGCCAAAAAGCAGGAGGGAGGAGTTCATAAGCGAAATAAAAAATATTGTAAAGTGATTGGATGGATTTTATAGCTGATTTTTCAGCTTTCTGGACAAGAATTTTCTCAGCTGTTAATTTAGATCCTCAGATGATAATCCCAACTTCAAAAAACACAAAGCAGATGATACTCCAGTCAGGTGTTGATATAACGCCAGAAGCTTACTCTTCATTCGTAATTGGTATTGGGCTCACCTGCTTTGTTCTTTCACTGCTTTATTTTTCAATTCTATCATTATACTTTCAATTCACCTTTTACCTGGCTGTTTTTCTTTCTTTGCTGATGCTTTTTGTTTCAACCCTTGCTGCGATTCACTATTTTGAGTTTATAGTGCGCAGCAGAGGGAGGGATGTTGAACTGAATCTTTTGGATGCACTGAGGCATCTGCTCTCGGAGTTGCGTTCGGGAATTCCACTGCACAATGCGCTTCAGTCAGTTTCAAGGGAGGATTATGGAGTTGTCTCAGAGCTTTTCAGAGAGAGTTTGGTGAGAATAAATGAGGGGGAGGAGGTGAGCGATGCCTTTCTTGAAATTTCTATGAGAACTCCCTCAGTAACCTTCCAGAGGTTTGTTGCAACTGTGAGCTACGCGATGGGAAGCGGTGTGAACATAGCAAACGTGCTTGAGAATTTCATTAAGGAGATTGAGATTTCAAGAAAGAACGCAATTTCTGTTTATACAAATGAAGCGGTGAAATACTCAATTTTCATAATTTTTTTAACAGGTGTGGTGCCTGGCGTTACCGTGCTGCTGCTCTCCCAGGGTTCCATCCTTGCCGGTTTCAGAGTATCAATTCCTCTCATAGCTCCCTTCTACCTTCTCCTCTTCCCGCTTGTTAAGTACTGGATAATGATGAGGCTTGTGAGAGTTTCGCCAGGAGGTTGATTCCATGCTATCTAAGGAGGATGGGGAGTATCTTGTGAAGCTTGCGAGAAAGGCGGTTCAGCAGTATATTGAGAGAGGCGTTCTGATGAAACCAGAAAATCCATCTCCATCTCTTCTTGAAAAGAGGGGAGTTTTTGTCACAATTGAAACATATCCTGAAAAAGAGTTGAGGGGTTGCATTGGGTATATACAACCAATAAAGGAGCTTGCGCACGCGGTTGTTGAGTGTGCTGTTAGCTCTGCAACAAGCGACCCAAGGTTTCCGCCTATGAAAAAGGAGGAGGTTGAGAGGTGCACCTTTGAGGTGAATGTGCTCACTGTCCCTCAGTTGATAAAAGCGAAAGAACCAAAGGAGTATCCAAAAATGATAAAGGTTGGGAGGGATGGTTTAGTTGTGGAATACGGTCCATACGGAGGGGTGCTTCTGCCAATAGTTGCTGTGGAGCAGAAGTGGGATGAGGAGGAGTTTCTCTGCCATACCTGCTACAAGGCAGGGCTTCCGTTTGATATGTGGCTTAACCCCAAAGTTAGAATATACAGCTTCCAAAGCCAGGTTTTCAAGGAGGAGAAACCAAACGGAAACGTTGTTGAAGTTCATCTGGAGGTGAGGGAGTGATTGAGAATATACCGAAGGAGTATTTGGAGGATATAATGGATGCTCTTCCTTTTGAAATATCCTTTATAGATGAAAATGAGAATGTGAGGTATTTTAATAAGGAGGGGAGGAGGGAGATTTTTCAGAGAGATAAATCGGTTATAGGGAGAAGCGTTCAGAAGTGTCATCCTCCAAAAAGTCTCCCCATAGTGAACAGAATTCTCTATGAGTTCAGAAGTGGCAAGAGGGATGTTGCGGAGTTCTGGATTGATTATAAGGGAAGAAAGATATACATACGCTACTTTGCTGTGAGGAGCAGAAAAGGGGAGTATAGGGGTTGTATAGAGGTAAGTCAGGATATAACGGAAATTCAGAAAATAAGTGGGGAGAGGAGGCTTCTTGATGCTGGAGGAGTATAGAGAAAAAAGAAATTTCTCTGTTACAAGCGAACCAAAAGGCGGAGTTGGCGGGCGAAGTGGAATATTTGTGATACAAGAGCATTGGGCTTCTCACTGGCACCATGATTTCAGAATTGAGAGGGATGGGGTGCTGAAGAGCTGGGCGATTCCAAAAGGATTCCCAAAAAATGATGAGAGAAGGCTTGCAGTTCCAACAGAGGATCACCCGCTTGAATATGCTGATTTTGAGGGGGTTATACCTGAGGGAATGTATGGGGCGGGAACTGTTAGTATTTATGATAGGGGAAAGGCGAATGTGAAGGTGTGGGAGAAGGATAAAATTGAGTTTGAGCTTCACGGGAAGAGAGTGAAAGGTTTATTCGTGATGATAAGAACAAAAGTGGGATGGCTGATTTTCAGAAAGAGAGTGAAATGATGGAAATAGCGCTTGTTTCAGGAGAGAGCAGATATGAGAATGTTGCTAGAGCGCTTAGCTTAATTGAGGTTGATGAGCTGAAAAAAGCAAAAAGAGTTCTTGTTAAACCAAACTTCACCGCAATGAAAAGGAATGAGGCAAATACACATAAGGATGCTTTGAAAGCGGTTCTTGATTTTTTGAGGAAAATGGATAAAAGGAATGTGACTGTTGGGGACGGGAGTGGTGATGCGTATTACTTGGGTGGAACAACAGAGGAGGCGTTTAGAAGGGCGGGTGTTGATGAGCTTTGCAGGGAGTATGAAGTTGAGCTGAGGGATTTTAACCAGGGCGAATATGCTGAACTTATGGAAGTGAAGACGAATTTCGGTAATGTAAGGATAAGAGTTGTGAAGGATTTTTTTCTTTATGATTATGTGATTTCTTTAACTCTTCCAAAAACGCATGACTACGCGCTTGCAACTCTTTCTATGAAAAATATGATGGGTGTGATACACCCCGCGGACAGGTTGAAGGTGCACGGAGTGAGGGCAGTGGTTGATGCCTTGCTGTATGATAGATGCGTTAGACTGATTAATGTGAATTTATTTGAATTTTTTAAGAAAGTGAAACCAAACCTTTCCGTGATAGATGGTTTCTGTGGGATGGAGGGGGAAGGACCGGTTAATGGGGATGTTGTTGAGTGTGGGTGGGCGCTTGCATCAACAAATCCACTGCTTGCAGATGTGGTTGGCGTTAAGCTTATGGGGTTAGAACCACGTGAGGTTGGGTATATTCATTACATGCTTGAAGAGCAAAAATGTGAGATACCTGATGATGTTTTGAAAAAAATTGAGAAGCTAAAGAGGAAGTTCCGCCTTCACCCAAGGTGGAGGGAGCAAAAGGGATGGGAGTAGTTTTATATTACTCTGTTGAAATAGATTTGGAGGGAGAGAATGGGGGAGGTAACCGGCAGGTTCTTTGGAGCTGGGAGAAAAAATAACAGAAATTGGGTTGCTGTTGATACGGAAACAGGGAGATTGTTTTTCACATATCCGAAGCCATTCCCGGCAGATGTGAGGAAATTAAGGAGAGGAAGCTTGGTTACAGTTGAGTATGATGACGCAACAAGAGAAGTTAAATCAGTGGCTGTGATAAGCGAGGCTGAGGTGGCGGAGGATAAATACGAGAGATACAGAGAATACCAAATACGGCTTCTGAAGGAGTGCTTTGAGGATGCGGAGAAAATAAGCAAGGATAAGGAGGATGTGAAGGTGATTGCATTCGCGCTGTTTGATAAGAGATGCACTCCTCTTGCTTACTTTGAATAGGGATATTTATGGAAGAGTTAACAGCAAGAAAGGCTGTTGCAATATCTTTAGTTTCTGTTGCTCTTGAGATTTTGACGATGTTTATATTTGGTGTGAATGCATTTATCCTGCTAACTGCAATAATCGCTTCTTTAGCGGGTTTGTTAGCTTTTCTAACTCTTATACTGTTGTTGGTTTCTACAAGGGGCAGGCATCCTAGAGTCATTCTTGACCCTGAGAAGTATAAACTTGCAAAAACAACATTCATGTACACCATTCTTTTCCTTTTTATTATTTTTTTGTCTCTAGCTTTAGTGAAATTGATAAATCCGGGGGGTAGTGAGTAGTATGTTGTTTATATAAATAAGGGGTGATATTGCGGTGAGAGTTTACAAAGTTGGAGATAATTTGGCATGCATCCTTCCAAAGGAAGTTGCTATGAAGCTTGGCTTGAAAGGAGGGGAGGAGATAGATTTCTATGAGATAAAACCAGGTGTTTTCGCGGTGATGAGAAGGGAGGAAATTGAGCGAGTTGTGAAGGAGAAAATTGGGGAAGTTGAGCTTCCCAAAAAGGAGTTGAGCGATGAGGAGATGAGGTTATTGAGGAAGCTGAACACAATAAAATTCTCAGAAAGAATACCGTATGATGTGAACAGGAAGCTGAATTCAAGGGAGAGGGATGTGTTGTATAATTTGATTAGGAAGGGTGCTGTGAGAGTTTACAAAGGAGGCAAGTATTCAAAAACTGGAGTTTATGACATATCCAACGAAATCTATCCTCTTGTCAAAAAAAGCGAAACCCCTGAAAGCAGTTTGGAGAGCGAGGGTTACGCGGTTATAGAGGATGTGAAAAGCGCGGAGAGGGTGAGCAGTGCTCTTCAGAAGGAGATTAGTTTTGGTGAAATTCTTGGTGTTAGAGGGTTTGACAAGAAGTTTTACGTTGCAAAAAGAAGTTGGTTTGCTGAGAAAAGCGAGAGCATAAGGAGGTGTATGGGGAGAAGAGTGAGAAGCATGGAGGAGATAAGCCGGGAAACCAAGCTGAGCGAGCCAGCCTGCAGAGTGGTGCTTGAGATAATGAGGGAGAGGGGGGAGGTTATAGAGAAGAGAAAAGGTTTCTATGAGTTGGTTTGATGAATGTGATAAAGGATGCTGTTCATGGGAATATACAACTAAATAATGTGGAGCTGAAGGTTGTTGATACTCCTGAGCTGCAGAGGTTGAGGGGAGTAAAGCAGATGGCTGTTGCTTACCTTGTTTACCCAGGTGCGAACCACACGAGGTTCGAGCACTCGCTTGGGACGATGCATATAACAGGCGAGATATGCAGGAGTTTATCTCTTGGAGAGGAGGAAACGAAAACTCTGAGGATGGCTGCACTGCTGCATGATGTTGGGCATGCTGCTTTCTCGCATGAAACAGATGGAATTCTTTTGAGGATGAAGAGAGGAAGCCATGAGAGCAGAGGGGTTCAGGCAGTTTTAAAAGGTGAAAGCGGGGAGATTTTGGAGGAAGAGGGATATGATGTAAAAGCAGTTTGTTCAGAAATGCTTGGTGGGAGAGGGGGGATGATAGATTTTGATCTGGGTTCTGATAGGATGGATTACCTTCTGAGAGATTCACATTACACAGGAGTTGCGTATGGGGTGATAGACAGCGACAGACTGGTGCACACCATAAAAATGAGGGGAGGGAAAGCAGTTGTTGAGTGGGGTGGAATTGAGGCTGCGGAGTCACTTCTTATAGCAAGGTTTCTCATGTTTTCCTCAGTTTACTACCATCACACTGTTAGAATTGCGAGCGCAATGCTGGAGAGGGCAATTGAGCTTGCGCTTGAGGATGGAGCAGTATCAATTGATGACATACTCAAACGCACTGATGCAGAGGTTGGTTTGCTTCTTGAAAAAAGCAAGAGAAGCTGCGGGCTGATGAGAAAGTTGAGGGAAAGGAAGTTGTACAAAAGGGCGTATGAAGTTGAATTTTATAAATTAAGCAGGGAGGGGAAGAAAATTTTCAGAGATTACTGGAAGATGAGAGATGTGGAGGAGGAGATAAAGGAGAGGAGTGGGGTGGAGGAAGTGATGCTTGAATGCAGGCAGGGTTATGATGAGAAGTTCTCTGAAAGCAAGGTTATAATTGTCAGAGATGGGAAGGAGTATCGGCTGGAGAATTTATCTGAAATAGTTGGTGCGATAAGGAGAACTGAGGAGATGAGGAGGAGAGCGTTGGTGATATGCCCAAAGGAAAGCAAAAAAAGAGTTGAAGCTGCCTGCAGAAAGCTGTTTGAGGAGTTTATAGTTAAAGGAAGTAGTCAACAAGCTTGAGCAGTATTATGAAAGCTAGCGTGAATGCAATAACTGCCCTGGGGTCAAGCTGGGGACCGCCAGCGCGTATATCGTAGAAACGTATTATCCCAGTTGAACTTTGTGGTGCGCTCACCTTCTCTGCCATACGTATTTATTTAACCTTTATGATTTTTAATAATTGTGATGCGATGGTTTCATTTGGCACGTCAGGCATAAGGGGGGTTGTTGGAAAGGAGATAACTCCTGAGTTAGCCCTGAGATTAGGGGAAGTTGTTGGAAAAAAGAAGAGGGTTGTTATTGGGAGGGATACGAGAGAAAGCGGGGTTGCGCTTGAGGCTGCGCTTGTTGCAGGGGTGAACTTTGCTGGAGGAGATGCTCTGAAGCTTGGAATTGTTACCACACCAACCACCGCAATTGCGACAAAGCAAAGAGGGGAGATAGGAGTTATGATAACTGCTTCCCACAACCCTGCGGAGTATAATGGGTTCAAAGTTTATAACAGGTTTGGGGAGGAGATAAGCAGGGCGGAGGAGAGGGAAATTGAGAATATTGTGGGTATGGCGAGAGCAGAACAGAGCGTTTCTGGTGGGGGGGTTTATGAGGTGAAAGATGCGGTGGAGAAGCACATCGAGCTTGTGCTTTCGCTTGTTGATGTTGGTTTGATAAAGAGGAAAAAACCAAAGGTGGTTGTTGACTGCGGAAACGGAGCAGCCTCTTCTGTTGCTCCATTTCTCCTTAAGGAAGCGGGCTGCCATGTTATAACTGTTAACGCTGAGCCAGGTGGTGCTTTCTCACGTAGCCTTGAACCGAACAGCGAGAGCCTTGCGGAAGCAGCTACAATAGTTAAGAGAACTGGTGCATCTCTTGGGGTTGGCTATGACGGGGATGGGGATAGAGCGGTTGTTATTGATGAAATCGGTTCTGTTCTTGGCTTGGATGAGCAGCTTTCACTTCTTCTGAGTTACATTGTCAGCGACGGATGCACGGTTGTTTCAACTGTTGAGGCTTCTCTTGGAGTTAGGGAAACTGTAGAAAGAAAGGGGGGAAAACTCGTTATAACAGGGGTTGGAAGCAGAAACGTTGCTGAGATGATAAGGATAAGCAATGCTGTTTTTGGAGGGGAGCCATGCGGCGAGTATATATTCCCTGAGGAGATAAACACACCGGATGGAATGATGACAACTTTAAAGTTTATTGAACTTGTTTGCAAGGAGGGAAGGTTGAGCAGGATGAGAGGGAAGGTGAAAAAATATCCAGTAAAGAGAATGAAGTTTGAATGCAGTGATAAAACAGGTTCAATGGAAGTTATAAAGGATAGATTGATTGAGGAGTTTGAGGGCAAGCTGAGTGAGAGAGATGGAGTGAGAATTGATTTCAAAGATGGGTGGCTTCTTGTAAGAGCATCAGGCACCGAACCTGTGATAAGGCTGACGTGCGAGCACAAAAACAAAGGTGAGCTGGAGAGAGTGTGTAAAAAAGCTGAGCAGATAGTAAGGGAGGGGTTGAGATGAAAGGAGTGATAATAGCTGCTGGTGAGGGAAAAAGGCTGAAGCCACTTACTCACACACGGCCAAAGTGCATGATACCTGTTGCGGGAAAGCCAATTCTTTATCACGTAATCCAGGTTCTTAAGGAGGCTGGAATAAAGGATTTGGTGATTGTTGTAAAGTATATGAAAGAGAAAATAATTGATAGTTTTGGCGATGGAAGGAAGCTTGGGGTGAGAATAGAGTACGCGGAGCAGAAAGAGATGAGGGGAACTGCTGATGCGTTCCTCGCAACTGAGGAGATGGTTGATGACACGTTTTTTGGGATGGCAAGCGATGTGGTGACTGAAAGCAGTGCAGTGAAAAGGTTGATTGATTCGCATGATTCTGAGATGACGGTTGGTTTGAAAAAAGTGGATGATGTGAGGGAGTTTGGAGTTGCTGAAGTTGAAAAAGGAAGAATTGTGAAATTCATCGAGAAGCCCAGAAGAGGTGGTGCAGGGCTTGTGAACTGCAGCATGTATGTTATGAATTCAGGCATATTTGAAAAAATCAAAAAAATCAAACCTTCTGGAAGAGGGGAGTATGAGATAACGGATGTTATAAGAATGCTTGCGAAGGAGAGGAAGGTTGGGGGAGTTGAGCTGAAGGAGTTCTGGCAGGATTTGGGTATGCCGTGGCAGCTTTTTGATGCGAATGAGTTTCTTTTGAACAGAATGCCTGAGCGCAGGGAGGGGGAGATTGAAAACTGCGTTTTGAAAGGAAAGGTGATTGTTGAGAGTGGAGCACGTGTTTTTAACAGTTTCATAGAAGGGCCTGTTTTCATAGGAAGAAACAGCGAGATAGGTCCCTACTCTTTCATAAGGGGCAACAGCAGTATAGGGGAGAGGTGCAGCATAGGTGATTCAACAACTGTGAAGAATAGTATAATAATGAATGGTGTGAATGCAAAGCACCTGAGTTACATAGGGGATAGCATTGTGGGGGAGAACTGCAATTTTGGTGCTGGAACCCAGATAGCAAACTGGAGGTTTGATGCTGGAACGATAAAGATGGAAGTGATGGAGAAGAAGGTTGATACAAGAAGGAGCAAGCTTGGGGTGGTTATTGGCGATAACACAAAAACAGGGGTGCTTGTTTCGGTGATGCCAGGAAAAACAATAGGGGATAACTGCTGGATAGGGGCGAATGTGCAGGTGGACAGAGACATACCGAGAGCCACAAAGGTTTTCTTAAAACAGCAGCTGCTTTTCAAAAGGTGATGAGCTGAGGTGCCTAATTGTTGGTGTTGACCCTGGAACAACCATTGGGTACGCGTTATTTGATTTGGAGAGGAAGGAGCTTTCTGTTGGAAGCAAGAGGGAGATGAGCAGGGAGGAGCTTGTTGGTTTAATAAGCAAAGAGGGTAAACCGGCATTGCTTGCGTGTGATGTGAATCCTCCTCCTGATTTGGTTGTTAAACTCGCTTCATACTTCAATGTGAGAGTTGCTGTTCCTGAGAGGGACATGGGGGAGGAGGAGAAGAGCAAGCTTGTTGGTGATAGAGTTTTTTCAAATGAGCACGAGAGGGATGCGGCTGCGGCAGTTATAAGGGCGTATAGGGTTTATGAGAATAAGTTAAGACAGATAGATAGGGTGCTTGCTGAAAAGGGAATTCCAGAGAAAGCAAATGAGGTGAAACATCTAGTTTTAAACGGCACCTCGCTGAGCGATGCGTTGCTTTTAATTGATGTAGAAAGGGAGATTGAGGTGCCTGAGGTGAAAAGCAGGGAGGAGGCAAGGGTGACTCTTGAAAAGAAGAATAAGCAGTTGAGGGAGCTTCTCATCTCAAATGCTGAGTTGAGAAAAGCTGTTGAGAGGCTGGAGAGGGAGAATGAGGAGCTGAGGGAGAAAGTAAAAAAATTGGAAAGCAGTGTTTTTGAAAGGCTTGCAAGGGAGAGGGAGATAAGGAAGAGGGATGCAGAGATAAGGAGGCTGAGAGAGAGGAGAGTGAAGAAAGTGCAGAAAAAAGCAGCGAGGAAAGAGGAGCTGGATGTAGAGGGGATTGTTGAGGAGTACAGGAAAAAACGCAAACATTTATAATTGCTTGAGAAATAAATTATTGAGGATACAAAGGAGGTGCATAAAATGGCAGAGGAGGCAAGAAAGGACGAAAATGTGATATACATAGGGAAGAAGAGCGTGATGAGCTACGTTCTCGCCGTGATAACTCAGTTTAACAACGGCGCAAATGAGGTTGGGATAAAGGCAAGAGGTAAAGTAATTTCAAGAGCGGTGGACGTGGCGGAGATTGTGAGAAACAGATTCATGCCAGACGCCAAAATAAAGAGCATAGAGATAAAAACAGAGGAACTAACCTCAGAGGACGGAAGCAAATCCAAAGTATCTGCGATAGAGATAACAATTGCAAAGTAGTTTTTTGTTTTTTTGAATTTCCTTTTTTGTAATGGTGAGGTTAATGGACGTACCAATCTGTGAGTTATGTTTGAAAAGCAATGTGCTTTGCTCGGGGTGCAACGAGAAGCTAAAAAAGGGAAAAATCTCCGAGCTAGATGTTAAGATAAGCAGGCTGTTATACAAATTAAAAGATAGGTACAAGCTTGAGGATGCTGATTTCACAAAAGCAGTTGATTTGGGAAGGGTGGTGCTTGTTCTCACAAAGAGAAACGTTGGCGCGCTTATTGGGAAGGACGGAAAGGTTGTTTCAGAAATCTCTCAGATTGCTGGAAAAAAAGTTCGGGTTGCTGAGCTGAGCGGTGATGTGAAGAAAACAATTGCAGATATAGTTGCACCTGCAAAAATACTTGGAATAAATAAAGTTTATAGGAAGGATGAGTGCTTGTATAAAGTCAGGTTTTCCAGAAAGGAGATAGGGCAACTTCCGGTTGATATAAACTCGCTTGAAAAAGCGCTGAAATCACTGCTTGAGTCCGAAATTATGGTTGTGTTTGAGTAGGTGGTTTTATGGAGGTGAAAGTTGTAAGGATTGAGAAACCGGAGGAGTGCAATCTAATTTTAGGGCAGTCCCATTTTATAAAAAGTGTTGAGGATATTTATGAGGCGCTTGTTACTGCTGTTCCAAACATAAAGTTTGGGCTGGCTTTTTGTGAGTCATCTGGGGATTGCTTGGTGAGAAGCGCGGGTACAGACGAGGAGCTGCGCAAGCTTGCTGAGAGGAATGCTCTAAACCTCAGCGCAGGGCATACTTTCATAATTATTTTGGGGAAGGGTTTTTACCCAATAAACGTTCTGAATGCAATAAAGAATGTTCCTGAGGTTTGTAGCATATTCGCAGCAACAGCAAACCCACTGGAAGTGGTAATCGCGGAAAGCGAGCAGGGGAGAGGTATTCTGGGAGTGATAGATGGGTTGAAAACAAAAGGAGTTGAAAAAGCTGAAGATGTGAAGAGAAGGAAGGAGTTTCTCAGGAAAATTGGTTACAAGTTCTAGTTGGTTGAATGTTTCAGAGAGAATTCAAAGGAGTTTCTATAAAAGTTGTGAAAGGAGATTTGACTGAAGTTGAAGCAGATTCAATAGTCAACCCAGCCAATTCTTTTGGTTACATGGGAGGAGGAGTGGCGCTTGCGATAAAAAGAAAAGGAGGCGAGGAAATAGAGAGGGAAGCAGTGAGCAAATCACCAATTCCTGTTGGGAAAGCAGTTATCACAACTGCTGGTAAGTTAAAGGCAAAATTTGTGATTCACACTCCCACCATGGTTCGCCCGGCTGGAGAAACTAGTGTGGAAAAAGTGAAAGAAGCAACTCTCGCAGCGCTTCTCTGCGCAGAGGAAAATGAATTGAAATCAATTGCTTTTCCTGGTATGGGAACTGGAGTTGGTGGTTTATCATATGAAAATGCTGCAGAAAGTATGGTGAATTCAATTAAGGAATTTGCGAAAAGAAGAAAGGTGGTTTCTGAAGTTATTTTAGTTGCATACAACGATGAATTATACAAACAATTCTGCAAAGCAGTCAAAGATATTCTTTAATTCTCTTTTGGAAGAGAATTTCCCGCAGAAGCTTGCTTGTTTTTATCCACTCATCTATTTTAATTTCAAACTTTCCTGAGATGTATGAAAGCGATTCATCAAGAGACTGGAAGGCATTGTATTGTTTTTGAAGCGCATTCCTCACTGCTTCCCTCACATTCCAAACGCCAACGGGCATTATGTAGCCTGGGTGGGCTTCCCTCATAACAACCACTGCTGCCTGCCTTCTCTCCTTTTTAAGATGCTCGGTAACTGCAAGGCGCGCTGCAAAGTAGCAACCCCCAATATCTGGGTAGGTATTCCTCCCCCAGAAACCCTCTGCATCCGAAAAAATTGCAACCGTTCTTCCAGACGGGTTCCAGATTGTTTTTGGGTACCATGCTTCTATCAGCTCATAACTCCAGTTAGATGGAATCATCAAAACCGCCCATCTGTTATCAAGCGCGTTGTGCGTGTAAACTCTGAACTCGTTTATAACGGGAAAATCCTTCACTTCATCACAAAGGTTTTTTGAGATTATGCTGTCAACTGCTGTGATTGACCATCTTGTTGGAACAAAGCGCCTTTTCTTCTCAACTCCAAAAAGTCCTGCTGAGAATGCTCTCTGTATTTTTGAAACAAGAACATTTTTTTCGTACAGCTCCATCACTGCGTCAGCTGCTTTCAAGTCAGTATCGCTGAATGCTTTTTCAATTCGGTGGTCAGCACTTGTGTAGTTTAAACTCATATCCTTCAATGGAGCGGATGGACCAAAGGGCTGAACCTCATCATCAAGAATTAATCTTCCTGCTGGTTTTCTCTTGAATTCTGCTTCCACATGAGCTGGTTCTTTTGAGAGGGCTAGCTCCCTCACAAGTTCGGCAATTTTGCCTGATTCAACATCCTTAACATCCGCCCTGTGCTTTCCCCTCACAAGCTGAAACCTGAAATTTACTATCTCCTGAATTGTTTTATCGTGCCACATCTCAGGCATCCCCATCACAGATGTATCGCCTATCAACGGGGGGATTAAGGGGCCTATGCTCACGTACGGGTAGCCCAAACGACCGATGAATATATCTGGCGGTGAGGAACCCTGAATGGAAAGTGTATTGATAAGGGGTTTCACCCTCATCTGCGCGTAGAGCTTAACAAGAATTGGACACTGCAACTTGCCGCAGAGAAGTTTTGAGCCCTTGCAGACTGCGCAGCGGTTGGAGTAGGTTTGTTTTGATGAGAAACCTCCAGCTAGCTCGGTTAATGTTTTTCCATCCTCAATAACTTCAGAAACCCATGGGTTGGACACAATAGAATTATGAATAGGAAGGTATACTAATCTTTCTTGGGGGTAACTTTCCGGTGAATGAATGATTGTGAGAGAAGTTAAATGCAAATCCCTTCTCAACCCAAGCAAGCTTGCTGTTTACTGCATAAACCCATACGTTGGGTGCCAGCACGGTTGCACTTACTGCTATGCGGATTCAATTACGAGGAAGTTCAGCAAGCATTCAGAGAAATGGGGCGAGTTTGTTGACGTGAAGTTGAATGCGCCAGAAGTTTTGAGAAAAGAGATTAGAAAGAAAAAGAAGGGAAGTGTTTTCATCTCCTCCCTTACGGATGCTTACCAGCCAGTTGAAAAAAAGTATGAGCTGACAAGAAAGCTGCTTGAAATTCTGCTTGAGAATGACTTTCCTGTTTGCATACAGACAAAATCCCCTCTTGTTATAAGAGATTTGGATTTGTTGAAAAAGTTTGGGGAATGCGAAGTTGGTTTCACAATAATAACGCTTGATGAGTCTCTTAAAAACTTCTTTGAGCCATTCTCACCCTCTGTGAAGGAGAGAATTGATGCGCTGAGGGAGTTGAATGAAAATGGGGTTAGAACGTATCTCTTCGCAGGCCCTCTTCTTCCCTTTATCAGTGAAAGCAGCTTGGAGGGACTTGTTGAAGTTGCCTGTGAAACTAAATCAACTCTCTGGTTTGACAAACTGAATTTGAAAGCAGGAGTGTGGGAGAGAGTTAGTGAGGCTCTCCAAAGTTATGAACCAGAGATGATTCCAAAGTGGGAGGAAGTTCTTCTTTCAAAAAATGATTATTACAGAAAACTGAAAGAGAGAGTTGTGAAATTGTGCGGTGAGAAGGGAGTGGAGTGCAAAATATGTTTTTAGTGGGCCCGCCCGGGATCGAACCGGGAATTTTCACCGTGTCAGGGTGACGTCTTACCATTCGACTACAGGCCCATGAAATTATTTTCAATTTATAAATTAAAAACCCTTGCGTTTGTTTATGAATGAGTCATATCCGTTGGTGTTAACTTTTCTGCCGTCAAGCAACACCCCTCTTCCCTCTATCGCTCTTCCAATTTCTATAAGCTCTCCCCCAACGCCAGTAACCTTTTTCCTAACTTTCTCAAACTCCCTCTCGCTTAGAGTTATAATAAGTTCATAATCCTCCCCGTTGTTAAGGAGCGTCTTTCTGCTGATTTCGTGCTTTTCAGTAAACTCCTCTGCTTCCTTTGAAATTGGAATTTTTTCAGAGTCAAGAGAAAGACAAACTCTGCTCATGCGTGCTATCTCGCCAGCTGAGAAAAGCAAACCGTCAGTTATATCCATCCCAGCTGCTCTGACACCAAGCTCAGCTATTGCAATTCCCTCCCTCACTCTTGCCTTCGGGTTCAGGAATGCATTTTTGAGCTTTTCATACTTCTTTGAGTCAACTCCCTCCTTCACAATTCTCAAACCCAGAAAAGCATCACCAATTTCACCTGTAACCGCAACAATGTCTCCTTCTCTTGCATTGCACCTTCTCATCGGTTTTCCGATAATCTCGCCAAGTGCAATGCCGCATATTGTGAGCTCTTTTGCTTTCTTCGTATCTCCTCCGATGAATGGTGCGTTATATTCTGAGCAGGTTAGGTTGATTCCTTTAATTATGCCTCTGAGAATTCTGAAATCAAGCTGGGGCGGTATTCCAAATGAGAAAAGCATTCCAAGCGGCTTGGCACCAACTGCAGCCAAATCGCTTAGGTTTGCAACTGCAATTTTTCTTCCAATCTGCTGTGATTTCATGGATGGAGGGAAGTGAGTTGAATGGAACATTATATCGGAGGTTAGGGCAAGTTGTTTGCCGTTAAATTTTAGAAGAGCTGCGTCATCCTCTCCTGCTCCAGAGATGATTGATTTGTTTCTATAGAGTTTTTCTGTCAAAAGCTCTATCAGTTTCCTCTCCCCAAGCAAATCTACTCTCATACAATCCTATTAATTTATAATTAACTTAAATAAATAAGAGGTGAGGGAATGGAGCTTTTTGAGAGAATGAAGGAAGCGCATACAATTGATTATGAGGAGCCAATAACAAAAGCAATAGGGGAGCTTCCAAAACACAGAACATGCCTGGTTGTTTTAAAAGGTAAGAATTATGCTGGTATAATTGATGATTGGACGATAACAAGCTCTGCTGCGGAGCATACTGCGAAGGTTGGTTCTGTCGCTGTCCACGCTCCGGTTATCACAAGAAGAACCAGTCTTCTTAACATATGCAAGCTTTTCTCAAGCGGTCCTTACAGAGCACTTCCAGTTGTTGAGGAGGATAAGTTAATAGGTGTGCTTCCAAGAAGCGAGGTTTTGAAAATAATGGTGGAGGAGGGGTTGCTTGAGAGAAGGAAAGTAGAAGAGGTGATGGATAAACAGGTTCCAAAAATTGAGGCGAAAGCTCATCTTGGGAAGGCAAAAGCAAGGATGCAGGGCAATCAATACGGCAAGCTTGCTGTTGTTGAGGAAGGGAAGCTTGTTGGAGTTTTAACAGCGTATGATTTTACGGCTTTTCTCAGCAAACCAAAGGATAAACTGCCTTTCAGAAGGGAGAAGGTGAGGCTGGAGGATGTAGAAGTGAAGTCAATTATGAAGGAGGATGTTTATACAATAAAACCGGATGCGTCTCTTAGGGAAAGCGCAAATGAGATGATTGAGGGTGATGTTGCTGCTTTGATAGTTGAGAGCGCTGGCAAACCAGTTGGAATAATAAGCGCAAGGCATCTTCTCAGCTCTGTTGTTCAGCCTGAGGAGGTGAAGTTGGAAATTTCTGGGTTGGATGAGAAAGATAGAATTTTCAGTGAGGATGTAAAGGAGGAGTGCAAGAGGTTTATAAACAAGCTGAAAAGAAGCTGCGAGGTTGAGGGGATGTGGGTGCACTTCAAAAAGTATGGAAAGAAGTATTCAACTCATGGGGGGGTGAAGCTGAGGAGAAGAAACTACTCGGCAAGCTCGTTTGGGTGGAGTTTGAGAGATTCTTTAAAATCATTCCTAGATGAACTGGAGAGGATGGTTAAAAAAGGTAAAGAGGAGAGAGTTGCGAGGAGAAGGGAGATGAGGAAGAGTGGAAGGTGGGTGGAGTGAAAGTTGGTTTGGCGATTGGAGGTTCTTCAACTACAGGAGCTGCTGGCGTTGAGGCAGATTTGAAAACGTTTGCAACATTTGGAGTTCACTCAGCAGTCGTTATAACCTCTGTTGTTTCGCAGAACACAAAAGGAGTTCAGCAGGTTTTCCCCCTTCCACCCGAGGTTGTTGCTCAGCAGATTAACTCAGTTTTTTCAGATATGGAAGTAGGTGGTATTAAAATTGGGTTGGTTGGTGATGAGGAAGTTGCAAGGATAATTATGGGGAAGTTGAAGGGAAAAAGGAATATAGTTTTTGATCCTGTTATGACTGCCCAGTCTGATGGAAGCGCGTTGGTAAGCAAGGAAACTGTGAAGGAAATGAAAAAGCTGATTGGGATTTCAAGGATAGTCACTCCAAACCCATTTGAAGCTGAGAGACTGACAGGAGTTGAGGTGAGAAGTGTTGCTGACGCGAGAAGGGCAGCCGAAGCTTTGAAATCTTTTGGAGCAGAAGCAGTTGTTATTAAGGGCATCGTGGTTGGAAGAAAGGTTTTTGATGTTTTGTTGCATAGTGAGTTCCAAGTTGTAAGTAGAAAGTTCGTGCAGGGGGGAACGCATGGAGGAGGATGCTGCTTCTCCTCAGCGCTGGCTGCCTGCTTGATAAATGGTTTGAGCATAGAGAAATCGTTTGAGGAAACTGAGAGATTTATTGATTCATTGCTCACAAAAACTTTGAGAATTGGAAAGGGAATAAAGGCAGCTGAGCCGCTGCAGGAAGTTGCGGTCAACTCTGAGAGATGGAAGGTTATTCAAAATTTAAAAAAAGCTTTGCGGGAGATAGAAAGCTGCGAGAAGTTTTCGTCGTTTATACCTGAAGTTGGAGTGAATTTAGTTTACGCCCTTTCCAACGCAAGAGGAGTTGAAGATGTTGCAGGAGTTGTTGGTAGAATAAGGAATGCGATGGGAAAGCCAAAGTCGCTTGGCGAGGTGGAGTTTGGCGCTTCTTCTCACCTTGCAAGAGCAGTTTTGAAGATGATGGAGTTTGACCCTTTTAGAAGAGCTGCGATAAATGTGAAATTCAGCGAGGAAGTTGTTAAAAAGTTCAAGAGAATGGGAATGATTGTTTCAAGCTATGAGAGGGAGAAACAGCCAGAAGAGGTGAAGTGGAAGGAGGGAGGGACGATTCAGTGGGGAGTGGAATATGCTGTGAAAAAAGGGAAGATTCCTGATGTGATTTACCATAAAGGTGAAATTGGGAAGGAGCCATCTGTTATAATATTTGGGAAGGATGCGTTGAGCGTTGCGAGAATTGCTTTGAGATTACCAAAAGCTTAATATTCAGTCAATTCTATTATTCAACTATGAGAAGAGGACAGGCAAGCACTGAAATTATGATAACAGTTGCATTTGTTGTAACCATAATGTTTCCTCTTATTCTCATAGCTTATCTACAAAGCACAAATGTTTCTGACCAACTTGCAGTTCAGCAGGCACAGCAGACTGCAACGAAAATAACGAACTACGCGGATGTTGTTGGGGTGCAGGGTTATCCAAGCAGGATAAGCATCCAAGTTTTTATGCCACCAAATATAGAGAATATAACTGTTGGCAACTCCACTGGTGGGGTGGGGAATGAGCTGATAATAAATATAAGGACAAGCGCTGGGGTTAGCCAGATAGTTGCGTTAACTTTAACAAAAATTGCTGGTGATTTGTCAACAGTTGCAAAGCCCGGTACATACTTCATAAAAATATCTGCTTTGGAGAATTGTACAAAAGTTGACCCGACACAGGAGTGTGTTTACATTGAAAGAGCATAGGTGAAAATGTGAAGGGGCAGAGCGCAAGTGAGCTTTTGGTTGTTTTCATGTTTGTTATGTTAGTATTCACTTTATTTCTAACCACATTCGTCCAGCAGCGCTCCCTTGAGATGCAACAAGCCAAAGTGAGTTTAGCGGACAGTGTTGGTGAACAATTTGCCTATGAGATAAATCTTGCAGCGAGAAGCGGGAATGGGTATTCAAGGAAGTTCACATATCCTGTGAAGCTTGAGGGAGTTACCCCGTATAATATCACGCTGAATAATCTATCAAAAAGCATTGATATATTCTTCACGCTTGGCACCATAAACTACTCCCATTCATTTCCTTTAATTCACACAAACGTAAGGGTTGAGCCACAGATAATTGCCAGACTGCCAAACGGAACACCCTATGGATATGTGTTGCATTCAAGCAATTTGACTTTTTCAAGAGGTGAAATGTATATCCAGAATGTAAATAACATTATTTTCATAAGCACTGTGACATATCTTCAAGTAACTCCTCAGACAATACAGCTTAATGCATCCCCAACAGAGATTGGGATTTGGATGAATACTTCAAATATAACTGCGGTTGTGCTTGATCAGTTTGGCAACCATGTGCCGGATGGAACGCTTGTGCGCTTTGAAACTGATTTGGGAATGATAGATAGTTTTGTGCCTACGAAGAATGGAACTGCTGTGGCAGTTTTGAGAAGCGGTTTCACGCCAGGGAGAGCAAGAGTGTATGCAAAAGTTTCGGGTGTTAATAAATCAATTGTTGTTACATTCGTGGGTTAGGTGGGAGTTTGAGAAAAGCACAGGCAACTATGAGGGAAATTGGTTTGGCTGCATTGATAATGATTATTTTAATTCTCTATCTTTACTTCACATCCCCTCAGTTGCCAGAACCAACTCAGTTTAAGGAGAAGTGTTCATTGAGTGGGAACTTCACATGCCGTTACGTATTTCTCAGGAGGGGAAGTAGCAGGCTGGAGTTGATTTTAGAGCAGAACACTGGAAGCGTGATAAATATAACATCGTTTGTTTGCACAAAAAGAACTCAAATTCCTTTAATGCCAGCGCTTAACAACAGCATTGTAATCACATCCGGCGAGAGGGCGTATGTAGCTGGCGGCAACAGTGGAAATGAAATTGTTTGCACGGAGAGAGATGGAAGTATTCCGGAAGGTAAACTTGGTGATGTTTACGAGGGATACATTTATATGACGTATATTGATAGAAACAAAAATGTTGTTTTTGTTAATGGGAGTATAATCACAAAATACTCTTAATGTTTTCCTTCAAATATTTTCCGCTGTATTTTGCTTTTGGTTTAGCTGAGAGCTTCAGAAATATCAGCTGAGCCAGACGGGCGTTTCTTTTTAACTTTATTCCGTGCTTGTTTGAAACAATAAGAAGGGATTCACTTCTTCCCTCATAGCCGGGATCCCATACTGCGCAGTGCATAAATGCACCGCATCTCAAAAGGGAGGAGCGGGGGAATGCTAAACCGATGCAGTCTGGAGGAACGCGTATTATCTCGTTATAAACTACTTTGTACGCACCGCTTTTCAGTTTAACCTCGTCATAAATTTTGAGTTTTTTGCATTTCGGCAGCACCCTCTCCTTGTTTGTGAAATCCAGGCAACCAGCTTCTTTAAACTCAAAAATCTCAGAAAGGGTTAAATCAACTCCTGCCGGTTGGAGTTGAACTCCCTTATTAACCATCCTGTCAATTAATGAGCTTTGCTCAATCAGTTTTTTTATTTCAATATCGCTCAAAACAGGCATGCAGATTCTCTCAAATTTTTTACAAAGGATTTTTGCTGAATATTTCACTCTTCTTGAAAAACCTTTTGATTTCTTTTTCAGCAGTTTCCCTTGAATCGGAAGCGTGTATTATGTTTTCCTGCACATCCTTCCCAAAGTCACCTCTTATCGTCCCTTTCGGTGCTTTCTTTGAATCTGTTGGGCCGGCAAGCTCCCTGAGGAGTTGAACTGCATTCTCCCCTTCAACAACCATGCAGATAACCGGTGTTGAGCACATAAACTCAACCAAGCTTTTGAAGAATGGTTTGTCAACGTGGTGCGAGTAGTGCTCCCTGCACATCTCTTCATCAAGTTGAACAACTTTCATCCCAACAATATTCAAACCGCTTCTCTCAATTCTCGTTATAACTTCCCCTACAACTTTCTTCTTAACTGCATCTGGCTTCAGCATAACAAAGGTTCTCTCCACAGGAAACACCTAAACTCTATACTTAGTAGTCCACTTCAGCCTTCTTGGATTTCTCCTCAAGTTCAGCATATTCTTTCTGCATTTTGAGGAGCAGAAGCTGAGAGTGGAACCGTCTCTTTTCACATACAGTATGCCTGTTCCAGTCTCCATTTCCTCTCCGCAAAAGGAGCACTTCATTTTAACTACCTCACTTTGCCTTTATTGGCTTGGCTTCCCTCTCTGTTTCCAGCAGTATTATTATATCCCCTTTCCTCACAGGTCCCTTTATGTTTCTTCTTATCACTCTTCCCTTATCCTTTCCCTCAAGTATTTTGCACATTGCCTGGTATACCTCGCCATAAATACCTGTTTTGCCAAGCACCTCAACAACTTCTGCGGCTGCTGGTTGATCAGTCATTCAATCACTCTTTTTTCTCTTCTGGTTTGCTCTCCTCTGGTTTCTCCTCTGCTTTCTTCCTTGTCTTTCTTGGCTTTGTTGGTTTCTTTGGTTTCTCCTCTTCCACAACTTCTGGCTTTGCTTCCTCCTTAACCTCTGGCTTCACTCCCTTTATCTTTGCGACTATATCGTTTATCAACTCGCTTGCATTTCCAGCCTTCTCTATTCCAACTGCTGCGCAGCTTACCTCAAGCCCAGCGGATTTTCCCAAATCCTTCTTGGAGGGAACGTAGACGTATGGAATTTTCTTCTCGTCGCACAGCATCGGCAAGTGAATCACAACTTCCTCCGGGTCAACATCCTCAGCTATCACGACAAGAGCTGCCTCGCCTTTCTCTATGAGCTTTGTTGTCTCATTCGTTCCCTTCCTCACTCTTCCCGTGTCCTTTGCAATCTGGACTGCCTCGTAAGCTTTCTCAGCAACCTCTTTCGGAGTTTCAAATTTCACATAACTCTTCATCTCAAACACCTCTTGTTTGTCATCGATACATGTTTAAAAACAGGTGCAGAATATAGGTAATTTATCCTTAAAAAGCTTTCTGTTTCTTTGTAAGAAACAACTTATACGAACCATAATTTATTTGCAAAGCCCTCCATTCCAGCTTTGCACACAAATTAGCCATTTTTAAGAATCGGTCCTTCGTTTATGTGCAACCAGCTGAATTTATGTGCAACGGTTAGTTTATGTGCAAAGCCCTCCATTCCGAAAAGTTTATAAATAACATATGAATTAAAATAAGGGAAGCATATGACAGCCGAAGTTAATCATCTGCCTTATTGCATGTGTCTTCTTTCTAGCTTCGGCTTTAAGCTGATTATTAAGCTCAGGTGCTGAGAGTCAGCAGCGTGTTTTGAGTTCTTAAATCTCTTGTTTTGCTGCTGTCTCTCTGTTTCAAAAACGAGGTGAGAGAATGCAAGATGGGTGTGAACGGGGTTGGAATGGAAGGGGGCTGAGATGTAGCGGATGCGAGAAGGAAGTTGGGAAAAAGGAGTTCTTTGCCGAGATAGAGGAGTGGAATGGGGAGAAGAAGGTGTTTTGCGGGAGGTGTTTTGACAGATGGTTGAGGGAATGATATGTATAGCGAAAGGGAGTTGAGAAGACTCCGGGAGCATACGCTTATGGTTGTGAGAGTAATGCTTTCTGACGAGGAGTCAGAAGTTCCTTAATGCTCGAGCTCCTTTTGGGAGTTTCGAAGGCCAACAGCTACCACCTCCAATCAGGCTCCGGGCAGCCGGAAAGAATTGTAAAACAATCCGCATGGCTCGTGTTGATTGAACACGGGGCGACCGGGAATCCGGAAGCTGTTCCGGAGCCGCATATTTATAAATGGTGGATTCAAAATTATTAACAGGTGGATGGATGGTTGTTGTGAAAATGAAGGATAAGGAGGTTGAGGTAAGCCAGAAGGAAGCTATGGAGAGATTTAGCGGTGGGTTGATTGGGCAGAAGAGACCTGTTGATGATTTCAAGAGATTTGCGCTTGACGTCAGGTAATCCTTATGGAGTTTATATTGAAGTGGATACTGCCGAAGGATGAAAGGACTTTGCATAGGTGGCTTGTCGCGATTGAGCTTTTCAACGTACTTCTTTCGTTTTTTGTGCTTGTTCTGCTTGTTTTAACTCTGATTGCATGGGACCCCATCTGGGCGTTTAAGTTTGGTGTTCTTTTGCTTGTGTTCGTGATTGGACTTTCAACGTTGAATGTAATGCAGTATTTGCTTGCAGTGGAGTTCAACACAAGAAAGAAGAGGTAGGTGGTTGAATGAGGTGGCTGTTGGTTTGTCTTTTGGTAACTTGCCTTGCTTTTGCTGCTGAGCTTGATGCGGTGCTGACTGATGAAACTCCTCTGGCTGGAACGAACTGCAGGGAGAGAGGTGGAGCAACTTATTATGAGGTTGCAGTTGCGATACAGAATCCATCCTCAACAAGCTCACTGAGAGTCACCTATGAATATTACAATTCATCATCAGGGAGTTATGAGTACGGCGGGAAGGTTTGTGACGTGAAGGCTGGGATGAGAGAGGCATGCGTATTCAAAGTGTATACAATTACTGGAGGGAAGAATGGAACGGAGAGAATTCCTTTCAATATAACAGGTGAGTTTGGTGAGTTTAGAACGAGAGTTTCAAAAGTGCTTGAGGTTACTGTGAACCACTATACAAGCGCGTACGAGGAGAATGTTATGAGAAAGATTGCTGAGGCAAGGGAGCGTTACAGCAGAGTTTACGAGAAGTACAGCGGTTGTTATGATACATCTGGTTTAGTTTTGCTACAACAGGCGCAGAGTCTTATTGAGGAAGCTAGAAATCAGCTGACGATATGCAACCTGCAAGGGGCGAATGCGCTTGCAGTCAATGCAACAAGCAAAGTTCTTGAAGCAGAAAGCTATCTAGGGAAGTGCGGTGAAACGCCAGAGGAGAATACAACCCCGCCTGTTGAGGAGAATCAAACTCCTGTTGTGAATGAAACTTCACAACCAAAAGAGAATCAAACTCAGCCAGAGGTGAAAGTAAATGAAACTGTTGAGAAGAATGTTACCGATGTGACAAGCGCGCTTATGAAAGCCTGCATCCCATTTTTCATTCTACTAATGCTGTTCTGCGTTGCTGTGGTTAGTGTTTGAAGTGCCGTATTCCTGTGAAAACCATCGCTATTCCGTACTGGTTGCACGCATCTATTACTTCCTGATCCTTTCTTGAGCCTCCTGGCTGTATTATTGCGGTTACACCCGCTTTTGCAGCAACGTCAATTGAATCTCTGAATGGGAAGAACGCATCTGAAGCAAGCACCGCTCCCTTCAACAGCTCCGCAGCTTTCATAGCGCCAAGTTTTGATGAGTCAGAGCGCTTCATCTGTCCAGCTCCAATTCCCACAGTTCTATCCTCAAAAGCGTAAACAACAGCATTTGATTTCACATGCTTGCAAACCTTCCAAGCAAAAAGCAGAGCTCTCATCTCTTTTTCAGTTGGTTTTCTTTTTGTCACAACTTTCAGCTCATCAAGTAGAAGCTTCGTGTTTCTCTCCTGAACAAGCACCCCTCCGTCTATTGTTCTGAACTCCAGTCTCTCCTGCTTTTTTGTTGAAAAACCTCCAAGCTCAAGCACCCTCATATCCTTTCTCCTGCTGAATATTTCAAGCGCCTCTTTTGAGTATGAAGGGGCAAGCACAACGTCCGTGAGTATAGTTGTTATCTGGCTGGCTGTATCGCCGTCAACAGCTCTGTTTAGCGCAACAACTCCTCCAAAAGCAGCCTCTGGGTCGGTTGCTTTTGCTTTCAGGTAAGCTTCCTTTATATTTTTGCCAATTGCAACTCCACATGGGTTATTATGCTTCACTATAACCGCAGCAGGCTCCTCAAACTCCTTAAGAAGCTCCAAAGCAGAGTCAGCGTCAAGAAGGTTGTTGTATGAAAGCTCTTTACCTTGCAGTTTTTTTGCTTTTGAAACGGATGTTTCGTCAGCTTCATTTCTTTTATAAAATGCCCCTCTCTGATGAGGGTTTTCACCGTAACGCAGCTCCATTTCTTTCTGAAGAGCCAGCAAAATAAACGGGGGAAACAGCTCACCTGAAAACTTCTTTTCAAAGTAATTTGAGATTGCCACTTCGTATTTTGCGGTATATTGGAATGCTTTGAGAGCAAGCTTCTCCCTTGTTCTATCTGAGAGTGATTCAGTTTTCTTTATTTCATTCATTACTTCCGTGTAATCTGATGGGTCAACCACCACCCCAACGTGCTTGTAATTCTTTGCAGCTGCCCGTATTAAAGTAACTCCTCCAATATCTATGTTCTCAACTGCCTCTTCGTGCTTCGCTCCATAGGCAAACTTTTCAAAAGGATAGAGGTTCACAACCACCAAATCAATTTCAGGTATTCCAAGCTCGGTTAGCTGCCGCATATGTTCCTTCTTTTCTCTCGCTGCGAGTATGCCTGCCTGAATTTTGGGGTGAAGTGTTTTAACTCTTCCCTCAAGCATCTCCGGGAAACCAGTCAGCTCTGAAACTTCTTTCGTTTTTATTCCATGCTCCCTCAAAAATTTCGCTGTTCCGCCAGTTGAGATAAGCTCAACACCAATTTTTGAAAGCTCGGTTGCGAATGAAGCAATTCCCGTCTTGTCTGAAACGCTTATCAGCACTGTTTTTATTTTTTGCATAGAGTAAGCTCACCCCCGCAGAATAACAGAACCAGTTAGAAGTATTACACATGTGGAATTAAAATTGTTTTGGTTGCTCCTGCTTTTTCTGAAAAAGAAAATTCCACTTTTTATTCCACGCCACCATCCCATCCGTCACTCCTTTCAAATCCTTCCCAGCTTCAGTTACGTAGTAGAACGTCCTTATTGGGTTTGTCTGAACCTCGCGTTTGATTAAACCATATTTCTCCAAACTTTTTAACCTATCCGCAAGCATCTTTGGGTTCACTCCGGGAGTTGCTCTGAGAAGCTCATTGAAACCCATTTTTCTATCCGCATAGAGTAACCTCAGGAAAACGCGCGTTGTCCATTTTCTGCCGAATACATCCAGCATAAAGTCAATCGTCTCGCATTTCTCTTTTGGAGTTTCCATAGAAAAACCTGTTTACTGAGTTTCCCTGCTCCACAGAACAAGGAGAATTGCAAAAAGAATAACAGGTGAGCTGAAGTATAAAATGAAATCGCGAAGAAGGTTTATGTGGAATGAATCACCTGCGAGCTGTGGGAAAAGAAGCGATAGGAGAAGAAAAACGATAAGAGTTATAATATATAGAACTGTTATGAAGTAGCTTGCCCAGAGAAAGAATTTCTTCCTTGTTTTCTTGCTCCACCACTCGCTTCTATACCCTTTCCCAGTAATCTCCATAGAATATCACTGTTTATTATTAGCGAGAGATGGATTATTATACTTTCTGTTTAGCAGTAATCACAGAAACGGCATTGGTTGGAAGTTCTGCAGGTGCATCCAGCTCCACAATCGCAGCAGTATCTGTTTGCTGGGCAGCCGCAATCTTGGCAGCAGGTTGTTTGCGTTTCGCCACCGTTACATATTCCATCACCGCAGTATGGAGCAACGCAGTTGCCATTTTGGCATGTGCCACCGTTTGGGCATACACTTATTGAGTTGCAGCACGTTACGTTGTGCGTCAAATCTGAGCATAGTTTAGTGCCCTTATTCTGGTTGTTGCATACCGTCAACCATCCCGTGCAGTACGGGGAACACTCCGTGTGACATTTTCCATCTTCCCCTGTGCAGTCAGAGTTGCAACAATCCTGAGGGCAGGTTGAGTAGCTTTCCCCTGCTTCGCAGATAGAGTTGCCACAGCACGGAGTGATTGGTGTGTGGGTGCACTGCGCGTTGCACGTGTTTGGGTTATTGCAAAAATCTGTTGTGCACGAGTTTGTATCATCGCATTCAGCATTGCTTGAGCATTCTGGTGTTTCGCATACGCCAGAGCAACAAAGCTGATTCCCAGCGCACAGATTCCCACAGCTTCCGCAGTTGCTATCATCCTCCAAAAGATTCACCTCGCAGAAATCAGATGGATTTTCGTTGCAGTTTCCATAACCACTCTCACATGGAATGCAGCTTCCTGAGGAGCAGTAGCCGCTCTTGCTACAGTTTGTCGGAGTTGGGGTGCCACATGAGGGCGAGCAGTCGTTGCATCTTCCATTGCTGCACGTTCTCTGGCATGTTGCTGGGTTGGAGGGATAGGAGTAAGCAGTATTGCCATTGCAGTATGGTTGGCATGGTGTGCTGTTATACCCACATTCGGAATTGGATGAACATTCAGGAGGAGGTTGAATTGCTGAGGAATCCATACAATGGCTCACGAGAGGTTTTTCACCAGTAAATGAATACTCAGTTCCGTAGCGTGTATCTGTGTATTTTATAACAAGCGGGAAGGAGTACACGCCGGGAGAGCAGCCTACTCCGGTTACGTTAACCTGGGCAGTTTGGCCTGGCTCAAGAGTGACTGCGCTGGAAAGTGTGCCGGAGCCTTTTGAGGTTATGCTGCTCACCCTTATTCTGAAGTTTTTGTTGTTTTTTATAACAAGCTGTAACATGGAGGAGTTAGCCACGTATCTGATGATACCAACGTCCGCAGAAACCCAGTAAGCAGCGCTGTCCCTTTCACTAATCTGTTCATTACCTCCTGCAAAACCACCGGCAAGGTACATTGCGATACCAGCCATTATTATTACAACTGCCAGAATAACTATGTACTCCGCCCAAGCCTGTCCTCTGGAGAGCATTGAGTAAATGATTAAGTTTCGCAGTATTTAAGTTTATTGCAGAAGTGGACTCGGCGGGAGTCGCACCCGCGGCCTTTCGCATTTTGGAAACAATTCGCCAAGCGAACGCTCTACTGCTGAGCTACGAGCCCTTCCAGTAATTTTAAATAGATTATTATTAATAATTAATCGTGGAAGGATGGATTTGAAGCTTTACAAACGGCCGGTTTGCTCGCTTTCTATAACAGGAGAGAGAGTGAGAGTAACACCTGGGATAATCGCAAAGTTCTCCTCAGCTCTTTCTGAAAAAATGATAAACATCTACTGCATATCAATGGGCGAATACTCAGTTAGCTTTTTTGTTGATGATGCAGATATGGAGAAGGCAAGGGATGCGTTGGAGGAGATTGTTTCAAAAACAGCATCTCTCGGCGCGCTTTCAATAATGAGAAACCTTGGGATGGTTACAGTTACAGGCACGGAGTTTATGAATAAACCAGGGGTTATAGCAAAGCTTGGCGAGGTGCTTGCCAAGAATAAAATAAACATAGTGAGCATTTCAACGAGCTTTGACTCAGCTGTGCTCATTCTGAATTGGAATGACTGCAGGAAAGCATATGAGGCAATAGGAAAGGATTTTAGGTTGTAGCTATGAAGGGGATATGAAAACGATGTTATCCCCCCTCACAAGCATCGTGCCGAGCTTCCTTTTCACCTCTCCGTTCTCAAGCTGCTCGGCATTCTCAAGCACGATGTTCATATGAACGTCATATGAAACCATCGTTCCTCTCACTTCCACTCCTCCCTTCAGCTTCAGCAGAACACTGCCTCCAAGCGCTCCATTCAAAACGTCAAAAGGTCTTTTTTCTGTCATAGTTCACCTCTAAAAAATAACGAATACTTAACACCTCTGCTCTATATAAAGCTTAGCGTGTATCCGCGAATATCACAATGTCAGCAGTTTTCTTTAAAGCAACGCTGAAGCCAGGGTCAGCGCCTATTACAATTGTCTCCTTCCCCTTCTCCTTTGCTTTCACTATAACCGGCCTGAAGTCAATATCCCTTGTCATCAGAGCAAGTATGTGGATGTTTGGGTTGAAAACCTGCTCAACTGCGTAAACTGCCATAGTCACATCAACATCGCCTGTTGTTATCACAGGTTCGTACCCCTGGTTGGTAACCGCTTCTATTAATTTATCCGATGCATACTGGTCAAGAAAAACCTTGCATATCTTTATCTTTCCGTACTTTTCAACTTTTTTCTTCACTCCCTCCAAATCAACATTCACATCTTTCCTTATCACATTCGGTCCATCCACAAGCAGAGCTATGTTTTTCTCCTCCCTGTGCTTTACAAGAGATTTTATTTTTTCAATCACAGCCATACAATCCCCTCAGGTTGAACAAGTTGATACAATTCCTAGCCGTTATCTCGGCAACTTCCTCAATGTTCACCTCCTTTATTCCAGCAATCAACTCCGCCGAGCTTATCACTCCAGAGGGTTCCCCAGCAAGGTAGGGAGCATCGCTCTCCAGCAGTAAGTTTTCAAGTGGTATGTGCTTAATTATTCTTTCCCTTGTTCTGGAGGGAGTGGGTGGGATGGAGATGAAAAAACCATGCTCGGCTGCTTTCTCAGCGAGGGAAAGGCTGCCTGAAAAGCAGTGAAGCAGAACTCTTTCCACACCGCTCCTCAGCAGTATGTCAATAACCTCTTCCTCTGCTTCTCTTGAGTGAATAACTACGGGGAGTTTCTCAGAGATTGCAAAATTAAGAAGAAGTTCAAAAGAGTTTCTTTGCTTACCTGCTTTCTCTGGTGTTTTCGCCCAGTGAAAGTCAAGCCCTATTTCACCAACACCAACTATTCTTTTTCTGTTGTTTTTGAGAAAAGAGATGGTTGAGTCAAACGAATCCGAATCCATCGCTTCCTGCGGCGCTATGCCGATGACTGCAAAAACATTATCTGGGTATCTCTCGGCAATTCGGAGGGTGGGGGTATTATCTCCTTTGGAGCAACCGCAGGTTATCATTGTTTTTACTCCTGCTTCAAGTGCTTTTGAAATTATCTCCTCATAGTTTTTGAACGCATCCAGATGGCAGTGAGAGTCAATGAAATGCATAAGAATCTTTAAAAAATGAGAAGTTAAAAAGGAATAGGTAGGTGTTTACAATGACAGAGAAAACTTTTGCAGTGATGAAGGATTTGAAGGTTGGAAAGTATGTGATTATAGATGATGTGCCGTGCAGAGTTGTTGAGATTGAAAGCTCGGCGCCTGGGAAGCACGGGGCAGCCAAGATGAGGGTGACGGCAATAGGTGTTTTTGACAATCAGAAAAGAACTCTGCTGAAGCCAGCTGATGGTGATGTTGAGGTGCCGATAATTGAAAGAAAGGTTGGGCAGGTGGTTTCAATCAGCGGTGCAGAAGCCCAAATAATGAATCTGGAGGATTACAGCACTTTTGAGATTGCGATTCCAGAGGAGATGAAAAATGAGGTAGCTCCTGGGAAGGAAGTTGAGTATATTGAGAGCATGGGGAGAAAACTTATAACAAGAGTGAGGGGTTGAAATGGAGGTAAAGGTAATTGAGCAAAAGGAGAATCCTCTTCTGAGGAGGAAGGAGATAAGATTTGAAGTGAGTTTCACAGGTCCAACGCCAAGCAGAAAACAGATTAAGGAGTTGCTCTGCTCCAAGCTTGGTGTAGATGCATCTCTGGCTGTGATAGATATAGTTGAGCAGGGGTATGGCTCAACTGCAGCAAGGGGGTATGCGAAAGTATATGAGAGCAAGGAGGCGATGGGGATAGAGAGCAAGCATAAATTAGATAGAGATACGGGAGTGAAGGAGAAGAAGGAAGAAAAGAAGGGAGGTGGAGGAAGTGGCTGAGGAGAAAAAGAAGCTCAAACCATACACGAAAAAACGTTTCTGCCCAAAGTGCGGGACAGGGGTTCACTTGGCTGAGCACAAGGACAGATTCTCCTGCGGTAAATGTGGTTATCTGGAGATGAAAAGGTAGGGAAGATGGAGCATCTCCGGAAACTTTTTCTCCTTCTCTTTTTTGGCTCAGTTTCTGTGCTTGCAACTTTTTTGCTGAGAAACTTTATTCTGCCAATGCTTGCACCAGTTGTTTTTGTAGCGCTAACTGTTTGGATAGCGGATATAATTAAGAAGTATGGAAAAGCGGTTGGAGTTCTGGCAGCTTTTCTTTATATTTTTTTCACTTTTTTAACTCTCAATATAAATTACTTCCCAACAATTCTTATCTCGGTTGCGATGTTCTCCTTTCCATTCTTTTATAATTTTGAGGTTGAGGGAAGGGAGTTGAAAGCAATTCTGAAGGAGATGGGGGTGAGCAGAAAAAATTTTTTGAGGAATGCGGCTGTGGGAGTTGCAGTTGCAGTTTTTGTGCTTTTGCCTTTAATTATAATTGAAGCGCTGCTTATACTTCACTTCAAGCTAGAGGAGCCTGGGAGGGTTGCAGACATAGCAAAGGAGCTTCCACTCTATATACTTATCTTTTCATTCACATTCACCCCAATTGCTGAAGAGGTTTGCTTCAGGGGTTTTCTTTTGCAGAGGGTGGGAGTTTTCATATCAACTCTGCTTTTCGCGCTGGCGCATTTCTTCTATGGTTCATTAATAGAGTTCGCTGCAACTTTTACGGCTGGTTTGTTGTTTGCACTTATGCGCAGGAGGGATTCGCTCATCCAGCCGATATTTGCGCATGCAGCTTTTAATTTTATCAACGCAGTTGTAATTATTTTCTATGTGAGAGCATGAGGTGTATTGGGATAGAGAGCAGCGCGCACACAATTGGAGTGGGGGTAGTTGACGGAAGGAGAATTCTTGCAAACGAGAGAAGCACGTATAAACCAAAGTACGGAGGGATTCACCCAAGGAAGGCTGCGGAGTTTCTCTCAAAGGAGTTTGAGCCAGTTATGGAAAGAGCTCTAAAGAAAAGTGGTTTGAAGTTAAAGGATGTGGAGCTTGTTGCATTTACAATGGGTCCTGGTTTGGGAGCATGTCTGAAAGTTGGGTTGGTTGGGGCGAAGATGCTTGCGCAGATGCTTGAAAAACCAATAATTGGTGTTAACCATGCAGTTGCGCACATTGAGGTGGGCAAAGTTATCTGCGGTTGCAAGAAACCGCTTGTTGTTTACGTAAGCGGCGGTAATACTCAAATAATTGTGCTTGAAGAAAATAGGTATAGAGTGCTTGGTGAAACTCTTGATATTGGGTTGGGAAACCTTATAGATTCGTTTGGAAGAAGTATGGGTTTGAAGTACGCACATGGCTCTGTTATTGAGAAGATGGCAAAGAAGGGTGATTATATACCCCTTCCTTACTCGGTGAAGGGGATGGATTTGGTTTTCACTGGCCTTTTGACTGAAGCGGAAAGATGCTTAAAAAAATGCAGGAAGGAGGATGTTTGCTACTCCTTGCAGGAAACTGCTTTTGCGATGCTTGTTGAGGCAGCTGAAAGAGCGCTTGCGCTTACAAAAAGAAAAGAAGTTCTTCTTTGCGGTGGAGTTGCGCAGAACAGAAGGCTGCAGGAGATGATGAGAGAAATGGTAAAACCGCATAAAGCAAAGTTCTTTGTTGCAGAGGATGAGTTCAACGCAGACAATGGAGCTATGATAGCGCTGACTGGCAGTTTGATGTATGAAGCAGGGGTGAGAATGAAATTAAGCGAATGCAGAGCAATTCAAAAAATGAGGGTGGATGAGGTTGAGGTGAAATGGTAGTTACTTAAGAAGCTTTGTTATGATTAAACTTATGCTGTCTTTCTTTGAGGTGTTATAGTTTACATCCCTTACCCTCATTTTTGTTGGGAAGTTCAGCCAGAAGTTCGTTGTGTTGAATGTGAAACCAATTTCACTTCTCACTTGACATCCCTGTATTCTTATATTGAGCAGATAATCTTCACCAGCATAGGGGCCAACCCACAAGTCTATCCAGCAGCTTTCGCTTACAAAATTGAGATTAAGATGTCCTTGCTTGGTAACATCAAAGGTTGTGTATGGTGATATATACTCATTCCCTCCCGAGTCATTCACTTTTAAATAGAAGCGTATGCAACCCTGCGTTCCGGGAGTGCATGATTTGGGTGCGGGCGTCCATTTTATATCATCAACATCTTTAGAAAAATTCCCAGTTGAAACAGACAGGTTATACCAAACGAAGTCTATTGCGGTGGATTGTGTATATGGAATTTGGATGAACAAATCTGTCTTAGCAAAGTCGCTGTATTTATAAGTCATATTAAATGGTTCAACAGTTATCGTGCTTGAGAGGCTGCTTAATGAGATAGGTTGCTCTGCTGGGTCAAGGAAAACAACCTCCATATCCGGGGTTAGATAACGCTGTCTTATGAACTCCTCATAGTACCCCAATCTATTGGTTATACCGCTTCCTGGAAACGAATCCTTGAATATTAAGTTGGACTCCTGCTGTGTTATTGAAAGCCCAGTTATATTCGTTATATCATCCATTATATCATCAAACGTATAACCTATTTTTTCTGAAACAAGCATCTCGGAAACTCTTTGTGAGTAGGAGGAGGAGCTTCTTGCGTACTGAAGAGTTACCTCAATGAGCAACAAGAATAGAATTGTTGTTATTGCGGTTAGCATGAAACCTCTTCTCATTTATACCAAACCTCCATAACTGCAATTCCATACCTGTTTTTTTCCGTGTCTGTGAAAACTCTCCTCACAACGCTTTTTGTCTCAGTTGTTCCATTCTGCCCCGCAACGATGTTTCTGTTGCAGTTAAACGTTCCGCTGTAGCTGCAGATTGTTATGTTTATCTTCACAACAATGCTTGGTGGAATTTGGAATTGTATTAAATCATTTAAAGTTGAAATTGCTTCTTCATCTGTCTTATCAAATATTTCCTTCAGCGTTCCATCCTTATCCCTTGAAATGAGAAAGTCCTGTCCGGTGTTATACAGTGCGACTTCCTTGTACCACTCTCCTGTTCTTAAACTGAGCAATTGAACAACTACGGCTAGAGCAGTTGTTGCAATTACAACTGCAACAAGCGCGTCAAGAGTGAAAACAACTCCTCTTTTCATCTCCACACCACTACATTAAGAATTACTTTCTGCCTCTCAAGGTTGCCGAAGTAGATTTGTTTCAACGCAATCTCAAGCTCAGCTTCATTCTTTGCGGAGTAGAACTGGCACCTTCCTATTTCGGCAACCTGTCTTAGTTGCGCTTCTCCTGTGGAGCCTTGAGCAAAGCCAACTGTGCAGATTCTGCCAACTTTGTTTGCTGCATATGCGGCTGCAGCAACAACATCCCCACCACATGTTTCGCTTCCATCGGAAACAACAATCATCATTGTGTGTTTTCTAGTTGCGCTGGTGTTTGTGTAGTCAGCAGCACTTATGATGGATTGGGCTATTGGGGTTGAACCAGAAGCAGTTATCGTATCAACAGCGGATTTTATAGATGCGTAGTCAGTTGTGAAATCCCTTATTCTCTGTGGAACGCAACCGTTGAATTTGTAAAGAGATATCTCATCAATTCCTTCTGACTCATTTGCAACCACGTCAACAAAGTTTTTCGTTGCATTTTTTGCTGCATCTATTCTTCTAGGCGTGGTTTGAACCATCAAATCAAATGAAAGCGGGTTCACATAATTTCTCTTCCTCGCATAAACCTTCCACTCCCCTGCTTCCCATCTTGCGCTTGTGAAATTCATATAATCTGCACCGCTGTAGTGAGTCGCAGTGCAGCCAGTTCCGCAGTTTGTGCAACTGGGATTGCTGTCTGGGCATCCGTATTTTATTCCTGATGGGCTTGTCACATTAATCCTTCCATACGAACCTCCCGTGTTGTTGAACTCCAGCACAAAATCAAAGTCGCTTGTTGGGGAGCTTGGGAAAGTAACGTTGTAAACATTAACCCATGAGTCAGTCAGAATTCCACTTTTGTATCCCATTGAAGTTGAAAACCACTGCATGCTTCCGGAAGAATCAAAAACGAATGTTATTGAGTTGTTATGGACAACAATCTCCCCGTATATGGCAGTTCTCCTCACACTGGAGACAGCTGTTGCATTCTCCGGAGGTATACCGCCCTCAGCAGGCTCCCCATCTATTATGACAGGGCTTCCATCCGCATACGTCATATTCACATAAATCTGATACGGGCCAAGCCCAAGCAGCTCCCTCACTTTTTCGTAATCAAGCTCAAGTAGTTCAAGAAAGCTTTCAAACTTAGCCTGATCCATCACTCCTCTTTCAGAAGATAAACCTATCAGCTGAACGTTCGTTGCATTCCAATCGTATGGATAACCTGGGCTGTTTAGGAGTTTGTTCGCAACCTGAATTGCAACTAAATCCGCTTCAGCAGTTGTTCTTATGTTGTAATGAACCAAATCCCACAGAATTGCAAACAGCATCATAACTATGAAAAAAAGCATAAGCGCAAGTATCAAATCCAAACCGGAGATTTGGGCTTTTCTCATGTAAATCGTATTGAGAATTTGGGTATATAACCCTATTGCCAGAGTTATATTTATTAATGCATCCACAATAACTATTTGGTGGTCGCAATGCCTAGGAGGAGGAAAGCACGCCCTGTGAGGTTTGCTGAACCGAAGTTCAGCGATGGAGTGTATTACGCAATTTTGATAGGGTTGATAGCAACATTCATCTCAGGAGCATATTACAAAGGAATACCTTGCCAGATGGAGTGTATTGGGGAGAATATAAGCAATGGCTATCCTTACCCCTGGTTCACCTATAACACGTATGAGGGATGGCAGAGAGGCAACATCGTTTGGGTGGGCGCAGTAATTGACATAGCTTTCTGGGCGTTTATCGCTTATTTGGTTATGCTCATCCTCTACGCGGCAATGAAGGAAGTCAGGTAAATGGTGTTGCAGTGGGTTTTTTAGCAAGAGGAGCGGAGGCAGAGCTGTACGTTGAGAAGTTTCTTTCAAGGAGAGTTGTTGCTAAAAGAAGAGTTGAGAAGAAGTACAGGATTAAGGAAATGGATGTTAGGTTAAGGAAGAGCAGAACAAGAGGGGAAGCATATCTATTGCACGCTGCGAAGGAAGTTGGAGTTAACTGCCCTGTTGTTTTTGAAGTTAAGGAATTTGAAATTAAGCTTGAATTGATAGACGGAGTTTTGCTCAGGGAGTTTATTGAAAAGAAGAAAAAGGTTGGTGAAGTTCTCAGGGAGGTGGGGAGGGGGTTGGCGAAGCTGCATTCCGCTGGAATTGTTCATGGCGATTTTACAACAGCGAATGTTATGGTTGGCAAACGAGTTGTGTTTATAGACTTTGGTTTAGGTGGCTTCACCGATAATTTGGAGGAGAAAGCAGTAGATGTTTTGCTGATGAAGAGATCGCTGGGTGATGAAAAAAGATACAAGTGCTTCTTGATGGGTTATAGAGAATACGCAGAGTTTGAGAAAGTTCTTGAAAAACTTGAAGAAATAGAGAGAAGGGGCAGGTATGTTGTGAGAAGCTGGGCAGCCTAAAGCTCCCCAACTCTTCTCTTAAGTTTTCTTTTCATCTTCTTCCTTCTCTTCTTCAGCCACTTCCACCTCATCCTTCCTGCTTTCTTCCATTTCCTTGGAATAGAACCCAAAAAATCACCTTTACAATCTGGATATAATTGTGTGCTCTTATATTCCTTTTGGTTACTGAATTTCAAATCTTCTTTTCAACTGTTCTGTTGGTTTCACCAATAAAAATGGATAATCAGAAGGGGATACCCTTTCTTGGACTTGCATATACAATTTATAGTTTTCCTGCAACCTCTCCGTTGGTATTATAAGCAGTTTTAGGCATCTGCGGAAGGGAATGTTGTTTTCAGTGCAGAATTTATAGTTTTCTTTAACTCTTTCCGGGTCTGCTGTGAAAAGCTGCAGAAAATCGTTGAATTCAATTTTGTTTTCAAGCGCGAATATATGTATCTCCTTCAATTTCTTTGGGTTCGTCATAAGAATTGCTGGGTTGTTTTTGAAGTTTATTCCATTCCTCTTGCAGTATTCAATGTTCACTTTCCATGTTTCAACAGAGCCACCTTTGGGAAGCTCAACCCCACTGTAGTTCCGTATAATTTCCTTTTCCATCCAATCTCTTGGGTGTTCTTTGGCAAGCTCAAGTGCTTTTGGAAGCATTATCTCAAATGCAAGTATCCAATCTGCAGTTAAACCACATCTTAGGAAAATTTTTCTTCCCTCCTCCTCATACCCAAAGGCAGCAAATTCTGACTCAAACCTCCTTATTATTTCATCTATTTCGTTTGCATGTAGTTTAATGAACTCTCCCTTTTTTGTTTGAATGAATGGTTTTTTGATGTACTGATGGCTTCGCTCTTCGTATTGGTACATCGGGGTTTTCCATGACTTGCGCTCAGAAGGGTGGTTTGGGAGGGGCCAGCCATCAAATATATCCCTGTTCCTCAGCTCCCACCACACCCAGTATTCCAGATGTTTCTGGCTGCGAGGCTTCCATAACTCTTTTTTCAAAGCTCCCTCTCTTGTGAACAGCTCAGCCAAGCTCTTAGCTCTTTTATGTGCGGATAAACGAAGCTGAGGTGTTGATTTCTTGTGAGGATGGATGTAGGGAAACAATAAATCGTATGCCATATCCTCCGGCACGTAGCCAAATTTCTCTATCACTCCAATAACTAACTCCATTCCTTTTCTTTCCCTTTCAACCTTCAGGGAGTTGACTGTTTCTATATATTTCTGCTTTCCATCATTTCCAAATGAGAGAACATTTTGGTTGTATAGGAGGTATTTGATAAGCCCTTTCTCTTCGTGAACAGCCACCTCATCTACAACTGCGCTCCTTGAAAAATCTTTTATTCTCTGCAACACCTCTCCTTTTTCCCTAACAAGCTCTGGTGGCTTGGCAAGTTTTTCAACCATGTTTATTTTGTGAATTTTATTCTTTAAATTATTTAGTTATACAAAACAATAAAAAGCAGGGAAGGGTAATTTCTACGTGCAAATCAAAAAAATATTGAAATTTATAAAGAGAAAGGTGAAGGAAGCAGGAGCAAGAGGGGTGGTTGTTGGTTTAAGCGGAGGGGTGGATTCGGCTGTTGTAACTGCATTGTGCAAAACTGCTCTTGGCAGAAAAAAAGTGACTGCTCTTATCATACCTGAAAGCGAAACTCCTCAAGAGGATGTGGCAGATGCTGTGGAATTTGCTAAAAAAATTGGAGTTAGGTATTATATTGTTGACTTCAGCAATGTTTACAAAGAATTCGGAAAAGTTATTCCCATATTTGATGAAAAAGCTCTTATCCCAAACGGTAATCTGAAGGCAAGGATAAGGATGTGCATTTTGTATTACTTTGCAAACAGAAAGAAGCTTCTTGTAGCTGGGACTGGGAACAGAAGCGAGCTTCTGATGGGGTATTTCACGCGTTATGGGGATGGAGGAGTTGACTTTCTTCCAATTGGCAGGTTGTATAAAACAGATGTTGCGAAGCTTGCTAGGAAGCTTGGTATTCCAAATAAAATTATTGAGAAGAAACCATCGCCTGGTTTGTGGAGGGGGCAGACGGCTGAGGGTGAGCTTGGGATCCCATATGTGAAGTTAGATGAAGTTTTAAAGAGGCTGAAGTTTAGCGATTCAAAAATAGCGAAGGAAGTTGGTTTGAGCGAAGCAAAAGTGAGGGGAGTAAGGAAAAGAATAAAATTGATGAAATTCAAATGCGAAATGCCAGAAGTTGCGTGAGGGTGATTAATTGAATATAGAGGATAAGGTTTTTCTTGTGAAAAGAAAGCCAACTGAGGAGGTGCTCACAGAGCAGGAACTTGTTAAGTTGTTTGAGGAGGAGGAGCATCCCCAGCATTACATTGGATTTGAGATAAGCGGGATGATGCACATAGGCTCTGCGCTTATGACTGCGATGAAGATTGATGATTTTATCAAAGCAGGAATAAAACCAATAATATGGCTCGCCGATTATCATTCGTGGATAAATAAAAAATTGGGTGGGGATTTGGGTTTGATAAGGGAGGTTGCAAGAGGGTATTTCAAAGCTGGTTTTGTTTCGCTTGGGCTTGATGAGTCAAAAGTGAAGTACATGCTGGCAAGTGAGCATTATGATCAGTGGTATTGGGTTAAGGTGATTGAGGTTATGAAAAACGCAAGCATACAGAGGATGCTCAGGTGTGTTACGATAATGGGAAGAAAGGAAACAGAGGTTACTGAGTCAGCTGCAATATTATACCCGGCAATGCAGGCAGCGGATATATTTCATTTGAAAGTTAGGATAATGCATGCTGGTATGGATCAGAGGAAGGTGCATGTGCTTGCAAGAGAAGTTGCTGAGAGGATGAAGTGGCCCAAGCCAATTGCTGTGCACACCCATCTTTTAATGGGATTGCAGGGACCTCAGAGAATGGGGTTTGAAACAAGTGAGAAGCTTGACACTCAGGTTTCATCAAAGATGAGCAAAAGCATACCGAAAAGCTGTATATACGTTCATGATTCTGAGGAGGAGATAAAAAAGAAAATAGAGGGAGCTTACTGCCCTGAAAAAGAGGTTGAAAACAATCCCGTGCTTGAGCTTTGCGAGTATATAATAATGAGGGATAAACCACTTAGAGTTGAGAGAAGCAGCAAGTATGGAGGAGATGTGGAGTATATGAAGTTTGAGGAGTTGAGGGAAGCGTATAAGAAAGGGGAGCTTCATCCTGCTGATTTGAAAAACGCTGTTGCAAGAGAGCTGACAGCAATTCTGAAGCCGAGCAGGGAGTATTTCAGCAAACGCCAGGAGCTTCTTGAAGTTTTCAAGAAGGAGAAGTAGCTATTTAAATTTTTTTAATAAAAAAGTATTGATGATTGAGGCTGTTGTTGATACAAATTTTCTGATGCTTGCTCATCAATTTAAATTAAACATACCTGAACAGCTTGAGGGGTTGCTTGGTAGTTATAGGATGGTGACGTGCAGTGGGGTGATGGGGGAGCTGGAGAAGCTGAGCTTGGGAAAAGGAAGGAATGGGGCGGCAGCTAGGTATGCGTTGAAGTTAGTGAAGGAGTGCAACGTAGAAGTGAAGAAAAGCATAGGAGACGTGGATGAGTGGATTGTGAGTTATTGCAAAAGGAGAGACGCAGTTGCCTGCACTGTTGATAAAAAGCTGAGGGAGAGATTGAAAAGAGAGGGAGTGAGGGTTGTTATAATGAGGGGCAAAAAAACGCTTGAGTTTGCTTAATTATATAATATTTGCGCAACAAAATGGTGATAGCATGTATTACATAACAACCGTTCAGGATACTGTGAGAGTGGATCCAAAGTATTTTTCAAAGGATTTGAAGGAAGCAGTGATAGAGATAGTTAGGGAGAAGTATGAGAGAAGAGTTGACAAGAACTTTGGGATAGTGCTCTGTGTCTGGAATGCGAGAGAGATAGGGGAGGGGAGGGTGATACCTGGGGATGGGGCATCATATCACGAAGCGACTTTTGATTTGCTTTCCTACAAACCTGAGCTGAATGAAGTTTTTGAGGGAGAGGTGAGTGAGATAGTGGAGTTTGGAGCGTTTGTTAGAATGGGTCCTGTTGATGGGCTGGTTCATCTTTCGCAGATAACGAATGACTTTCTTTCATTTGATAAGAAGATACCTGCGTTTGTGGGGAAGCAGAGCAAGAAAATAATAAAGAAAGGAGATGATGTGCTCGCAAAAATATCAACGGTGAGCATGAAAAGCAGCATACCGGAAACGAAAATTGGTTTGACGATGAGGCCTGAGGGGTTGGGAAAGCTGGAGTGGATAAAAGAGGAAACGCCAGCTGGTAAGAAGTGAGAGTATGGTTGAGAGAGCATGCAAGAGCTGCAGGTTTATTGTAAGCGAAGGCTCCACATGCCCAAACTGCGGAGGAACGGAGCTTACCGATAAGTGGAGCAGCTATTTGGTAGTTTTCAATGTTGATAAATCTGAGCTTGCAAAGAGCATGGGGGCAAAGCTTCCTGGGAAATACGCATTGAGGATAAAGGGTTAATCACCCACCATCCTTAATCTGTTGAGCATTATAAGCTTCTCCACTTCAATCTCCTCCACGGTTCCAATAACCTCATTTTTGAAAACAACTGGGAGGAGAGGTAGCTCGGTAAGCCTCATCTTCTTCCATGCTTCAAGGATTGGCTCGTCAAGCACGCAGGTAGGGCATGGCTGGGCTACGCTTCCAACCCTAACCTTCCCCCAGCTTTTCTTGCTCACCTGCGAGATTCTTCTGTAGCTGAGCACCTTTACCGGGAAATCTGAAACAACTGCTGCTGGCGAGCGTAGAGAAAGCATAAGGGAGAAAGCATCCTGTATGGTTAGGGAGGGTTCTATCACGAGAGGGGAGAAGTTCGTCGCATCTCGCACATAAAGCCCTTTTGCTGACTCTTTGAGAACTGCTAGGTTAAACTCCGCTTCTGAAGCAGCGTAGATTACCATCGCGATTATTGTGTTCCATACCAAAAAACCAATAACGTCTGTGAGAAGAGCAATAACGAGAGAGGTGAAGAGAAGAATGAAAATGACGAATCTGCTTAGCTTAACCGCAGCCTCAGTTGCTTTCAAATGGCCAACCTTTTTCTCCTGAATGCTTCTCCAAACCCTACCTCCGTCAAGGGGGATGGCCGGAAGTAGGTTGAATAAACCTAGTATAAGGTTTATCTCTATAACTGCTGAGAGGATTGATGCGAATGGCTCTGAGGTAAGAAAGAGTCTTGTGATGAACGCAATGGCAACAACTATAAAGTTAAAGATTGGACCTGCAATTGCAAGTTTTAGCTCAACGTCTGGAGGAATTGAAATTTCCTCAATCATCGCCATTCCACCAATTGGGAAGAGGGTTATCCTTCTAACTTCAACTCCATTGCGAATTGCAATAATGGAGTGGGAGAGCTCGTGGAGCACAACGAAAGTGAAAAGCATTAAAGCTGAAAGAGCTGCATCAAGCCCTCCGGAGAGGGAGATGAGGAGGATGAGAAGGAGGAAGCTCCAGTGAAGCTCTATCTCTATGCCGAGAAGTTTGAATTTTATTGATAACGCCATGGTTGTTTTTTGGTTTGAGAAGTAATAAAAGCTATTGGGAGAGCTCCTTTCTTAACCAGAGTATTCTGCCGAGCATGTAGAGAACGTCCTTCGTGAAGCTCACTTTGGTGAATCTTCCGTGAGACCAGCGGATTGGAATCTCATCAACTCTCATTCCTTCCCTCTGAGCTCTCACTAAAATTTCGGTATCCCAGAACCAGTAGTCATCCTTCACTTTCTTTAGAAGGGGGAGAACATCGCGCATTCTGAATGCTTTGAAACCGCATTGGTGGTCCATAATTCTTGAGCCAAGTAAAACTCTTACTAGAAAATTGAAAATTCTGCTTGCAATCTCCCTTTTCATCGGCCTTTGGGTGGCTGAGCCCTTCATAAGGCGGGAGCCTGTTGCTATGGATGCGCCGTCCTCAATTCTCTCTATAAGTTGTTTCAAATGCGATGGGTGAGATGAGAGGTCTGCATCCATATAAACTGCAATTCTTCCTCTTGCTTTCCTCAGTGCTTTTTTCAGAGCTTTGCCTCTCCCAAGCCTTTTTCTGCTGTGCAGCAGTTTTACTGACGAATTTTTCTCAGCAATTCTCCTTGCTATCTCGTAGGTTCCATCAGTGCTTCCATCCTCAGCAATTATAATTTCAAAGCTGGGTGTTATTGAGGAAACTGTGGCAATTACTTTGTTTACCGAACTTTCAAGTACTGAGGATTCGTTGTGAACTGGAAGAATGATTGATAGGTATACCATCTCACCACTAGGGATTTATTTTTATTTTGCATAGTATTCTCATGAAAAGTTTAAAATTTATCTGCAACGAGCCAGCTGCTCTGTATAAAAAAACCCTTATTGTTGCGGATTTGCATCTGGGAGTTGAGAGAAGCATGTTTGGGGCAATTCAGATGGACTTCTTTGAAAAAACAAAGGAAAAGTTACTCAGAATTATGGACGAAACAAACTGCGATGAAGTTGTAATAGTTGGTGATTTGAAGCATGATATACCTGGGATGCCTTACTTTGAAAGGAAGAAGCTGAAGGGGTTTGTTGACGAGTTGAAGAAGAGAGTAAATGTTGTGATTGTGATGGGAAACCATGATGGCGGGGTAAGGAAAATTGCAGAGGGAGTTGAGGTGCATGGGGCAGCTGGAGTGATGAGGGATTCTGTTTCATTCACCCATGGGCATGCATGGCCGTCTGAGAGAATGATGAAAGCAGATTGGCTTGTGGTTGCTCACAACCACCCATGCATTGAGTTTGTTGATAAACTGGGTTACAGGAGAGTTGAAAAAGTTTGGGTTGTTGGAGAGATTGATGAAAGGAAAGTTGAAAAGAAGTTTAAGGAGTTTAACAGAAAGATGAAGTTTGTTGTTATGCCCGCTTTCAGCGAGCTTGTTGGGGGGATGGTTTTCAATTCTGCAAACAGAAAGCTTCTCGGCCCTATGTTCAGAAATGAAATGTTTAAATTGGATGAGGCAGAAATAACATTGCTAAGTGGAGTGAAGCTTGGTAAACTGAAGGAGGTGGAAGAATGAGAGGCAGGGACAGAATGGTGATATGCGGAGCATGCGGAAGAAGGATACCCAGAAGCAAGGCAGTTAAGTATGAGAGGTCAACTGTTTTCAGCACTGATTTGAAAACTGCTGATGATGTGAAGTTTATTGAGAGGAGGAAGTTCTACTACTGCCCAAGCTGTGGGAAGAGTTTAGGTATATATGAGAGAAAGAAAAAAATGGCAATGGCGAAGTATAACAGGTGAAAGTGAATGCCAAACTGCGTTAATCACCCAGGAAAGGAAGGAATATACAGGTGCGCCAGATGCAAGAGGTATTTTTGCACAATATGCGTTGAGCTGATAGGTGATAAAGCGTATTGTTATGAATGTTTAAAAGAGATAGTCAGGGAGAGCAGGGAGGAGGCGAGGAAGGGTTTAACTTTGAAGCTTGGGGTGGGCAGCGTGCTTGCGCTGCTTATCGCTCTTGCAAGCCTTAGGGATGCAATCCCCTTCTTGCTTTACGTTTACAAAAACTCTGTTGGTTTTTATGAGCCGTACAGTCCCTATCTAATCCCATACGTGTTTTCCTTCATAATTGGTTTGGTGTTGCTTGCGCTGAGTTTGGGTTTGGCAACAACTAGCAGATGGGCGTATAGATATGGAATAGCAATAACTTTCATCATTCTCGTTATTAATTTTCTGAAAGCATTTTCAACTGGGATGGCTGATAGGATGCTCGCCAACCCATATGGCTCGGAAGCTGCTTTCTTTGGGACAATGGTGCTGGGTCCATTTCTGCTTTTTGCGATAGTTCTAATCAGCAGAAAGGAGCTTCTTGGTTGGTAGTCACTCAAGAAGGTTTTTCTCAATTATGCTTCTCACTTTTGTTGGGGAGTAGATTAGTTTTATGAGTTTGGTATGTCCACGCAAGCCTTTACCGGATTCAACCGTTGCGATGAGCCCAAGCATCTCAAGCTCCCTGAGGTATTCGCGGTACCATCTGGCGCTTCTCGGCTCCTTTTTGAAATTCTTTGAATCTCTCACATAGTTTTCGTAAACCTCCCCAGAAAGTAGGTAGTTATCCGTATTCCCAGTCAGCTTGGAATACCTGCCGCCATCCATTGATAAATTTGCAATTGAGTAAAGGACAATCTGCTGGTGCTGCGGGAGGGTGCTTATCGCCTCTATTGACACATCCTCATCAACTGATTTTCTGGCTGCGATGACATGTTTCTCTGAAACAACTCCTGCTCCCTCCTCATCAACTATCTCACCCGCTCTTAAAATAAGTTTCAGCGCATAGCGCGCATCCCCATTATCCTGAGCAGCAATTGCAGCTGCGAGGTTTATTGCTGATTCATCAACCGTTCCATCAGAAAAACCAAGCTTTACCCGTTGTTCAAGTATTGACTTCAATTGGTTGGACGTGTAAGGTGGAAAAACCATCTCTGTTTCATAAAGGGTGCTTCTGCTTCTTGGGTCAAGCCTCTCCTTGAAATACAATTTGTTTGAAATTCCAATCAGCGATATTCCTCCACTCTTCAAATCATCATTCGCTCTTGTGAGGGTGTATATTAAATCATCCAAATCCCTCACCATATCAACTTCATCAAGCACAACCACCATAACAATTCCTTTTGACTGCAGAAATTCAAGTATTTTTTCATAGAAGAAGGATAAGCCGTAACCAAGTTTCGCATGTTCAGGTAAATAATCCTTCATTAATTTATGAAAAACTCTGTAACGTGTGTTGTATATTCTGCAGTTCACATAGCACATCCTTGCTCTCTCGCTTTTCATCTCCTCAAATTTCTCCATCACGTATTTCACAGATGAAGTTTTCCCCGTTCCAGTTTTGCCGTATATGAAAAGGCTTCTTGGTTTCTCTCCTTTCAAAGCAGGTGAAACAGCGGACATTATCGCGCTTATCTCTTTCTCCCTATGCGGCAAGGTTGATGGTATGTAATGAGGTGACAGGACGTTTCTGTCTCGGAAGATGCTGCTTCTCGATAGGATATCCTGAAAAGAGCTTAGCAAATGACCACCGGCCAGTAAGTTCACCCAAACGGTAATAGGTAGTTTTACTGCAAAAGGTTATTAAGGTTTTCGAACTGCTTTGAATGTGCGAGAAGAAAAGTATTTAAACTACCTTATCAAAAGTTAAAGTGTTGTATTCAAAAGAGGTGGAAATATGGGGATACTTCAGAGGTTGTCAAAGGCGCTTGGTATAAGCAAGGATATGGATATTGAGGAGTATATAGATACAGCTGAATTGGAGAATGTGGATGTGCTGCACGAGGCAGCGGATTTCTATGTGAAGCCAGTTGCCCTTGAAAGCGAGGAGGATGTGAAGGTAATTGAGAATGAGCTGAGACAGAGGAATATAATACTTCTGAATGTCTCTCCGATGTCAAGGAATACGCCAAAGCTGAAGACGATTGTTTCAAACCTGAAAGCATTCTCAATGAAAATTGATGGGGATATAGCGAGAATAGATAACGACAAGATTCTGCTTACTCCCTCAAAAGTGAAAATTGTGAAGTCAAGAAAGAAAGCTTAGAATTTTTTATTTTCAAACTTTTTCTCACTCTCTGTAATGCGCATAGTATTGCATTTGCCTCAATTTTTGAAATCAAAGAACGTCCAATCACTCTTTTGAAGGATAGTTTTATTTTCTCAGGGCTTCTGAGCTTTGGGGAGAAGTAATCAACTATGCTGTTAAAGCAGCGTATAAGCATCTCCTTCTCCCTGCCACCTGCTCTCTCTATCATCTCCTCATTCTTCCTCATTGATAATTCATAAAGCACAATTGCAAGCGCGTGGGAAAGGTTAAGAACAGGGTATTTCTCATCAGCGGGTATGGTTACCAGAAAATCACATCTCTTTATCTCCTGCTTGTTCAACCCGGTGCCCTCTCTTCCAAACAGAACTGCAAACTTCCCATCAACCTTTTTCATTCTCTCAGCAAACTCTGCTGGTGAAATTGGGTTGCGTATTATGTTTCTGCTTCTGCTTATCACCCCCGTTGTTCCAACAACAAAGTCGCATCCTGCAAGAGCATCCTCCAAGTGATTCACGAGTTTTGCTTTTTGAAGTAAATGAGTTGCGTGCTTAGCAAACATCCTTGCATTGAACCCAATCTCAACTTTGGGGTTTACTATGTAAAGCTCCTCAAACCCAAAGTTTGCCATCACCCGCGCGGCATAACCGATGTTTATCTCATACTCTGGTTCAACAAGCACAATTCTTATCCTACTCCTCCTCATTTGAAACCTCCTCAAAACTCTCTTTCATTTTTGGGAAGATGGATGTGAAGAAGTATGCTAGGGAGAGAATGAAGAACACAAAGGAGAGAATGAACCTCGCGGGTTGGAAGTAGACGATTGAGAGTAGGAAAGCGGGGGCAGAGCCGTAAAGCATCACAAGCATAAAATCGTTTGTTTCATTTCCGTTTAGAATAATGTTTGTTTCAAGAGCAGATGAGAAAGCGCCTATGAGGGTGAGCACATAGCCAAGAGAGATGAAGAAGTTGGAAATTTCAGCGGAATGTTCAAGCACTCCGAACTGGGTGAAGATAAGGCGAAAGTCGTGCGACTCAGGGTTCTTTTCAATAGATATGATTTCTCCTGTGGGTGTTATACCTGTCCCGGAAGGTGCGGCTGCTGTTGACATGTATCCCCCCAGGTAATAGAGAGAGCTTCCGAAAAATGCGAGGAAGATAAACGCAAGAGCATATTTTTTTCTTACCAACGTGAAGTAAACGATTGGTATTGCTGGAATAAAAAGTTGCATAAGGGGTCCACCACAGCAGATGAGGAATAACGCGGATTTTTCTGAAAGTTGGAGAGGGGAAACAAGAAGCCAGAGTATTATATGCCCAAGCTCGTGGAAGGTTACTATAAGAAGGGTGAGGGGGTAGTAGAAGGTTTTTGTTATTTCGTTTGGTATGAGAAGGACTGCTGCTGATGGAAGAGCCATGAAAAGGAATAGAAAACCGGCCGAAGCTTTATACCATCCCTTTATATCGCTCATCTAGCGTTTGTATGTATTTGAAATTTAAAATGATGTGTTTTAAGGAGAGTAAAAATCATCAATTGTTCTGCATATTCTCTCAGAATCGGCTCCATCCCTCACCACGCACGGAGTTTCCTTCGTGAAGTCAACCACCGTTGGGTCTGCTGCATGAAGGCAGCGCCCTCCATCAACAACAACGCTCACAATCTCGGCAAGTTGGGGAGGCACCTCGCTGATGCTTTTAGGTGAAATTTCACCTGAAAAATTGGCGGTTGAGGATGCGATTGGAAAGTTGAGCTTCCTCACAAGCGAGAGCACAAACTGGTGGTATGGGATGCACACCTCAACTGTTTCCCCAGCTATCTCATCCGAAATCCCACTTATTCTGTTGAATATCCCAGTAACTGGACCAGGGAAGAGCTGCTGAAGGAGAGCAAACGGTATATTATCCGTTCTGCAGTATTTTCTCAGCATCTGAAAGTCAGAAACAACAATTGAGATTGACTCATCTCCTCTTGTGATTTTTATCCTTCTCACTGAATTCTCATCAGTTGCGTTTGCTCCAATTCTGTATGTTGTGTCTGTTGGGTAGATTATCATCTCGCCTGCGAGTATTGCTTTGAATGATTCATCAAATGCTTTTCCATAGTTTCCCCATGTATCAAGGTTTATGAGATTCATCTAACTCACGTATCATATCAAGTGCTTTCTCCATATTCTTAACCGCACTTATTTTTTTATCCATATATGCAATGCTGATATCCAAATCTTTTTTCATCTGATCCTTCATTACCCCTTCTGCAAGCGAGCTGACATACTTTCTTTTAGATTCAATACTTGCTTCTTCCTCCTCAATTTCCTTTTTGTATTTTATTATTTTTCTCATAATGTTCAGCTCGCAAACATCAACTCCAATTTTCTTTGCATTTTCCTCAAGTTCACTTCTTGAAAGAGAGCCCTCCTCAACTTTTAGGAGGAAAGTTATCAGCTCCCGCCTCATCACCCTCTCTTTTTCCAAAAAAGAGGAGGACAAATCTTTCTCAACTTTGAACCCAAAATCGTCGCATGCTTTTACAAAGTTTTCCGTGCTTGATACTTCAAGAACTTTGCGGACTGCGTCATTTGGAGGCAAGCCCTCTTTCTCAAGTTTCGTGAGAAGCGCTGCGCAGCGCATCTGCTCCTCACAGTCATTTGAGAATGCTTTCAGAGTGTCATTATCCATCCTAACAAAAGCACGTTGAGGAGGAAGAAGAGTTACATTTGTGTTATTCAGAGCTGAGAAGATGATTTTGACTTCTTGGAATTTTGAATCCGGCAGTTTTTTCAGTTTTGAGTTATCCCTTACCGCTTCTAGTAGAACGGATTCAACAAAGTACGGTTCTCCGTACTGCTTGCACACGTCCCTTGCGAAGTTCCATAAGAAGGCGAACTCTGCTTTCTTTCCACAGGCATACGCCACGCATTCCGAGCCTTTTATCAGAGTTGCATTTCCATACCCCACGGCTCGGATGCTTCCTCCAGCAGGCATATTGAGAGTTAGGGAGTGAAATTTATCTTTTTTTAAACTCAGAAACCCTTCAAGGTAATCCACAATATCCTTGTTTCTTTTGAACGTCTTCTCCTCCCTTATAATTTCCAACTCTGAGGGTGCGTCTCTGAGAAGCTCTTTCTGCATGTTTTTTTTATGAATTTTTTTCTATAAAAGCTTATTTTAACGTCATTCAACGAACCCATATTCGATAAACTTAAAAAGCTTGTTTTTCACAAGAAGTAAGCATGGAGAAATTCGCGGTGAGAATAGCTGGGGAGATAGCCCTTTCGGATACACCAGGAAAAACGATGAAGAAATGGAGGGAGATATTTGAGATAACTCAGGCAGAGTTAGGCGAGTATCTTAAGATATCGCCTTCTACAATCAGCGATTACGAGGCTGACAGAAGGGAGTCGCCAGGTATTAAGGTGATAAGGAGGTTTGTTGATGCGCTTATTGAGATAGATGCTGCTAGAGGGGGACAGATCTCGCAGAGGTTCAGGGAGGAGAAGGGAAGTGGAATTTTCTTTGAAACGCACGAGTTCGCAACAAGTATAACAGGTGAGAGCTTTGCGAAGATGATAGAGGGGAAGGTTGTTGTGAATGAGGAGGTGATGCCAGAAAAAAAGTTATATGGGTTCACCCTTCTTGACAGCATAAGAGTGATAATTGAGATGCCGTATAGCGAGTTTCCTAAGCTTTTTGGGGCAAGCCCGGAAAGAGCTTTTATTTTCACAAAAGTTACAACGGGTAGATCACCAATGGTGGTTGTAAGGGTAAGCCAGATGAAGCCGAGCGTTGTGGTGCTGCACAGAATAAACACTGTTGACAAGCTTGCTGTCAAAATAGCGCAGAAGGAGAGGATACCGATAGTTACAACAAAGTTGAGTATAAATGAGCTGCTTGAGAGGTTGAAAAAGCTGTGATTCTATGATTGGAATTGTTGGTTATGGGGTGCATATACCCCGTTATAGGATAAAGGTTGAGGAGATAAGCAGGGTTTGGGGAGGAGATGGAGAGGAGGTGAAGGATGGGCTTGGGATAATGGAGAAAAGCGTTCCTGGGATGGATGAGGATGCTGCGACGATGGCTGTGGAGGCGAGCAGGAATGCGGTGAAGTATGCTGAGATAAACCCAAAGCTAATTGATGCGGTTTTTGTTGGCTCTGAATCTCACCCGTATGCAGTGAAGCCAACTGCAACGATTGTCGCAGAGGCAGTTGGCGCAACCCCTGATTTGACTGCTGCGGATATGCAGTTTGCCTGCAAAGCTGGGACAACTGCAATTCAGTGCTGCATGGGAATGTGCAGCTCCGGAATGATAAGGTATGGGTTGGGTGTTGGAACAGATGTTTCGCAGGGAAGGCCTGGGGATGATTTGGAATACAGCGCTGGGGCAGGCGCTGCTGCGTTCATAATTGGAAGGGAGGGGGTTATTGCTGAGATAGAGGGAACGTATTCCTACACAACAGACACGCCTGATTTTTGGAGAAGGCCTGGGATGGATTTCCCAAGCCACGGAGGAAGGTTCACTGGTGCGCCTGCGTATTTCAAGCACACAGTAAATGCGTCAAAAGGTTTGATGGAGAAGCTTGGGTTAAAACCAAGCGATTTTGATTATGCAGTTTTTCACCAGCCAAACGGCAAGTTTCCAGTTCAGGCTGCGAAGATGCTTGGGATTGATATTGAGAAGGTAAAGCAGGGTTTGCTGACACCTTTGATAGGAAACACGTATTCAGCTGCTTCCCTCATTGGGCTTGCCGCTGTGCTTGATGTTGCAAAGCCTGGAAAGAGGATACTGCTCACTTCATTTGGAAGTGGCGCTGGAAGCGATTCTTTCAGCATAGTTGTCACAGACAGAATTCTTGAGAGGAGGGGGAGAGGAAGAACGGTTATTCAGTATGTTGGGGATAAGGAGTATGTTGATTATGGAGTGTATGCAAAGCATAAAAGGAAGCTGAAAACTCTTTAGGTGAATTCATGAGGAGAGTTGCAATAGTTGGAGCTGCGATGACAAAGTTTGGGGAGGAGTGGGAGAGAGGTTTTCGTGAGATGATAGCAGAGGCGGGAGTGAAGGCAATTGAGGATGCAAACATGTCTGGAAAGGAAATAGACGCAATCTATGGGGGAACGATGGCTGCTGGTAGGTTGATTGGACAGGAGCATATAACTGCATTGATTGCTGATTACATGGGGCTGAACCCAATACCTGCAACAAGGGTTGAAGCAGCTTGTGCTTCTGGCGGAGTTGCTCTCAGAACAGGTTACCTTGCCGTTGCAAGCGGTTTGCATGATGTGGTGGTTGTTGGTGGAGTGGAGAAGATGACTGATGTGCCTGTTGGGGATGCGGCAGTTGCGCTTGGCGGGGCAGGGGACCAGGAGTGGGAGCTGTTTATGGGAGCTACTTTTCCTGCTTTATACGCGTTGATGGCAAGAAGGCATATGCATGAGTTTGGCACAACAGAGGAGCAGATGGCGATGGTTGCTGTGAAAAATCATTACAATGCTTCAAAAAATCCTTATGCTCACTTCCAAAAAAGAATAACTTTAAGAGACGTTATGAAGTCAAGGAAGGTTGCATCTCCTTTGAAGCTTTTTGACTGCAGCCCAATCACTGACGGAGCTGCAGCTGTTATACTGGCACCTCTTGAGAGAGCTGGCAAGTATACGGATACTCCTGTTGAAATTATTGCGAGCGCTCAGGCAAGCGATACTTTGGCATTGCACCACAGAAAGTCATTGACAACGTTGAACGCAACTGTGGAAGCGGCAAGGAAAGCGTATGCGATGGCCAAGTTGAAGCCGAATGATATTGATGTTTGCGAGGTTCATGACTGCTTTACAATTGCCGAAATAATTGCGTATGAGGATTTGGGTTTCTTCAAGAAAGGGAAAGGAGGAAAGGCAGTTGAGGATGGGGAGACTGCGCTTGATGGGAGAATACCGGTGAACACAAGCGGTGGTTTGAAGGGATGCGGTCACCCTGTTGGCGCAACTGGGGTTAAGCAGGCTGTTGAGATAACTTGGCAGCTGAGAGGGGAAGCTAAGGAAAGGCAGGTTAAAGGTGCGGAAGTTGGGTTGACGCATAACGTTGGTGGAAGTGGAGCAACGTGTGTGATTCATATAATGAGGAGGGTGGACTGAGCAGGTGATAAAATGTCTTCGCAGACTGTTGGTTTACCGCTTGCGTGGAGGAGAATTCCAGAGAGATATGGGTTGATTGGAAGCGAGTGCCAGAACTGCAAAGCAAGGTTTTTCCCAGTCAGGAAGATATGCCCAAGCTGCAGAAGAAAAGGGAAGGTGAAGGAGGTTAGGTTTTCTGGGAGAGGAAAGATATATTCGTATACTGTTGTTCACTCTCCTCCAACTGGTTTTGAGCTTGATGCTCCTTACATAATTGCAATTGTTGAGCTTGAGGAAGGGCCGAAGCTGACAACACAGATTGTTGACTGCAATGTTGAGGATGTGAAAATAGGTGCTCCTGTGAAGATGGTTTTCAGAAGAATTCAGGAGGAGGGAAAGGAGGGGTTGCTCCACTATGGGTTTAAATTCACCGTAGTTAAGTAATCACGCAGTAGGTTCTTCTGTAAACTCTTCTTCCATCCTTCACTCCAAAAAGTTTGTCCGAAATTTTTGGTTTCAGGTTAAGGGAAGCAAGCGCTTCTGCAGCTGCTTTTTTTGAGCCAACATAAAAATCAATTCCCTCTTTTGATTCAACGCACCTGCTCACAAAGGTTCTTTTCTCAATCTCACGTATAACTTTGTTTGATAAGTTTCTTGCACGTTCACCCCTTATCTGAATGATTGCCTCGTAATAACCGCTTTTCTTTCTGTAGCATTCATCGCAGACAGAGTTTATCTTTTGAATTGAGAATTGCTTTTTAATCTGGAAGTAGTTTGAATTCCTTTTTATGTTGAATGTTACCTCATAAACTCCTTCCCTCAGCTGCTGAATGTGGAAGCTGTCACAAAATTTCCCAGCGTTTCTTTTCACAATTTCGGTGAGAGTTTCCCTGCTCAACTCCGCCCATTTTTTAACTTTCACTTTTCCGCAGAACTTGCAGAAAGGAAGCTCAACCTTTGAGGGAAGAGGTATGTTAATTGCTTTGAAGCAGCAATCCTCACAGAACTCGCCGATGAATTTCTTTTTGCTGCTTAATGCACCGCACTTCGGGCAGATTTTCTCCATGTGAAAAATTGAAAGGCAGAAGGCTTATATTTTTTTGTGAATAAAAAAAGAGTTATGTATGATGAAGAGATAGCCTCCATAAACTCTGAGATGAGGTTCATAACGCTGGAGCTGATGAAGCTAGCGCAGAAGAAGAAAAAGAGCTTCAGAGAAGTTGCAAGGGAGTTCATAAAAAACGTTTACTGCCTTGAGGGAATGATAAAGGAGAGTGGAGTGAGGAGCGCTATCAAGAGCCAATCCATCGCTCGCAGAAACGGCAGGGCGAGGACAGATAGGTGAAGCGTTGCAGGATTCCACAGGAAAGGCGGTAGAGCTAACTCGTTTTCTCTCAGCAAGCCTACCATCTTCATTCAAAATATTCATCCTAATTGTTTTATTCTCTTTTGTTGCAGGTTGCGTTGCTCATCTTCTCAGCGGTGAGGAGCCAATCCTGTCAGTTGCCAGGGGAGGCGGGGAGGGAATATTCGTACTTGCCGTGCCTGCTGTTCTTTCCTCAGCAGCATGCGTGCTTATGAAAAGAAGAATAAGCTTCAGAAAGCTTCTTTTCCTTTCGCTTACTTCGTCAGTTATCTACTCATTTTTTTATATATTCGCAAGAGTTATTCGTTTGGAGTGGGTTAACAGCTTTGATGTGATACTTGTAGGAAATGCGTTTGTTTTTGCTCTGTGGTTTTCTGTTGCTTATATTGTTTTTAACATGAGGAAGAGCTCTCTTTTGTTTGGAATTGTGCAACCAACCATGAATATAGTTTTCTTCCTTGCGTACAGCCCGATTTCAACTCAGGCGACACCGGAGTTCGCGCTGCTGAAGCTGTATTTTGCATCCTCAATATTCCTTGTTGCAGTTTACGTTTTGTTCTGGCTTGTGAATGCACCAATGAAGAGAACTTTTGGAGTGTCAAGCATAGAGGCGGTAAGTCTATTTCTGGCACAGTGGTTTGAGAGGTCAAAAAAGCTGGAGGATATGTTTGAGGAGGTTGGGGTTGAGATAGATACTCTGCTTGGCGTTATGGCGTTCAGAGTTAAGGAGAAGATGAAGTGTATTTTTGTCATCCCATATGTTCATTACGGCCCTTTTGGCAACTTGGGAGGAAGCGAGTTTCCGTATCTTGTTTCAAGTGCGTTAAGCGAAATGTTTGGCGGGGAGGTGATGGTTTTCCACGGAACCGCAACGCACGATTTCAACCCTGTCTCCTCTGAAGAGGCTGTGAAGTTTATAGAGAAAGGCAAGGAGGTTATCGGTGGTATGAAGTTTGGGAAGGCAACAGGGAGTATAACAACCGCTAAGAGCGGAACGTGCAGAGTGCACAGCTTGGTTGTTAACCGAAAGGGATTCGTTGTTCTAACAAGGGCACCGAGAACGACTGAGGATGTGGATTTTTCGCTTGGGCTGGCTTTCAGAAATCAGGCAATAGCTGCTGGTTTGGAGGAGGCGATGGTTGCTGATGCTCATAATGCTGAAACTGGGGAGATAACGAGGGTGGAAGCAGGGGACCCGCTGAGCTTTGAATACATGGAGGCAATAAAGAAAGCTGTTGAGAGTGAGAAAAAACCAAAAGCTGTTAAGCTTGGGGTTGCGTCAGATTCATTGATAGACTTGGGGAAGGAAGCAGGTATAGGAAGAGGGGGGATGAAGGTTGCGCTTTTTGAGTTCAACGGGGAGAGATTTGCGTTTGTTCTTTTGGATGGAAATGGGATACTTCCAAGCACAAGAAAGGAAATGATAAATGCAGTTAAGGAGCTGGGGGTGAAGTGCGAGGTTATGACAACTGATTCTCACAGCACAAACGTTGTGGGTGGAGTGATAAACCCAATTGGAAGGAAGCATGGGGAGGAGGTTGTGAGGAGAGCATGCGAGTGCGTGCTGAGAGCAGCAAAAAATATTGAGCCAGTTGAAGCGGATATGAAGGTAGTTAAAGTGGAGGGAGTGAGGGTTTTTGGGGTGAGCCAATCCCAGCAGTTGATTGGGACTGTGAACTCAATAGTTGCTGTGATGAGGATAGTTGCACCGCTTCTGTTACTTGGAGCAGCGCTTTTTGCTCTGTGGGCGATGACTAAAATTTAGTTTGAAGGAAAGAGGATTCAAGCTGAATTGCAAGTTTCTTTATTTCTGTTTCATCAAGCCTTCCCAATGCAAGAATTGTTTTCTTATCTCCGTCTGTCAGGTATTTTTCTGGGTATCCTTTTATTCCGTATATTTCTGCTGCTTGCTTTGCCATCTCCAAAACAATTTCGTAACCTGCTTTCTTGTGGCATTCAATGTAATGCTGGGATTCCTGGATGGATGGGTGGACAACCTTTGGGGTTTTCTCCTCCATTGAGTTTGCAAACCCCATCAGGTTAATTGATAAAGCTAGAAATGGAATTCCATCCTGCTTGAGCTTGCTCCCCTGCATCATTTCCAGGTAGGCAAGCTTCTCATCATCAGAGGCAGACAGCTTTATCTTCCATGCGTTGTTTTTTGAGTGCCTCTCCTCATGCACTTTGTGCATTTGGGTGAACGCATCCCTAAATAAGTTTATTGATTCCTGTGAAGCGAAGTTGTATTTCTGCGATGCTTGGAATAACATTCTCAATGTAAGCAACTTCACCTCAAGCATTCTGTCATCATGTCCTGTTGTTTCCCTTATTTTATTTGCAAACTTAATTACCTTTGCTTCGTCATACTCCTTGTTGCTTGCAAATAGATTTTTCAAACCATCTTTCAGAAGCTGGCTGTCAAGCTTGGTGTATATCTGCTTTGGAAGCACATCGTAACCATCTGTGAAGAAGTGCCCTGTGAAAAGCTTTTCGCGGTTTATCGCTCCACCTTCACTCACTTCCTTTACATGATTCATCCTTCCTTTAACTTCATCAATTTCATTCTGGTGAATTAGTATGTAAAGTTCGTGCTCATCCTTTCTCAGAAGGTGAGGTATTATCGCAAAGTAAGAGGAGGGGGAGTTTGTTCCGTATATGTTGAAAACTCTTTTTGTAACTTTAACACCAGCTTCATTCGCAACTTCCCTTAACTTCTCATTCTCCTCACCATGCGCGTATGCAAATTTCACATAACCATCTTTTGATTCAATTGGAAATGCTTCAAAGAAGTAGCCCCTTCTTCTCAGGAAAAGTTGAATTGATTCAAGGTTGCCGGAGACAAAGCTTTTCAGGAGTGGGTTGCTCTCCTTCAGGTGCTCGGAGAGAAGCTCAATGTCTCTCTGAAACTCAGGAGTGCCGACTTTTTTTGCAGATAATTTCAATTCGCTTGCAATTTTCTGAAGCTCCTTCTTTCTCCGTTCATTTGATATAAGGAGGTTGTTGTTCAAATCGGTTATTTTTACAAGGGAGTGGGTGATTTCGGCAAGCGTTTGTTTTTCATCAATTTTTTTTACTGCTTTGGAGAATGGTTCCAAAACTACTGGAATTCCTTCTTCCTCCTTCAGTTTAACTGACATAATTTATTTTTGTGTTTTGGAGTTTAAATTCCTTAGTGAAGTTATAAATACCCAAAAAAACATATTGCAGAAACATGAGGATTGCGTATTACACCGAAACATACCTTCCAAACAAGGATGGAGTTGTCACATCTATTCTAACATTCAAAAAGGCGCTTGAGGAGATGGGGCATGAGATATTCATATTCGCTGCTGGGGATAAGAAAACAAAGAAGGAAAATAAGGATGAGAAGGTTTTTTATTATTCATCAACTCCTTTCAAGCCCTACCCAATGTACAGAATTGCGCTTTTTCCCTTCACCTCTCAAAGCAAGGTTAAAAAGCTAGGTATTCAGCTCATTCACTCCCACGGGATGGCAACGATGGGGCTTGCTGCTGTTGAGGCTGCAAAGATGAATAAACTGCCACTTGTTGCAACTTTTCATACAATGATACCAAGCGCAACTCACTATGTTTCAAAAGCAAAAGTTGTGAAGGAGCTTGCTGAGAAGTTTGCCTGGAAGTATTTAATATGGTATTACAAGAAGTGCGATGCGGTGGTTGCACCGAGCGTTGTTATAAAGGAGATGCTGGAGGAGAGAGGTTTGACTGGAGTGCATGTGATACCAACAGGTATTGATATAAGAAAATTCAACCCTGAGAATGATGGAAGGGTTATGAGGAAGGAGTGGGGGATGGAGAGGAATAAAATAATATTGAATGTTGGTAGATTGGTGCTTGAGAAAAACCTTGACACACTTATAAAATCGTCTCTGCTGGTGCTTGAGGAGTTTTCTGATGCCAGGTTTGTTATTGTTGGGGAAGGGCCGGCAACAGATTATTATAAGAAGCTGGTGAGCAAAACGGGGGTTGGGAAGTGGTTTAAGTTTGTAAACGAGGTAGTTCCAGCTGAGAAGATGCCTCTTGTTTACGCTGCAGCTGATGTTTTTGCAATTCCTTCAAAGTTTGAAACCCAAGGTATAGTTGTTCAGGAGGCGATGGCAAGCGGCAAGCCGGTTGTTGGCGCAGATTACCTTGCTTTGAGGGAAATTATAAGGGATGGGTATAATGGTTACAAGTTCAACCCAGACGACCCGGAGGAGTGCGCTGAGAAGATAATAAAAGCATTGAAAAAGAAGGAGGAGTTGGGAAAAAATGCAAGAAAGACTGCTGAAGCATTCTCTGTTGAGAACTGCGCGAAGAGGATGGTTGAGCTGTATGAGAGGATGGTGCTATGATATCGGTTGTTATACCCACTTTGAATGAGGGGAATGTGATTGAGAGATGCCTGAAATCTTTGAAAGAGCAAACGTATAAGGAGTTTGAAGTGGTTGTTGTTGATTCAGGAAGCAAGGATGGAACGGTTGAGATAGCTGAAAAATATGGGGCGAGGGTGATATACGAGCCGAGGAGAGGGGTGCCGCTTGCAAGAAACAGAGGTGCAAGAGAATCAAAAGGGGAGATAGTTGCATGCACAGATGGGGATACTGTTTTTCCCCCTTACTGGTTGGAAAGGATAGCGAAGCATTTTGAAAACAAGGAAGTTGTTGCAGTTGGAGGCCCTGTTGAGCCGTTGGATAGAAAGCTGAAGCACAGGCTGATATTTAAAATAACAACTGATTACTTCGCAAGGTTTGCAATGTTATTTGGGTTTGTTGTTTTCCATGGATGCAATTCATCATTCAGAAAGGAAATATATATGAAGGCAGGGGGTTACAACGAGGGGATAAAGACGCTTGATGACAATGAGTTTCCAAACAGAATAAAAAAATTCGGAAAAGTTGTTTTTGACCCCTCGCTTGCAGTGAAAACATCTACAAGAAGGTTTGAGAAAGCGGGTTATGTTGGGGAAACGCTGCACTACTGGAAAGCATATTTTGATTTGTATGTTTTGAAAAAAGGAAAGACGGATGAGTATAAGTTTTACAAGTGAGAGAGAACCCTCTCATATATTTTTTCATATCTTTTTGCAGCAATGTCCCACGTGAAGTTCTCAACAGCCCTCTTCCTTGAGTTTCTCTCCATTCTTCTTCTCATCTTATCATTTTCAAGAAGAAGTTTTATTTTATCATGTAACTCATGCGCGTTGTGCGGAGGAACAAGCATGCCGCATTCCTCGCTCACTATCTCCGGGTTTCCTCCAACACGAGTTGCAACGATTGCTTTTCCAGATGCAAGTGCCTCGTAAAGAACAACCGCAGAAGGCTCCCACAGACTGGGCAGCACAAACAGGGTTGCGTTGTTGTAGTAAAGCGGAAGCTCCTCCTCAGGTATTCCTGTTACAAAAAAAACAGAATCCTGAACTCCCAAACGGAAGCATTGGCTTCCCAAAGTATCGCGCAGAGGACCCTTTCCTATTATTATAAGTTTAGCATCCCTGAAATCCTTCTTCAGCATGTAGAAAGCCTCTATTAAATAGTGCAAGCCTTTCTGCGGTATAAGGCGGGCGTTTGTGAGAAGGAGTGGCGAGTCTCCTATGTTGAATTTCTCCCTTATTGAATCATCCTTTCTTGGCTTGAAGCGTTTTTCATCAACCCCGTTGTAAACAACCTCTGTTTTGTTTTGCATGTAGTGAGGAACGGTTACTTCTTTGGTATACCTGCTTACCGCAGTTATTCTGTTGCAGTTCTCCATTATTCTATACCCCCAAACTGCATCGTAAAGCGCAGCGCATTTATCTGTTAAAAAGGAGATGCCAGCGGGCTTTGCGTTATGAAGCGTCAGCATCAGCTTCTTTCTCATAATCTGCTTTATTGCGAGAATTGTTCCAAGGTAGTAGAAGTATCTGCAGTGTATATGAAAGATATCTGCTTCCTTTCTTTTCAGCAAATCCTTCACAAGAAAAGGTGAAATTGTGTAGGGAGGTGGCATGAAGGAGGGGAGGTTTTTTATGTATATTGAGGGAGTTCGGTAAACCTTCATCCCCTCAATTTCCTCATACGGTTTCGTCCCAGGTATTTGAGATGTGAGTATTGTTATACCGTGCTTTTTGGCAAGCCTCTTTCCAAACTCATAAACAACCTTCTCGGTGCCACCGAAGTATGGGTAGAACAGCGGGTCGAGCATGCATATCTCCATGCAACCACCTAAATCACAAACGACTCCCCATTTTTTGGCGCAACCGCATCATACCCTTTCAAGCGGAGCTCCTCCGCAAAAGTATCAGCTGTTTCCCCATGCACGCAGAATATTTTCTCTGGTGATGCTTTCTCAATGAACTCCAGCAAATCTGAGCGGGAGGCGTGGGCGCTCAAATCAAAATATTTAACAGGAGTTTCAACTTTATGTGTGACGCCATCAACCTTTACTCTTCCCTCCTCAAGCAACCTTCTTCCATTTGTGCCTGGCACCTGAAAGCCGGTTAATATTATCTCCGATTCATCGTTTAGCGAGAGAAGGTATCTGAGCGCAGGCCCTCCCTCAAGCATCCCTGCTGGAGAGACTATCACGCTTGGCTTGGAAAGCGCTTTCCTTCTCTGCCCAGGGCTGTTCACCCACTCAACTGTCTTCAAACAGCTTCTCAGGTATTTTGCGTTCTTTATATAGCTTGGGTAGTCAAGTATTATCTCTGATGCTGTTTTTGCCATTCCGTCAAGGAATATTTTTATTTCGCCGTCAAAGTATCTTAGAAGTTGAATTACTTCCTGGCTTCTTCCAACAGCAAAGCACGGAAGGAGGGCATTTCCTCCTCTCTCAAGCACTGAGATAACTTCCTCGTAAAGCTCCTCCTCAAGCTTTTTCCTTTCCGGATGCTCAGTGTGGGAGTAGGTGCTTTCAATGATTAAAACGTCACAGTTGTCTATGCATTCTGCTCCTTTATGCATCCATGTTTCACCCAGTTTGAAGTCTCCTGTGTAGACAACTCTCTTCCTCTCGCAGTTTAACGTTAGAATGGTGCTCCCAGGTATGTGCCCTGCATCTGTGAACTGCATTGTTATGTTTTTTGATATTCGGAAGTTCTGCTTGTAGGTTACTGGTATGAAGTTCTGCAGCATTTTTTTGAAGTCGGCTGTTGTGAAGCCCACCTTCTGTTTTTTCAGCTTCTGCACCTTCATTGAATCCTTAACGAGAAGCGCTGAGAGAGCTTGGGTGGGGTAGGTTGCAATTGTGGGAGGGGAGCAGTATTGATAAACTGCCGGCACAAACCCGGAGTGGTCAAGGTGGGCGTGGGAGAGTATAACGTAATCAACAAACCCCTGAAATGGCATGGGGTATTCAGTTCTGTTGTGCAGCTTTATTCCATACTCAAGAAGAAGCCTTTTTTCATCCTCAAGAAGGAAGGCGGACCTTCCAACCTCGCGGCTCCCCCCAAGAAAAGTCAGCTTCATCAATTAACTATTTAAAGGTTAATTAAAAAAAGCTTATCGTGGAGGAGCTTACTTTTCTGGATTTGGTGGTTCTGCAGAGAATAGAGCCAGGCACGGTTATTGAAAAGTTTGGGCCGAAGATTAATTCGTCTTTCTTTGAGGCAGCAAACATACTGGGGACGATGAAGCAGAAGGGGTATATTGATTTCAAGTCAACCTATCCAGGTCCAAGTGAGGTTGAGGTAACTGGAGTTGGGGCGAGGGTGCTGGAGGTTGCAGATGAGAAAGCACAGGAGGCAGTTGACGAGCTTGATGTTGCGATACTTCAAAGTATAGTTAAGGGAGTGGTTGACCCAGAGGGGATAAAGAGTGAGCTGAATGTGAGAAGCGGGGATATTGCGTTTCACATACATAAACTTGTTAAGCAGGATATGGTGAGCTACTCAATAAAGAGTGGCAAGATAACTCTCAGCGTGACTGAGGATGGGTTCAAGAGGGTTGGGGTTCCGAAGGTTGAGAAGCCGGCTGAGGAGATAATTGTAACCGGAGAGGCTCCGAAGGAAGCTCCTCCTGCTGAGCCAGTGAAGCTTGATAGGTGGACAAGGTTGAAAGCGAAGTGGGAGTATTATGTTGAGAAGTTTAAGAAAAACCCGAAAATGCTTGTGGTTTATGCGGTTGTGTTGCTTGTGCTGTTTCTTATAGTAGTTTACTTGCTTCTGTTTTTCAGAATGGGTAGTTAGAATGAGATACTCAGAGGCAGTTGCGCTGGTTAAAAGGTATGGGGTGGAGTTTCTGGAGGGAGTAGTTACAAGAAGTGTTGAGGAAGCGGTGAAAGTTGCGGAGTATCCTGTTGCAATTAAAATAGTATCTGAGGAGATAACACATAAAACAGACAGAGGGTGCGTGAAACTCAATATAAAGGATGAGGGTTCTTTAAGAAAAAATTATGAGGAAGTTTTGAGAAATGCTGGGGGAGCAAAAATTGAGGGGGTGCTTGTTCAGAGAATGGCAAAGCCTGGTGTGGAGCTGATTGTTGGTGGAAGGAGGGATGAGCAGTTCGGCGCAGTTGTTCTTTTTGGTTTGGGGGGGGTGTTTGTTGAGGTTTTCAGGGATTTTTCGTTGAGGGTTTGTCCAATTGATAGGGAGGATGCGCTTGAGATGATGAAGGAGGTTAAAGCATATCCCATTTTGGCTGGGGCAAGAGGAGCGAAGTATGATGTTGAGGCGCTTGCGGATTTGTTGCAGAAAGTTTCAAAACTGCTTTATGAAAACAAGCAGATAAATGAGATGGATTTGAACCCAGTTATTGTTTATGAAAAGGGTTATTGCGCTGTTGATGTGAGGGTGATGCCTTGAATATTGATGTTCTTTTTGACCCGAAAAGCGTTGCGGTTGTTGGTGCATCGCGAGAGCCGAGCAAGATAGGGCATGTGCTGCTGAGGAATTTTATTGAGGGTGGTTTCAGAGGGGAGGTTTACCCAATAAACCCGAAAGCAGATGAGATACTTGGTTTGAAGTGCTATATGGGAGTGAGCAATGTGAAGGGGGAGGTGGATTTGGCGGTTATAGCAATACCTGCCAAGCTTGTTCCAAACGCGTTGAGGGAGTGCGGGGAGAAAGGAGTGAAGGGAGCAATAGTGATAAGCGGTGGTTTCTCAGAGGTTGGGAATGTTGAGCTTGAGAATGAATTGAGGGAAGTTTGTTTGAAGTATGATATTGCATGCCTTGGGCCGAACTGCATGGGAGTAATAAACCCATTGACAAGAGTTGACAGTGTATTCATTCCAACGTATAAAATGGGAAGGCCGAAGCTTGGTGGAGTGAGCTTCATAAGCCAGAGCGGTGCAATTGGCGGTGCTGTGCTTGATTTGATGGCAAGACAGGGGTTTGGGATGGCGAAGTTTGTTTCCTATGGAAATGGAGCTGTGATTGATGAAACTGATTTGTTGAGGTATATGGCTGATGATGAGAAAACAAGGACGATTGTGCTTTATATAGAAGGAGTTAGAAGAGGAAGGGAGTTCTTTGAAACGCTTAGAGGAGTTACCAAGAGAAAGCCAGTTGTTATTTTGAAAGGAGGGAAAACAAGCGGTGGGGCTGCTGCAACAAAGTCACATACTGGCTCGCTGGCTGGGAATGCGGAAGTTTATGAGGCAGTTTTCAAGCAGTGCAAAGCGACTGAAGCGAGAAGTTTGGATGAAGTGTTTAGCTTTTCAAAGTTGTTTGAGTCACAGCCTTTCTGCAGCGGTGAGAGGGTTGGGATAATAACGAATGGCGGTGGTTTGGCGGTGATTGCAGCGGACAGCGTTGAGGAGAATGGGTTGAAGCTTGCTGAGCTGAGCGAGGAGAGCATTAAAAAGATAAAGGAAAGGGTTCCTGCGTATGTTAATGTGAAGAATCCGCTTGATTTGAGCGGGGATGCGGGTGCTGAAAGGTTTGAGGTTGCTATAAATGCAATGCTGGAGGATTCAAACGTGGATTCGCTGCTTGTTGGAGTTCTCTTCCAAACAGAAAGTATTGATTCAAGAGTTGTGAGCATGATTATTGAGGCTTCTAATTTGAAAAGAAAACCGATAGTTGTTGTTTGCCCTGGTGGGGAATACGCCGAGGTTCACGGCAGAATACTGGAGAACTGCGGTGTTCCCACCTACACATCGTCATCATCTGCAATAAGAGCTTTGAGGAAGCTTGTGGATTATTCGAAGTTTGTTGGGAAGTAGTTTAAAATTTTAAAATAAAAAATAGCTACTTCTCAATTGTAGACAAATCTCCTGTTGGAAGTCCAAGCTCCTCTGCTTTAAGAACTCTTCTCATTATCTTACCGCTCTGCGTTCTTGGAAGTTTATCCCTGAATTCTATTTCTCTTGGATACATATGCCCTGCAAGCCTGCTCTTTATGAACTTCCTTATATCCTCCTCAAGCTCCTTTGAGGGAGAGTAACCCTTCCTTAAAACAAGGAATGCTTTTATAATCTCTCCTCTTATCCCCTCTGGGTCTGGCTTGCCTATAACGCCTGCCTCCGCAACTGCTGGGTGCTCAACCAACGCGCTCTCTATTTCAAACGGACCAACTCGCTCACCTGCTGTTTTTATCACATCATCTCCTCTTCCAACGTAGATGAAGTATCCGTCCTCATCCATCCTTGCCCTGTCACCTGTGATATACCAGCCATTCTTGAAGTATGACTTGAACTTCTCCTCATTCCTCCACACCCCAACAAACATGGAAGGCCAGCCTGGCTTCAGAGCTAGGTCTCCCTCCTCCCCTGGTTTCACAACGTTTCCGTTATCATCAACAACAGCAGCAGTTATTCCTGGGAATGGCTTTCCCATAAACCCAATCTTCATATCCATCCTTGGGTAGTTGCATATCAGCATGCTTCCTGTTTCGGTTTGCCACCAAGTGTCATGCACCCACAACCCAAAAACTTTATGCGCCCATCTTATAGGCTCTGGGTTGAGAGGCTCCCCAACGCTGCAGATATGCCTCAAACTGCTCAAATCATATTTCTTTGGAATTTCCTCACCTGCTGCCATAAGCATTCTCAGAGCAGTTGGAGCAGTATACCACATGGTAACCTGATACCTTTCTATGATGGAATACCACTTATCTGGGTCAAACCTTCCATCGTATACAACCTGGGATGCACCGTTTGACCAGGAGCCAAGTATGGAGTAGATTATACCAGTTATCCAGCCGGGGTCAGAGGTGCACCAATAGATATCTTCATCCTTCAAATCAAGCACCCATTTCGCAGTTATGTGGTGCTGTGGCATCCCTCTGTGAACATGCACAACTCCCTTTGGCTTTCCGGTTGAGCCAGAGGTGTATTGTATGAACGCAACATCCTCCGGGTTCATCTTCTCAACTTCAAAATTCCTTGATGCCTTTGCCATCTCCTCTTCATAATTGAGCTCCCCAGCAGATGCGTTCAAATCCTTTCCGCCAACAACAAAAACGTATTTCAGGTTGGGAAGCTCCTTCCTTATCTGGTCAACCCTCGGTTTCAGCTTCATATCGGTTACAAGCGCAACTGCCTCGCTGTCAAGCAATCTATCCCTTATCGCTTCAGGCCCAAACGCAGCGAACATTGTTCCAGCAATCCCGCCCATCTTCAATATTCCAAGAAAGCTTATGTAGTTCTCAGGAATTCTTGAGAGGAAAATGAAAACCCTGTCCCCTCTTTTTATTCCGTGGTTTTTCAGAACATTTGCAAACTTATTTGAGAGGTTGGACAGCTCAAGGAAGGTGAATTTTTTGGTGCTTCCATCATCTCCTTCCCAGTAAAGGGCAATTTTGTTCTTCCTCCATGTTTTCACGTGTTTATCTATTGCATTATACGCAAGGTTCAGCTTTCCTCCTTCAAACCACTCAACCTCATCGTGCACATCCTCCCATTTGAAGTTAGGGTATATCTTTTCATATGCGCCCATATTGGGCTTTCCTTTGAATTTCTTTTTTGATGCTTTTACTAAGTCTGCTTCCATTTTTCTCCCTCCGTGTGGTATAGATATGATGAGGAATTTTTATAAAGTTATACGTCATTTGTCTATCTGTAGATGAGCAGGATTAAACCAATAAAGCTCAGGATGATGCCCGCGATTGTTTGAGGGAATATTTCCTCATGCATAAAAACAACTGCGATAACCACGGAGATGAATGTGCTTAAGCTGAAGATGGGAACAACAACGTTTACTGGACCGCCTTCCTTGAAGGAAACATATGTGAAAAGTATAGCAATTCCCATTATGAATGCAAGGGAGAAAGAGAGGAATATGGAGTTTGGCGTGACTCTTTCAATAAATGTTGGGTAGGAGAGGAGGAAGTAGATGAAGAGAATGAGAGAAAAAGCAAAAACAATTGGAATCATAACCCTCCAATCCTCTGTTTCAATGAATTTTTTAACAAGGATGTTATAAACTCCTAAAGCGAGCATTGTTATAACTGCAGCAACCCTCCAATCCACACAATCACCGAGTGATAAGGTAAATAAAAATTATCGTGATTACTACCATTGCAAATGCGATGAAAAGAGTGAAAAGCACGCTTGAGTCCATATATTAATTTATTGTTTCATTTTTAATAATTACGCATGGTGGTTGCTTGAGAATTGCTGTTCTTGCCGACTTTCATCTTGGTTATCCGAAGTTTGAGGAGGATTCATTCAAGCAGGCTGAGGAGGCTTTTGGGAAAGCATGCGAGGAGGCGGATTTGATTGTGTTGCTTGGGGATATATTTGATGCAAGAACCCCGAAGCAGGAGATTCTTGCGCGCTCTTTTGAAATATTCAGAAAAGCATTTGAGAGAAAGTGGGGGGTGAAGCTTGTTGAGTACGTGAGTAGAGAAGGGAGAAGGAATTATACGAGGATACCTGTTGTTGCGATACATGGGACGCATGAGAGAAGAACAAGGGGATTGGTGAACCCAATTGAACTGCTTGAGAAAGCGGGGTTTGTGGTGAATGTTCATTCAGCGGTTGCTGTTTTTGAGAAAAATGGAGAAAGAGTTGCTTTGCAGGGAATGGGGGGAGTCCCAGAGGAGTATGCAAGGGAAGCGTTGGAGGTTGTTTCCCCAAAGCCAGTTGAGGATGCGTTTAATGTTTTCATCTTCCACCAAAGTATGAAGGAGTTTCTTCCTGGAGAAGAGTTTATTGGAGCAGAGGATTTGCCTAAGGGGTTTGATTTATACCTGTGTGGGCATATGCATACCAGAAAAATTGAAAAAGTTGGCGGGGCGCTGCTCATAATACCAGGAAGCACTGTTGTCACCCAGATGAGGAAGGAGGATGCGGAGGAGAAGGGCTTCTTCATTTTTGATACTGAAAAAAAAGACGCGGAGTTTTATAAAATAAAGACAAGGCCGTTCTTCTACGAGGAGCTGGAGTTTGAGGAGGCGAAGCTTGAGGAAGTTGTTAAAAAAATGAGGGAGAGAGTTGAAAAAATTCTTGAGAAAAGCAGCGAGATGCCTGTTGTGAAAATAAAAATAAAAGGGAGTTTGGCAAAAGGGCTTGACCCATCCAACCTTCAGCTGGGGGAAGTGATTAAGGAGTTTGAAGGGAAAGCGGTGGTTGAAGTGGATAAGGAGATGGAGTCGCATGAGTTCAAGGAGAGGGTGGAGAAGATAAGGGGGTTGAGGGAAGGGAAACTCTCTGTGAGGGAGATGGGAATGGAGATACTTAAGAGAAAACTGAAGGAGTATGGAGTTGTTGATTTTGATGTTGAGGGGTTGTACACAATTCTCAGCGAGAATAAGAAGGATGCGCCCCAGAAAGCATTGAGGAGAATACTGGAGTAGGTTATTTATATTTTGGATGAGCAAATTTGTCATGGTTTATTTAAAGAAAGAAAAAGTTACGCTTGATTCCCTGCTTGATGTTGCAGATAGATGTGAGGAGGAGAAGTTTAGGGAAACAATAAGGATGGTTAGCGATAGACTGGGGGAGGAGAGGGTTAAGGAAAGCGGTTTGAGGATGAGGGGTAATTTAGCGTACATACCAAAATATGGGAATGCGATAGTGGTTGGGGATTTGCATGGCGATTTGGATTCTTTGGAGAGAATACTGAGAAAAACGAATTTTGTTGAGAGAGTTAATGAAAAGGAGAAGCTGATGCTTGTTTTTCTTGGCGATTATATTGACAGAGGGCCAAAGCAACTTGAAGTTCTGAATCTTGTTTTGGAGTTGAAGAGAAACTTTCCTGAGAATGTTGTTGCTCTGAGGGGTAATCACGAGGTAATTCCTCTCTCCCAGAGTTTTTCGGGCGAGGAGAGTTTTTTGGGTAGGCTTATTACGAAATACGAGTATAATGGAGCGAGTGTCTACAGGGGGCTGGCGATGTTGTTTGACAAACTTCCCTTGGCTGCAAAAACAGAGAATGGAATTCTTTTTGTTCACGGAGGAGTTTCTGATAAAGTGAAGGGGGAGCCAACCCTTATATACGCGCTTGAGCTGAGAGATGATTTGACGTGGAGCGATCCACGCGATATAGAGGGAGTTGCTCCAAACAGGGAGAGGGGCGCTGGTGTTTACTTTGGAAAGGATGTGCTTGAAGAAGTGCTGAAAAGCGTAAACTGCAAAATTCTTATAAGAGCTCACGAGCCGGTGACGAATTCTGGGGAGATGTTTGATGGGAAGCTTCTGACTGTTTTCTCCTCTGGGATGTATAAAAACTACAATAGTAGTTACAGAGTTGGGTATGGGTATGTGACTCTTGAGAAGGAAGTTGAAAACGTGAGAGGGATACTGCAGCCTTTTTAACTCCATAGGTATTTTTTCAGGTTTATTCTTTTGGTGAACTTCACCCCATCCTTCCTGAGCAGCTGAGCTTTTCTTTTCACTCCTTTTGAGTAACCTCCAAGCTCTCCGTTGGATTTTATAACTCTGAAACAAGGAAACTTGTCTGGGTGTGGATTTCTTCTCATCATCAAACCAACAACTCTTGGATGAATTCCAAATTTCTCAGAAATTGATTTGTACGTGACAACTTTTCCTTTTGGAATTTTTTTTAGGAAAGCCAGAATTCTCCTTTCAACTTTCATGCATCTTCCTCTCAAGCAGCTCCTTTGTGAGTTTCACGCATTCCTCCATCGCATCCTCAAATCCTTTAAGGTGAGGGCCGTTCGCACCTGCTGCGCATGGATGGCCACCACCGCTTCCCCTCAAAATTCTTCCAACTTTCTCCATAACATCGCTGGCAAGGTTTATGCCAAGCTCGGTGTGGAGGTAACCTCTCATTCTTGCAGATATTCTTGCCTCTCTTTTTCCTTTGCATCCGACAAAAGAAAAATCCGCACCTAAGCTCAAAAGGGCTTCTGCTGCTTTTGCTTCAAATGAGCCAATTATGGATTTTGCAATTAGGTAATCTCCAACACGTTCAACAGAGGCTCGCTGGCAGGCTGTGAGGAGGGCGATTCTCTGGGAAACATCAACATCTGTTTCAGTAACTCTCAGAATCTCCTGGTAATCCATCCTCGTTTTTCCAAGCAGTTCGGAGATATATGAAAAAGTTTTCTTTCTTGCATTTCTGAACCCAGCTGAATCGTCTATCATTCCACAGAGAAGGGAAACTGCGTGCTTTTCCGAAACATCCCAGTTCAGTTTCTTTAAAATTTCATAAACAAGCTCTGAGGTAGAAGCGTAGCTGTTGTCAATAAGCACGTGCTCTGCTTTTATTGAATCTGGATGGATGGAGTGGTGGTCTATCACTGCTTTGCTTCCCTTGAAATTTCTAACTTCATCAGCAAGCTCGCCAAGCAAGTCGTATGAGTTTGTATCAAGTATTATCAAAACATCGCTTTTCAGTTTCTCCCCAACAGCTATGCTCTGCCCAGTTATTCTGAGCAGCTTTCTTGCTTTTGCTGTTGGCTGGTCTGGCGATATAATTTTTGAGTTTTTGAAAAATGAGCTTAGGGCTGAGGAGCTTCCAACCGCATCCAAGTCAGGAAGGGAGTGGATGAGCAGGATAACTCTCTTCTCTTTTATAGATTTGAGGAAGTTTGCCATTGACTGCATTCACGCTGCACCCATCTCCCCTGCTGCTTTCTCTATTTTTGTTTTGAGCTCAACAAGCCTCTCCCTTATCTTCTCCTCCTGCTTTCCAAGCACCCCCAATCTAACTTTCATTGTTTCCCTTCTCTCTTTCAGCTCATTCTCAACTTCCTCAAGAGAGGATTCAATGAGGAGGGAGCCTGTGGATTTGTAGATTTTTCCCTTCGCGTTTTTCAACTCCTCAAGCGCATCATCAATCTCCTCAAGCTGTATTTTTATCTGCTGTTTCTGCACCAGTATCATCTGCATCTGATTCTGAGCAGTTTGGAATTCATTCAAATCATGCTCAACTTCCTTCGGCAGTTCCATGCTACACCTCCTTTTCCGTTATGTTTAAAACTGAGAGGATTGTGCTTAAAAGCCTTAGGTATGAGCTTGCAGTTGCCCTCAGCGCTGGGAAGCTTTCTGCCTCAATTGTTATCACTAATCTATTTTTCTTAACCCTCATCTCGCTCCTGCTTTTTTTTCTGAAGCTGGTTTCCTGCTTGAGTGAATTTAAAGCTTTTTTTGCTGTGGAAGTGCTTGGGAAGTTTATTTCCAGAATGCATTTCATAGAATCAACTCAAGAAGTGGTTTTTTGTATGAAAAAATTATTTTCTTTGAATTGCTTTTCAGTTTGATGAACTCCTCCCCCTTAGGCTGTGGAAAATCAAAAAGAGCTTCAAGCTCGTTTTTTCTTCTTCCACTCACCGCAAGCTCATCAGGAAGGTAGTTAGGTAGTTTGTATATTTTGAAGTTTGAAAGCGCAATTTCATCCTCAATCCACTTCCATGAATGCGCTTTTATTCGCATAAAGCACATTCTTGATGGAACTCCATGGGTTTCGTATACCAAAACCGCTCTGCTCTTTCCCAACACTCTTGCCCTTCTGAAAACCTGCTCTATGCTTTTTCTTCCTCTGCTCTCGTAAACTGAGTGCGGAAGGATGGAGGAGAGCGCTCTGCAGAGCTGCTTTGTTTTTTCTGATGGGTTTTTGCTTGTTGTTATGTAAACCCCCATTTAGTCCGCCTTTACCTCTTTTGCTATTGGCTGTCTTTCCTTGAAAAGCACCCTGCAACCGCAGTATGGACATCTGACAAATGACTGATCCAAATCCTTAACAGTTTTTCTGCATTTCCAGCATTTGTACATAAAACTACCTCTTTTTAGCATCAGATATTATTCTTGCCCCGCTCTCCCCAATTGTGGTGGTTAGGGAGTATGCACCTCCAGCGAATTTTGCGCCACAGGAGTTGCATTTCCAAAGAGAGTAACCAGCTCTCTTAACGCTTTTTTTACCGCATTTTGGGCAGATGTATTTTGCAGTTCTCTGCTTATCCACAGCCTCCGCTCTTTTCCTGAGCTCAGCACCATAACGAACTCTTGCTTTCACCATTCCCTCACCTCACTCCAGAAGCTTCCTAAGCTCATTTCCTTTTTCAAAAGATACATCAACAAGGTTTAAAAGCTCCTCCTTTGTGAAACTGCCTCTTCCCCCTTTCTGTATCGCGCATACGTATTCTGGTGTTGTTGCAATTGTCAGCCTGGAATCCGTTGCTTTCTCCTCATCAAGCCCAGGGTCAAGCACTATTGCGGAGTTTATTTTGGAGAAGGTGCAGGTGACAACTTTCTGGGTTACCTTCAGCCGTTCAGTTCTCTCATTTCTTATTAGCTGGTCTCCCTCAACCTTTGGCAGTTTTGTGTCAAGCAGAGCTGCCATAGCTGCAAGCGCTGACGCATCTATCAAATTTCCGTCGTGGTCAAGCACGTATATATCAACGTACACCATCAGAACTTTATCCTCCTCCAGGAAAAGGGAGGTTAAATCTATCGCATTGCTGCTTCGTATACCTCTGTCAACAATTCTGGCAAGCTCAATCGCTCCCTCGTCAGGAGGGCCTGGCTCAAACGTTGGGGAGGCAAGTGGAAGCAGTTCAGCAGTTGTGGAGAGAACTCCCTCATCAGGTCTGTCCTTGAAAGGAGTTCCAAGCTCTATTTTGACTCCTGCAACTACCTGTGTTTTCCCAAGCTTCACCCTTGCGCTTCCCTCAGCAGAGTCAAAAATTCCCTTCTCAACGCTGCATGGTCTGTATTCAAAAAACCCCCTTTCATCCGGTCGTTTATTCCTCCTAATCAAATCAGTTACATAATCCTTTTTTATTTCATCAAGTATTTCCATAATCATCCCTCTACTTTTGTTGTGTAATGTGCTTTCAGCGCTTCCACTTGAAGCGCATTTATCTTTGGAATTGCTGACAGCGCAAGCTCAACTGCCTTCCTCAGCTCATCCTTTGTGAACATACCGTCCATTTGAAGCAGCAGAATCTCGTTGTTTCTTGGCGCTACTGCAATTGGCATATCCCCGTCCCCGTAATTATCCTCAAGCTTTCCGAAGTCAAGCGCAATCTGATTTTCTATTTTCCCAACTGCCACAGCGCAAGGCAAATCCTTCATAGGTATCCCTGCATCCGCAAGCGCAACTGCAGCAGCTGTTATTCCTGCGCATCTTGTCCCTCCATCTGCCTGAAGCACCTCTATGAAAATATCTATCGCGGTTTTTGGAAACCTCTCGGCAATCACAACATTCTCAAAAACTTCCTTTATCACCTTTGATATCTCTATGGATCTTCTGTTTGGACCGCTTCTCCCATGCTCGTCAAGAGTTGAGAACGGAGCCATGAGGTATCTGCAGTGTATAACCGCTCTGTATGGGTTTGCGTCATGCCTTGGGATGCACTCCCTCGGCCCGTAAACTGCTGCAAGTATTCTGTTGTTTCCCCACTCAACATACGCGGAGCCGTCTGCTTTGTTAAGAACGCCTGCTTGAATTTTCAATGGTCTTAGCTCATCCAACGCCCTTCCATCAATTCTTTTTCCATCAATAAGCAGTTTTGGTTTCTCCATTCAACATCACCTTCTTGCCTCCTCCCTCAGCAGAGCTTCTATCCTCTCGGTTAAACCTGTTGTGTGCGCCTCCTTCTCAATTTTCAGTATCGCTCTTGCTGCAAGGGCGGAGTTTCCTCCCCTTATCCAAATTCTTCCGTTGTTTCCAACAATTATCTCGCTTCCTGTTGCTTTCCTGAGAAGCTCAAGCATTGAGTTTTTCTTTCCTATCACCCTCGGTACCTTGGCAGGAGTTATCTCAACAATCTCACCCTCCCTGAGCTTTCTCGCGTTTTCAAGTATGATGTTTTTAACTTCGTCAACCTGCTTAACCTTTGCGGATATCACATCGCCAAGCTCATATTCATATCTTGAATCCTTGGCTGGCAGAAAACCCTGGTAGGGAGAGTTTATGTCAACTGTGTAGCCGGCAAACTTCACCTCCTCCACAACGCCGACAACAATGTCATATAGAGAGGGAACGTAAACTCCCTCAAGAGGTATCAACCTGAAGCTGGTCTCATCAAACAAACCAAGAATGGATGAGTAGGTTTTTTCATTTTCAATATAAGCGAAGTTCGTCTTGCGAGGTGAATCCGCAAGAAGCTCTCCTGGAACAACCACTTTTGTCATGCGCTCACCTTTATTTTATAATTTTCGTCTCAACATTCCCGCTTGTTATCCTGTTTATTCTCTCGTAGAATTCCCCCTGAAGCCCTGCTGGCATCTCAACAACTGCTATGAGGGAGCCGTTTGACTGCCACTCCTCATTCTGCAGGTTGTATTCCTTCAAAGTTCCATATGCTCTTGGAGCGTATTCCGCAGGTATGCGAACCGCAATTTTCACTCTTTCAAATTTTATTGGGAGAATTGCCCTCAGCGAGTCTATAACTTCATCAAGCTGAGCTTCAGCGTCTTTGAATGGGTCAATATGAACTCTGCTCTCCTCCATCGCTTTCTCAATTCTCTGCGGAGGGTGGGGAGCACCGGTTCTTGGGTCAACGCACTCCCTCGCAAGAATTGAAACAATCTTCTTTCTCTTCTCCTCCATCATTTTTTTTCTTTGCTCTGTTGTTAGCTGAACCTCTCCTTTTCTGAGTATAATTTCTGCAATTTTCATAATGTCTGTTGTTCCAAATGCTTTCTTCAGTGCTTCTGAGGTTGGCCTCTCACCCTTTCTTGCATCTGTGAATATTTCCTCAACTGCAAGGAGGTTTGTCAAATCATTTTTCCTCCCAGTTTTGAATAGGTAAGCCAAGTCTGGGTCAACAAGTATTTCAAATTTCTCCCCGTGCGTCTCCAAACGGGCTGTTATAGCCTTATCCAAGCTTACCATAAAAAACACGCAACTAGGCTTTGGAGAGGTATCTGCTCACTTCTTCATCAGAGAATATCTTGAGCTTTCTGTCCTTCCCTATTTTTGCAATATCAAGGTTCTCTGGTTTTAGTTTTGAATCAGTTGTTTTTTTGAGCGCGCGAACAGCGAGGCTCACCGCATCCTCAAAGTTAATTTTCTCGCTGTACTCCTTCTCAAAGAACTCGTCAACCTCTTTCTTACCGCTTCCGATTGCAATTGCTTTGTAACCAGTCAGAGCACCGCTGGGCTCTGCTTCATATACTTTTGGCGCAGTGTCAAACCCGGCGATGAGAAGTGAAACTCCAAAGGGCCTTATTCCACCGTATTGGGTGTATATCTGCATTGTATCGCAAAGATGTCTTGAGACTGATTCAACAGGAATTGGTTCGTTGTACAGCAGCCTGTGCTTGTGAGCTTCATACCTTGCTAAATCAACAAGCCTCCTTGCATCGGCAACAAGCCCCGAGGCAGTTATCGCGATATGGTCATCTACTCTGAATATTTTTTTCATTGATTCTGGCACAAGCAGATTTGAAACAATGTTTTTGTGCGCAACAAGTATCGCTGCATCAGTGCAGACAATTCCTATTGCTGTTGCACCTCTTTTTACAGCTTCCTTCGCATACTCAACCTGAAAGAGCCTTCCATCAGGGCTGAATACTGTTATGGCTCGGTCGTATGCTTGGGGAGAAACCGGATACATAAATTCACCTCTTCTCTCACGCTACGGGTAGTAATTCACATCTAAGATTTAAAATACTTGTAGTTCAGGTTACTATGTAACCATGGTTACATTCTGCTCCTCATCCCAGAAACCCTGAGAATGCGGATGCAGCCTGGCTTCCCTTTTATTCTATCAACAAGAGCCAACGCAGCCTTCACTTTCTGCACTTCTGAATGGGAGCAGAGGATAACTGCTTCATTATTTTTGAACTCAACCAACCTTGGGTTTGCTTTTGAGAAGCCAAGCTCGCCCAAAAATGAAAGAACCGCATTATCCACAGCTTCCCTTGCTTCTCTCTCGCTAACCTCCTCTCCCTCAAACCTAACCTTAACATACCTCCTTCTCTCCTTCATTGTAGGCTTTATCATCCAACCCTCTCCAGCACATACTCAGGGACAACAGATATTGAGCTGACTGCTTTATCATGCGATAAACCAAGCATCTCCCCTATCGCAATTAACTCAGAAGGTGATTTCATAAGAAACTTTGAGGAAGCGCCACTGGTTATCACAAAATCCGCAGATAGTTTCTCGCATATTTTTATGAAAAAACCTATTTTTGAAATCACCAAACCTCTCTCAACCCCCTTCCTTCCTATTATAAGTGAAACAGGAATCTCAAATGGTTTCTTATTTTCAGCAGCAACTCTGATAAGCCCAACATCTGGAAGAAATTTTGGAAAGAACAACAAATCCGCATCTCTTCTGCACGCTTTCTTCAAAAGCTCTGGCTTATCAGATGAAAAAAGAACAACCTTCCCGCTTTTTCTGAACTTCAAATCACCAGGGTTTCTCCCAAGTATCTCAACACCATTCCCTCCATGAGAGAAGCAACAGATTTTTTTAAACCCAAGCTTATTCGCATAACTCTCCAAACTATCCTCCCAGAAGCGCACACCCACATCGTAATAATCTGGCATGGGAAACTCACTTCTCATGGAAAAGGGTGAAAACAACCTCGTTGAACTTCTTCGGATACTGCATTTTCAGAGTTGAATAAACTGCTCGGAACACATCTCTCTCAGTGATTATTCCCATCAACCTATCTCCCTTCACAACAGGGAAACCACCCACTCTTTTTTTCTTGAAAAGCGTGATTACCTCACCCAAATCCAGCTCCTCGTCAACCACATATACATCAGTGCTCATCACGTTGCTCGCAACCTCGCTGAGTATCACATCTGCTTTTGACGTATGAAACTTCGCAAACTCCGCATCGCTTATGAATTTCAGTATATCATACGAGCGAACCATTCCCTTTATCTTATGCTCGCTCACAACAGGCAGCCTCCTGAGCTGATTCGCGCACATTATCCTCGTCGCATCCTTTATCGCGGTGTTTGGCGTTATCGTTATAACCTTCTTGCTCATCGCATTCCTTGCTGGGAAGTTGAATTTCTCCCCAGCAAGAGGACGTATGAAATCCTGCTCAGTCACCATACCAACAATCTTCGCTTCCTTATTGAGTATTGGCATTCCGCCAAAGTATTGATACAGTATCTTATCTGCAACAGAGGCAACCGGCTCATCCTCATTCACAAAGAAAACGTTTGTTGTCATAATTTTTGAGGTTGGCGCATTTATTCCGCTGAGAAAGTTTCCCTTATAATCCCTCTCCATTATCAGATACTTCTCCCCCCCTCCAAAGTAGTTTATCAAATCCGTGCTTGTCACAATTCCCTTCACGTGGTTGAGCACATCAACTATCGGTATCTTTCTCTTCCCAGTCCTCATCATCAAATCGCATAATGCTTTCACAGGAGTGCCTGGCGCGGTTGTTATAACCTCCTTTGTTGCTATATCAATAATCCTTCTTCTTTTACTCACCCACATTCAAAAACCTCCTTCAACCTCTTCCCTTTTTACCTGCGCTGGTGAGCCCTCTGTACGCTCTTCCCCTCTGCTCCGCAATCCAAGAGATTGACCTGTCATTTTTTACAACAGGGTGCTCGGGATCAACCAGAATTACCTCAAAGTATTTGTTCCTTCCATCCTCCCCTACCCAATAGGAGTTAAGAACCTCAAGATTTGGGAACTTTGAAGCTGCTCTCTCCTCAGCAATTCTCTGCAGTGATTTTCCGGGTGACATAAACCTTCCCGACTTTGAAGGCTTTCTTCCCAAATCTGGCTTCTCCCTCTTCCTCCTCCCTCTCCCAACTCTCACCCTTGCAACAACAAACCCCTGCTTTGCTTTATAACCGAGCTCCCTTGCCCTGGCGATGTTTGTTGGTTTATTCACTCTTTCAACAACAGAGCCTTTCCTCCACTCAATTAACCTCTTTCTGTAAATCTCTGAGCGCTCCTTTCTCTCCTTCTCAAATGCTCTCTTCACCAGCTTATAGAATCCCATAACAATACCTCTTCAAAAAAACCTCCTGCTATTCTTTTTAAGGTGTAATATATATTAAACTGACGTATGGCAAGCTTGAGAGTGAAGGTTAACGGGAGATACATAAAGGTGAAGTTAAGAAAAGGAATGAGGGTAATTGACGTGATGCGGGAGCTTGGGGTTAACAGGGAAACGCACCTTGCAAAGAAGAACGGCAAGCTTGTTTCTGAGTTGGAGGATGTTTCAGAGAAAGATAAAATTGGGATATTTGGTGTTGTGTATGGCGGTTAAATGTTCGAGATGCAGCGGTAATGCAGTGATTTATCTGCCGTATGGAAATGAAAATCTTTGCAGGAAGCACTTTGTTGAAAGCTATGAAAGAAGGGTTATGAGAGCTGTGCGCGAGTTCAGGATGATAAAGAAAGGTGATAGAATTGGAGCTGCTGTTTCAGGTGGCAAGGACAGCTTGTCAATGCTTCACATTTTAAAGAAAATATGCGACAGCATGAGAGTTGAGCTTGTTGCTTTGTCTGTTGATGAGGGAATCAAGGGATATAGGGAGAAAACTCTGAAGGTTGCAAGGGAGAACTGCAAAAAGCTTGAAGTTGAACACAGGGTGCTTTCATTCAAAAAGGAAATTGGTGTAACCGTTGATGAAATTTCAAAGAAGAAGGAGAGGATGAGGACGTGCAGCTACTGCGGTGTTTTCAGGAGATGGATTTTGAACAAAGCTGCAAGGGAGATGGAACTGAATAAACTTGCTGTTGGGCACAACCTTGACGACACCGCGCAGTCAATTCTTATGAACTTTCTAAGAAACGAGCCGTTCAGGCTTGCAAGGTTAGGGCCTGCTGGCGGAATAATTGAGGATGAGTTCTTCGTTGATAGAATAAAACCACTTATGATGATTCCTGAGAGGGAGAGCGCGGTTTACTCAATAATAAAAGGAATGAATGTTGAATTTGGAAGATGCCCCTACGCTCATGAGGCATTCAGAAGTAGGGTGAGGGTTTTTCTGAATGAGCTTGAGGAGGAGTTCCCCGGGACAAAATTCAGAGTTGTTAACAGCTTTATGAGTTTAAAAAACTCAATTGAAAAACAATTCAGAACAAATGAAAAACCAGTAAAATGCAGGGAGTGCGGGGAACTGAGCTCGCAGGAAATTTGCATGAGATGCAAGATGCTGAAAGAGTTGACAGTATAATTTTATATAGCGCAGCGTAGTAATTGTTTTATGAGCGTTTACTTTGAGCGTAGTGGGATTAAGATTATTAATGATGATTTTCTTTCAACCAAAATCATTGAACCAAATAGCATAGACCTTATAGTAACCTCCCCCCCGTATAATATTGACATCCACTATGGGGAGTATAAGGATGACCTTCCTTATGAAAAGTATTTTGAGTTCTCAAAAAAATGGATAAGCAAAGCATATGAGCTTGCAAAACCAACTGGCAGATTCTGCCTTAACATCCCCCTGGATAAAAATAAGGGTGGGCAGAAGAGTGTCTATGCAGATATCACTGAGATAGCAAAGGAAGTGGGTTGGAAGTATCAATCCACAATAGTTTGGAATGAAGGGAATATCTCAAGAAGAACTGCGTGGGGCTCGTGGCTATCAGCAAAAGCACCATATGTGATAGCACCTGTTGAGATGATTGTTGTTCTTTATAAAGAGAAGTGGAATAAAATGAAATCCGGCAAGTCGGATATTAAAAAAGAGGAGTTTATTGAGTGGACAAGCGGAGTTTGGAATTTTTCTGGTGAAAGCAAGAAGATTGGTCACCCAGCACCATTCCCCGTTGAACTACCAAGAAGATGTATAAAGCTTTTCTCATACGTTGGCGATTTAATTTTAGACCCCTTCCTGGGCTCAGGAACAACTCTCGTCGCAGCGTACATGCTCAGACGCAAAGCGATTGGTGTAGAGATTGATAGAGGATATTGTGAGCTGGCTAAAAAAAGGCTTATTGAAGAAGCTAATATCTACAACAAACTGCTTTTTGAAGAAGGAGCAGATTGATATGGAAAAGGAGTTGAAAGCTAGGTGGGAGGAGTTTGTTAAGAAACATGGGGATGAAGCGTATTGTAGAGTAGATGAATTTTTGACTGATTTGGAAAAAAGTTACAAGAGGGATAAAGTCAGGGAGTTTCAGAGGGCGGGTGCGGATTTCCAGACAGCAAGCGTTAAAGCCAGGCAATCATGGGTTGTTTATGTAGGAAACATGTTAGAGAGTATTATACGCCTTGCAGTTGAACCCATAGTGAGGAAGTATGAAGCTAAAATTGTTAGTGATAAAGAAATACAAAGGACCACTACACGCACAGAGTTGGATTTGGTCAGACGTGCCTTGCTGGTTCATTTTGATAGATACTCCTTTCTACCTGATGCGGATTTGATAATTTACAAGTATGATAAAAAACATAATGTGGTAAGAATTTTGGCAATTCTTTCAGTAAAAAATTCATTTAGGGAAAGATATACTGAAACTCCATACTGGAAACTGAAACTGAAGCAGAGTGAAATCACCCGGCGTATACGTGTGTTTATGGTTACTACGGATAGGGACGATGAAATTTCATATACAGAAAAACCATCTAAAGCAAGAGTGATACTGGAATACGAGCTAGACGGAGTTTACATAACGAAAAGGAAGGAGGAGTTTGAGAGTTCTGATAAAGTTGGTAATCTACTTGACTTATTTAAAGAGCTAGTTCGTATTTTGAGGGAGAATGATAAGTGAAGTTGCAAGTAAAACAAGCATATGTTTTTAAATTCTCACTTCTAAATTTTTATTCCAAATTTCAGGTGTTTCTATGGGTTTGAGGCCAGCGCACACATGCCGAGATGTCGGAAAAGTTTCATGGACAAGGTACTCAAAAAAGAAGCCGAGAAAATCATACGTGAAAGCACTACCACACAACGCAGTTCAGATTTTTGATATGGGTGACGCTGGAAAAAAGTATGAAAGCGAAATTCAGGTGATTGCTGAAAAACCAGTTCAGATAAGGGATAGCGCTTTGGAGGCTGCAAGACAGGCAGCAAACAAATACCTTGAAAAACAAATCCCTGGAAACTACTACTTCAAGGTTGCTGTTTTCCCTCATAATATAATAAGAGAAAATAAAATGATTGTTGGCGCTGGTGCGGATAGGCTGCAGAAAGGAATGAGGCATGCATTTGGGAGGCCAACTGACAGGGGCGCAAAACTCAGAGCTAACCAGCCGGTATTTAAAATAAGGTTCTTCAAAAAGGATTTTGGTTTCATCCAGGAGGCAGTAAGGAGGGCGAAGCTCAAGCTTTCCGGAACTTACTTAACAAAACTTGTTGATTTATAATTATTGGAGGTGTGGGAATGGAGAATGTGCTTTGGTTTTCTCAGATAGGAAAGGAAGATGTTGGAAAGGTTGGTGGTAAGGGAGCAAACCTTGGAGAGATGGCTGGTATAGGGCTTCCAATTCCAAACGGGTTCTGCACAACAAGCGAGGCATATTTCAAATTTCTGAAAGCAAACGGAATTGACAAGGCAATTGCAAAGCTGACTGAAAATTTGGATGTGCAGGATACCAAGAGGCTTATGGCGGTTAGCGATGAGATAAAAGCCCTCATCATGTCAGGAAAGATTCCTGATGATATAAGAACCGATATAATAAGAGCGTATAACAAGCTATGCGGTGCTGAGATACCAACCTCTTCTCAGGAGGTTTACGTTGCTGTGAGAAGCTCTGCAACTGCTGAGGATTTGCCTGACGCCAGCTTTGCGGGACAGCAGGCAACATTCCTGAATGTAAAGGGAGCGGAGAACGTTGTGAAAGCAGTTCAGAAGTGCTGGGCTTCCCTTTTTGAGAGCAGAGCAATTTATTACAGGCAGGAGAAGGGTTATAGCCATCTTAAAGTTGGGCTTGCTGCAGTTGTTCAGGAGATGGTTCAATCAGAAAAATCAGGAGTTATGTTCACAAGCGACCCAATCACAAATGACAGAAACAAAATAGGGATTGAGGCTGCTTATGGTTTGGGTGAGATTGTTGTTTCAGGCTCAATCACTCCTGACAGGTATGTTGTTAGCAAGGACAAACTTGAGATACTTGAGAAGCACGTTGCAAAGCAAACCTGGATGATAACAAAGGTGGATGATAGAAATGAGCACGTGGATATTAAACCAGAATTCCAGGAGAAGCAGAAAATAACTGATGAGGAGATAATAAAACTTGCCAAATACGGAAAAGAAATTGAGGAGCATTATAAATGGCCCCAGGATATTGAGTGGGCGATTGCTGGAGGGGAGATATTCATCGTTCAAAGCAGGCCAATTACAACTTTGAAGAAAGGAGGTGAGGCTGTGGAGGAAAGTGTTTCTGTTTCAAGCGCTGAAATAATTTTAAGGGGTTTGGGAGCAAGCCCTGGAGTTGCTGTTGGAAAAGTCAAAATTATTCCAACTGCAAAGGATATTGGAAGGATGGAGAAAGGTGAAATACTTGTGACTGAGATGACTTCACCTGATTATGTGCCTGCGATGAAAAAAGCAGCTGCAATACTCACTAACTCAGGAGGAGCAACATGCTTTGCCGGCAAAACAAAGGTTCTCACAGAGAGAGGGTTTATGGAGATTGCAGAGGTTTATGAGAGGGTTAAATCGGGTGAGGAGCTATCAGTTCTTTCGGTTGATGAATCAAAACTGAAAGCAGTTTGGAGGCGTGTTGTGAATGCGTTCAAGCGAAAATCCACTCTTTGGAGAATCAGCGTATCGCAGACTGGAAATTCAGAGCAGAACACGCTGGATGTGACGCCAGACCATAAGATGCTCACATTTGAGAGAAGGAAGCTTGTTGAGAGGAAGCTTTGCGATATGCTTGAAAGGGAGGAGATGCTGTGCGCAGTTGACAGAATTCCTGAGCTGAGCTGCTCAAATGAGGGAAGCCTGCCCTACTTGGCAGGAGCGATACTCACCGATGGTTACTACGACTTTGATGCAAGGCACGGGAGAGTTGTTTTCACGCAGAAGAGAACTCCTGAAAAGGAGGAATTCATCAACTCAGTAAAGGAGTGCTTTGAGGATGTGTTTGGGTATGGGTTTACTGGTGAGAGGGAGAAAATTTCAAACGGTGTTTTGAGCAGAACAGGGGAGAGAGTTATTGGAGGGGCAACTGACTTTGTATGCAGCAGGAAGGAACCTGCTGAGAGGTTTGCAGGAATTGAAGCCAACCTGCGTGAATGGGTGCTTTCCCTTGATGAAACCTCATTATACAACTTCCTAGCAGGAGTTTTGGATGGGGATGGAAGCATAAACGCTGAGAGGAATAGGCTGCACATATACGTTGGAGATGAGAAACTTGCAGAAGCAGTGATTATTGCGTGCCTGAGGTTGGGTATCCTCCCTCAGGTGAGCATTCAAAGAGGAAGCTGCTACAACATACAGATTGTTGAGAAACTGCAGGAGCTTCTGAAGCATTCAAAGAGAATAAAACACGGAGTAAGTGAAAAGAAGCTTGGAGTGAAGCTATTTGCTGCAAAGCAGCTTTTTGATGATGTTGTTGATGAGGCAAACTACAAGGGAAGAGTGAAACCATACGTGAATAGAAACCTGCTGATTGACTCAAGAAAGATAGAGGTAAACGTGCTGCCTCTGCTGAAAAATAATGTCGGGGAGGAAGTTAAGAGAATTATAAAATCGGATTTGAGGATGCTGAGGGCTGAGAAGGAGGAGGAGCTGGGAGAGGGAGAGGTATACAACATTGAGGTTGAGGGGGATCACAACTATGTTGTTTTCACAAGGATGTACACGCCAGTGTTGGTGAGAAACTGCCACGCAGCAATAGTGAGCAGGGAGCTTGGTGTTCCCTGCATAGTTGGAACAAAGAACGCAACAGAAGTGCTGAAGGATGGGGATGTGATTACTGTTGATGCGAAAATGGGCGTTGTTTACAGAGGAAAAGTTGACATAGCAGTTGCAAAGAAGCCAGAGGAAGGAGGAGCTGCACCAGTTGCAGTTTCAGCCCCAGTTATAACTGGAACGAAAATATATGTGAATTTAGGCGAGCCGGAGCTTGCTGAGAAGATAGCTGCGATGAACGTTGATGGAGTTGGTTTGTTCAGAGCGGAGTTTATGATTGCGGGCATTGGAGTTCACCCAAGAAAGGCAATTGAGGAGCACAGGGAGCAGGAGTATGTTGACAAGCTTGCTGAGGGAATGAGAAGAATATGCGCAGCCTTCTACCCAAGGCCAGTTGTTTACAGGGCTACTGACTTCAAAACAAATGAATACAGAAACTTAGAAGGAGGGGAAAAGTATGAACCTCAGGAGGAGAACCCAATGATGGGTTACAGGGGATGCTCGCGTTACACAAGCGAGCCGGATGCATTCAAGCTTGAGGTGGATGCAATAAAGAAGGTGAGAGAGGTATATGGGTTAAAGAATTTGTGGCTGATGATACCTGTTGTCAGAACAGTTGAGGAGCTTGTTGAAATTAAGAAGCTGCTTGAGCAGTTCGGCTTGAAGAGAAGCAGGGATTTCAAACTGTGGATAATGGTTGAGGTGCCCAGCACAATATTCCTTGCCCAGGAGTTCTGCGATGTGGGGATAGATGGAATATCAATAGGAAGCAATGATTTAACTCAGTTCACTTTGGCATGTGACAGGGATAACCCAACCCTTGCAGCGAAGTTTGATGAAAGAAACGAAGCAGTTATGAAGGCGATAAAGCACGTGATAAGGGTTTGCAGAAAGAACGGAGTCACAACTTCAATCTGCGGGCAGGCGCCAAGCGTTTACCCAGAATATGCAGAAAAGCTTGTTGAATTTGGGATAACGAGCATTTCAGTGAACCCTGACATGATTGATGTGACAAGGAGAAACGTTGCAAGCGCTGAGAGGAAGCTCATGCTGAGAAAGTTAATAGAGCTTACAGAGAAGGATGAGTTTGAGTTCTGATTTTTTCAATTATAAAGGGATTCTGTGAGAGTTCTTCTCCAGCTTCCAGAGGGTTTGAAGGGAAAAGCATTAAAACTAGCTGAAAAACTTGAAAGGAAGGGGGATGAGGTCGTTATCTCATGCTCCCCTTGCTACGGAGCTTGTGATGTTTCTTTAGAAGAAGCAAGAAAGTGCAAAGCAGATAGAATAATTCAATACGGGCACTCTCCTTTTAAAATTAAAAGCAGAATACCTGTTGAGTTTGTTGAATATAGAACTCCTGTTAAGTTCAAAGCAGTTGTTAAGAAAGCGCTGAAGGAGTTGAAAGGTTTCAGAAGAGTTGGTTTGGTTACCACTGTTCAGCATATTGGGCAGCTTGATGAAATAAAAGAATTTCTTGAAAGAAACGGCAAAGTTGTTTTAATTGGGAAGCACGGAAGAAGAGCTTATTATGATGGACAGATACTTGGGTGTGACTGGGGAAGCGTGAAAAGTATAGAGAAGAAAGTTGACTGCTTTCTGTTTTTTGGAGGAGGGTTGTTTCATGCGCTTGGCGGTGCAGTTGCAACTGAAAAACCATTTTTAGCAGTAGACCCATTTATGAGAAAGGTTAGATGGATGGGGGAGGAGAGGAAAAGAGAGCTGGGAAGGAGGAGGGGGGCTTTTCTTGCCGCGCTTGCTGCGAAGAAATTTGGTATAGTTTGTAGCACAAAGCCAGGGCAGTTCAACCTGAAAATTGCTGTAAGAGTGAAGAGGGAGTTGGAGAGAAGCGGAAGGAAAGCCGAGGTATTGATTTGCAATGAAGTCGATTACGAGTCACTTAACAACTTTATTGAAATTGACTGCTTTGTCAACACTGCCTGCCCCAGAATAGCTGAAGACTATGAAAGAGTCAGAAAGCCAATTCTAGGGGTAGAAGAAGTTAAAAAATTAATAAAAATAAAAAATAAATGAACCTATGCCTCAAACCTGGCTGAGAAGGTTCCAACGGCAATTCTTTGGATTTTGGTGTCTGCTTCTGTGTAGTTTATATATATTCTTCCGTTGTACTGAGCCCCGATGGATGTATCAACAGAACTTCCGTCGGCATCTGTGCATGTCACATTGAATGTGCCTGGCTTTGCAACAAAGCCCTTGCTTCCAGATGCAATTGTTATGTTTGGGTCACCAGAATAATCAGTATACAGTATGGCTCCACTTGTTGCATATGCTTGGCTGGTGTTTTGTGTGCAGGTCACTCCTGTCACTGTAATTGAATGCCCTGTCCCCTGCCCAATCTCAAGTGTGAGATGACCTGAGCCTGCGTGAAGTTTTGTCGTTGTGCACGTAATTCCTGCTGGGAAGGTGCACTGGGACGGCACGGGTGGAGTAAGCACTCCAAGGTAGAACAGCACTGCCAGCACCACCATAATTATCAGTATTGCCCACCCGTAAGTCATAAGGTATTCCATTGCTGTTTGACCCTTTCTCATTCTCATTCAAAACCACCTCTTATGTCCAACATACCTTTAGACGTAAGTTATTTTCATATGCTCCTTTTTAAATCTTTCTCTTTTTTGAATGAAATTACCTCACAACACTTCCGGAATGCTTTCTCCCCTCAACAGCCTTCTCAACATCCCCAAGGTTTTTTCCATAAATAAAATGGGTTTCTATCTTTGAGCGGGCGATTATTTTGCATGCAATCACATCAAATATGAACCTTGTGCCAGCTTTTCTCTCATCGTGCTGGGAGGCAAGCTGTATCAGTTGGCTGAAGCTCATCTGAGGAATTTTCCTTGCGCTCCTCTCCTTCCTGGGGTCAGCCGTGTAAACACCATCAACATTGCTTAAATTCACTATTCTCCTTGCACCAAGCAGCTCTGCAAGCAGAGCAGCATCCGTATCTGTTGTTATACCGGGAATTGTTCCTCCCATCAGCACAATTTTCCCACTGCTAACCCCCGCAGCTGCTTCCCTGAAACTCCTTGCAACAACAGGGTATGCATCCTCCCCAAGCGCAGCAATGAGAAGCATAGCGTTTGAGCGAGTGCATAGAACTGCAGTTTCATCTGCAAGGAACTCACTCCCTCCAAGCTTCCTTATTGCAGATGCCTGCTCCCTTGCAGGCGCTCCCCCTCCACAAACAACAGCAATCTCGTGCTTTTTGGATAGTTTTTTAAGAAGTGCTGCAAGCCCCTTTATGAAAGCAAAATCAGGCTTGCCTGGGTTGATAAGACTTCCGCCAACTGAAAGAACCACCTTCAAGCAATCACCCATTAATATAAAAGGCTTTATAAATATAATTTACTCATGGCGAAGTTCAAAAAAAGTATTGAAAAAATCGTAAAGCTTCTTGAGGAGGAGGAGAGGGAGCAGGATGAGCTGCTTAAGCTTACAAGAGAAATTGTAAGGGGCTGCTCTGTTGCGATAAAGTGCATACACTCCAAAGAGCTGAAAGAATCTGAAAGGAGAATTGAAGAGGTGAAGAAGCTTGTTGAGAAGATGAGTAAGTTTGATAAATTTGAAAATATAACAATTCAGGCTTACCAGGAGTATGCTGAAGCAGGAGTGCTTCTCTCAATAATAAAGAGAAAGGAAACTCCAACCTATGAGGAGCTTGGGGTTCCTTTCAAAGCATACTTGCTTGGTTTGTTGGACTGCGTTGGGGAGTTGAGGAGGGAGATGCTGGAGGAATTGAAGAGAGGGAATAAAAGAAACGCGGGTTACTACTTCTCAAAGATGGAGGAGCTATACGAAGCTCTCCTTCCAGTAAGATTTTCAAATTCCCTCATACCGAACTTCAGGAGGAAGCAGGACGTTGCGAGAATGCAGCTTGAGCAGGCGAGAAGCGAGCTGCTGAGATAGTGAAACTTTAAATAAACTACCTGCGAAATACTGCTTATGATGCCGTTCCAATCCAGTTGACTATGCACTTCTTCTCGGGAGCGGCAGCCCGAATGTTTATGTTTATTAACCTCAGTGTGAATAAGAATTCAGAGGGGTGTTGTGATGTTGTTTGAGCTTGAAGCCGTGCTTGAATTCAGCAATGATGTTTCGGGTAAGAAGGATGAGATAGGCAAGCTTCTGAATAGTGTAAACGAGGAGCTTTTCAAAAGAGGTGCTCCAAAAGGAAAGGAGAGCGAAGCATCTCGGCTTGAGGAGTGGAGCGTTGAGGGAAACAAGCTGAAAGTGAGGATAACCAGCGGAAGGTATGTGAGGGCGCCAGATGCCCTTCTAAGGTTAAGAAGCCAGCTCAATCTTCTGGGAGCAAAAATAAAGGCAGGAGTTAGAAGAATTGAGATAAAGAAACTCGAGGTTAAAGGAGTTGAGCTTGGGAGAAAACCATCTGAAGCGGTGAAAGTTGCTTTTTACGTTGACAGAATAGATGTGAAAGGAGATAAAGCAGATATAAAATTCTCTCCTTCCTTACCAATTGACGTTATAGAAGCTGGGGGAGTTGACAGGATAGTTGAGCTGGTTGTTGAGAAAGTTGAAAGGCAGGAGTATGAGGGGAAGGAGGAAGTGAAGAAGCTTCTTTGGGAAAGCAAAGAAAAGAAAATGTTTTTTGACAAAGACCCAAGCGCTGAGCTTGAGAGGATGAACTGGATAAAGAGAACTCATGCAAAGGGGCAGTTCATTTACGGAAAGAACTTCACGTCAATTGTCAATGCAATTAAAGAAATTCTGTTGGAGCATCTGTATAAACCGCTTGGGTTCAGGGAGATGATTTTCCCGAAGTTTGAGCCATGGGATGTTCCTAAGAAGTCTGGGCATGCAAAGAGCATATACCCGGATGCGTATTACGTTATGGTTCCGAAGGTGAGCAACCCGAAGGAGTGGGAGGAGGTGATGGATTACTTCAGAATAACTGGGGAGGTGTATAAAGAAGGAATAATTAAGAGAGTTGAGCCTGTTGGCATTCTTTCATACGCTCAGTGCCCTCCCTTCTGGCAGTTTTTGGAAGGAAAGGTTATTAGGGAGGAGTCTCTTCCCCTCAAGTTGTATGACTGGAGCGGTCCAACCTACAGAAACGAAGCAGGAGGAACGCATGGAATTGCGAGGGTGGAGGAGTTTCACAGAGTTGAAACTCTTTTCATAGGCTCGCCTGAGCAGGTGAGGGAAACTGCAAAGAAAGTTGAGGAGAAGCTAACCTTCATACTTGATGAGTTGCTTGAGCTTGAGATTAAGAAATACTCAGTTGTTCCGTGGTGGATGGCGCAGGAAGGGGAGAAGAAGCTTTCTGATAAAGCAACCGAGGGAATTGGGACGATTGACTTTGAGGCATACCTTCCTTACAAGGGAAGCAGGGAGAGAAGCGAGTGGCTTGAAATTCAGAATGTCAGCGTGATTGGGGAGAAATACCCAAAAGCATTCAGCGTGAAGTCAACAGGAGGGGAGCTTTGGAGCGGTTGTGCAGGAGGCAGTTTTGAAAGGTGGATATGTGCATTCCTTGCACAGAAAGGGTTTGATAAAAAGAACTGGCCTGAGGAAGTTAAAAAGAGGGTGAAAGTTGAGGATGAAGTGAGGTTTGCCTAAATGTATTTCAGTACAATGGGTGTAATAAAGGGTAGTGAAAAGGTTCTCCCTCTAGTTGTGAGGTATGCAAAATAGAATGGAGGCAGGAAAGTTATAGCTATTATGAATAGAAGATATACGAACCAAAGTAGTGTATCAATCCATAGTCTAATTCCTGAAAGAGTAAGAGCAAAAAATATTGCGAATAAAACAATATCCAACGCAAAAAGAAAAATTGAGAATAGGAAAGATTGCAACGCATGAAATCTAATGTATTTGTCATCTTTTACTAGAAAGTAAATGAGCAAGGGGATAAAAAATCCTATACCACCCGCAAACCAACTCAGATAGAGAAAACCGCTAAGTAAACTATTCTTTGTGGTAGGCTTAATATTTACTGAATCAAGCATCAGTTTATATTTAAAATAGTCAGCATATATAAAAGGTATTGCTATGGGCGAGAGGAGCAAAGCGTTATATGAAATGAAGAAAAAGCTCAGGGAGCTGAGCAACATCGCGGGCAGTGGAACCGAGCTGATTTCTGTTTACATTCCTCCGAAGTATTCCATAGCGGAGGTTAGCAATAAATTGAAAGCGGAGTATGGGCAGGCGAGCAACATAAAGTCAAAAAGCACAAGGAAGAATGTGCTTGACGCGCTTGAGAAAATAATCAACTATCTTAAAATGTTCCGCGAGCCACCGGAGAATGGAATTGCAATCTTCTGTGGTAACGTTTCAAAGGAGCAGGGCAAGCCTGACATACAGCTCTTCTCAATCTCTCCTCCTGAGCCAATTCACGTTCAGCTCTACAGATGCGATTCAAGCTTCTTCCTTCAACCTTTGGAGGAGATGCTGGAAGCAAAGGATACGTATGGATTGGTTGTGATGGATGGAAGGGAGGCAACAATTGCAATTCTGAAAGGAAAGCAAACCAAAATAGTCAGGAAGCTGAACTCAACTGCGCATTCCAAACTGAGAGGTAAGGGCGGGCAATCCGCTCGTCGGTTTGAGCGACTCGTCGAAGAAGCTATAGAGAAGTATTACAAGAGAATTGGTGAAGCGATGGATGAGGTTTTTCTCAACATAAAGGGTTTGAAAGGGGTGATAGTTGGCGGTCCAGGTCCTGCAAAGGAGGATTTTATGAAGCTTAAACCATTCAACTACCAATTGAATATACTTGGGGTGGTTGACACTGGCTACACCGAGGAGTATGGAGTTAAGGAGCTTACTGAGAAAGCTGAGCCTCTCATTGCGGAGCAGGAGGCGGTGAAGGAGAAAATTCTGCTTGACAGATTTATGAAGGAAGTTGTGAAGGATGGGCTTGCAACGTATGGCGAAAAAGAAGTAAGGAAAGCACTGGAGGAAAACAAGGTTGATTTGCTTCTCCTCTCAGAGGGTTTGAACATAAAAAGGTATGTTGGTGAGTGCACCAACTGCGGAAAGAGAGTTATTGGTGTTTCAAGCGAGCCTGATAAATGTGAATGCGGGGGGAGGATGAAAGTTGTTGAGGAAAGAGAACTTGCAGATGAGTTGATTGAGCTTGCCGAGTCAAAAGGGGTGAAAATTGAGATGATTTCAACTGAGACAAGCGAGGGAAGCGAGTTCCTTCAGGGGTTCAGGGGAATTGGCGCTTTTCTCAGGTATAGGTGATGAGTTGCTCTGGCTGCTTTTCCTTGCTCTTGTGTTTCTTTTTGGTTTTGTGGTTTCTCAAAAATTTTTGAAGGAGGAAGCACTTTTCTCCGCTTTTCCGGTTGGGGTAATCCTTTCAACGTGGATGGTTTTTCTCATTTCCTTTATAACTGGTTTCAACGCAACGAGCATACTTGCTTCCTCTTTGCTGATGCTGCTCTGTTGTTTTTTTCTTGGAGTTAAAAAAACCCAGCCTGAAAAATACGCTGTTGCTGTATTTTTTGTTTCACTTGCATTCTTTTCACTGCTGAATCACTTGATGGTGTGGAACTTTGACAGCAAAGGCAATGCGCTTTCAGCAGTTGTTGTTGATGTTAATTATCACTCAGCAATAGTTACGCCGATGGGGTGGGGTGATAACTTCCCTCCCCTCTACCCCTATCTTCCTGAGAAGAAACTCACCTATCATTTTCTTTTTGATTTTTTTTCAGCAGTTCTTATGAAGCTTGACTCTGGTTTGCCGATGGCTATGCAGATTCCCAATTCACTTATTGGCGCATCCTTTGTTAGCTTGCTTTACATTATGATGAGAAAGTTTAAGCTTGGAAAGAAAACTGCGTTGCTTGCAGTTTTCCTCATTCTATTTAACGGAAACTTTGGTTTCATAGAGTTTTTCAAAGAGCTGCTCAGCATGCCGCAGGAGGAGATTCTGCCATCTCTACTTAAAATGGGGGTTGGCTCAACCTGGATGCCTGATAAAGGGTATGTGATGGCAAACACAATAACTGAATTCACCTTAAATCAAAGAGTTTTTATGATTGGGATATGCGTTTTTGCTCTTGTGATAGCTCTGCTCACAAAAGAGGATGAAAAAAGCTTCTTGTTTGCAGCAATAATAACTGGTTTATCCCCTCTGTTCCACATTTACTCATTCCTAGCAACTGTTTTTTTCTCTCTCCCGTTGCTTGTGAAAAAGAGTTGGAAACAGCTCGTTATTTTTCTCTTCATCGTTGCCCTTCTCGCAACTCCACAGCTCTCTTACGTATCCGAATCTGGCGAGGGATACCTGCAGTTCAAGCCTGGCTGGTTCACAGAACCGCAGAGCCACTGGCTGAAGGAGAAGCAAAGTTTTCTTGAATTCTGGCTTAAGAATTTCTCTCCTTACATACTGCTTGCGCTCCTCGGAATGGTTGTTGCACCTCAGCTGAGGGAGATGAGCGGAATGGCATTTGCCGTGTTCATTTTGTTCAACTTATTTGTAACCCAACCGCTTGCACAGGATAATAGGAAATGGTTGCTGTTTGCTCTGATATTTTTCTCAGCTTCCTCCGCTTTTTTCATCTCTTACATAAAAAAGAAGTTCAAACACGGCTGGCTTGTTGCAGCAATACTTGTTTTGGTGATGACTCTTGGTGGAATTCAAACAGTTGTTGGCTGGGCTCAGAACTACGAGCAGGTTTTATTTTATAAGGATGAGCTGAAAGTATGTGAGTTTATTAGAAACAACACTGAAGCAGATGCGCTGATACTTTCAAATATGCACAGGGATTGTGTGAATAACTGGGGGGGAAGGAGGGTTTTTCTCAGAGTTGACTTTGAATCGCTTACCTGGTATATGGGGCATGGGATAAACACGGATGAATTTGAAAATGAAATGAAAAGAATGCTTGCAGGAGACTGCGAGCTTATAAGGGAAAGGGGAGTTGATTATATATTAATTGATAGCAGGAATGGTGAATTCCGGCCGAAGCAGTCCTTTCTCAACAGAATGGAAAAGCTTTATGAGGAAAGCACCTTCTCCTTTTATAAAGTAAACTGCTAGCCTATCATTCTGGCTATTGCGCAGTCATTCAAAAAATCTGAATCACCTTCAACAACCGCTTTTGATTTGTAGAAAGCAGTTGAATTTTTATTTTGGTTGTAACGTATGTAAAAAACCGTTGAGCCAGAAATTATTGACTCGCATTCCTTAATTGTTTTTGTTGTGTTTCCATAGAAGCACGTTTCCCCCTCATAAACAAATGTTCTATTCCTCAACGCATCGTATTTTCCAGTCAAACCAAGCATCATAGCAACGTCAGTGCCGCACTGCATAACCGGGATGGTTATTGGTGAGTGGCGCGTATCCATAATAATTGAAATTTTGTTTGTTGCTGCCAGCTCGTTTTTAAATTCGCTCAAGCTCACCCTCTGCTCCACCCCGTATAGTAGGTAAAGGGCTGCAAGTACGACAATTAAAACAACCAAGCCAACCAGATACTTCATCCAATAACCCTTGCTATTATGCATTCATTGAAAAACTTCTCATCTCCTTCAAGAGTTGCTTTCTTTGTGTATAAAACTTGATAAACTGCTTTATTCTCACCGCTGCGCAGTATTATCACTGGGTTTGCATCAATAGAATTTTCACAGGCTGCTCTGCTTGTTGTTTCGTTTGCTGCCAAACAATCCTGCCCATCAAACTTATAATGCATAACTGTTTTTCCGATGCTTGTGAGCTTCTCAGCAAGCTTCTCCGAGCAGTTGCTCACTGCATCCCTCATGCTTCCATTCAACCCTGTTAACTCAGCAACCACCCCAGCTTTTGTTGACTCCTTTAACTCTGAAAGGAATACATCATACGTTGTTGGGTGCGACTGCATATCTGCTACATTGTAAACTGCAAGCGAGCCGAGTATGAGAAGCAGGGCAAAAAATGCAAAGATGAAACTCCAGAGAATTTTTGCAACTCTTGGAAGTATTATTCTTCTGGAACGAATTACGTAGAAGAAAGCACCAAGAGAAATTAGAAATATAATTAAATCCGCAACTGCAAGCGCAATTGCTATAAGGGTGGTTGCATTCCTCTCCTTCTCCTCATAAGAAAGTGGCACGATTGGCTCAAGCAAGCTCAAAGAGATTAAGATAATTGGCTTTGCAACTGCTACAACCAGATTGTTAACCTGCTGGGAGCTTGCTGCTTTCTTCTCGTCACGTATTGAAATTGCATTCTGTTTTATACCTTTAAATTCATTAATCAACTGGTTTGTTTCCTGAATTGTGAAGGGAGAGCTGTTCTGTATTGTGAATTCCAGTGATACTTTCTGCGTGTATAAATCCTCAAGCCTACTTCTTGTTGCAAAATCGCTCTCCTCAACACGCAGCCATGCTTCAAAAAGCGCATCGGAAGCAGAGCGGTTGCTTTCCATCAGTTCATTGTAAAGCGCAGCAAGCGAAGAAACATGAGATTCAAGCTCGTCAGCAGCCCTTGAGAAGTTTGCTGAGAGAAGGTTTACCTGCGAGTAGTTCCTCTCATCTCCAAACGCTCGCATCTCAGAAAGTATGTTGTTAACTTCTTCAAGCTTCTCAGCAGTTTCATTGTCAGTTATATAAGGAAGCAGAAGGTTCAGCGTTCCGGTGAGGTTATTCCTTCTCTCAACCCATACCGAGTAGTTTGCAAGGAATGACTCCCTCTCCTCCCTTATTGTTCTGTTTATCTTTCTTTCAGGAGTGCTTGCGACAATTGAGGAAACCTGCTGAAGCAATGCGCTTTCTGTTGGAACTCTGTTGCTCAGCTCAGTTGCCTTGCTTAACGCGGAGTTCAGCGCAGTGAGGTTGTATTCTTTATAGAAATTCCTGCAGAAGTCCAAAGCATCCCTACTATGGGTGACTGCGTACTGCTCATAGATTTTAGAGACCGGGGGCTTTCCCAGATCCTCCACTGCAGTTTTTATTGCATTAAGACTCTGCTTTATGGCAATTAATGAGGAGGAAACATCTCCTGAGATTGAGTTTGCTAGATTATTATCGAACAAGGTAATATTGCCATAGATTATGACAAAATCATAAGACATTCTTTCTACTGCCTTTGCAAGAGGACTGGACATGGGATCCGGCGATGTGAGTGTGTGGTCCATATAATCCTTGCACACCGGAACCGTGCGACAGGACTGACAGTTGTTTTCCTTGGTGCAGGTCAAGTGGGGCGAACCGTCTGGCTTGGCAAGGCCAGTTAGCATCCTGCAGTCGAGTTCAGCGGTTCCCCTGCTTAGGAGGAACATTTGAAAGGATTGATTCAGCGCATCCAGCTCCGCTTTTGTTGGATAAGCAGTTTTAGCATAGTATTCCCTGAGAATTGAGTCAATCTGCTGCTGGCTTTCGACAAAATATATCCTGTCGCTGAGGTTGAGCAGGAACGTATATGTGTTGTTTATAACAACAATTGAATAGTTTCCTGAAGCAAGGTTCGCGGGAAGAATCTTAACATCCCTTGTGTAATTCTCCCAAGTGTATAAATAAGGAGTGACAAACTCAGTTATGTTAACTGCGTGCAGAAAAGAAACTAACAACAATAATGATACAAGCACCCACTTCTTCATCTGATCGCCTCAGTTAAAAGAAATGATTGGGGGTATATATAAACTTTTGCAGAGCTCAAGCTGAGTTGAATAAAATAAAAAAGAAGAAAGGGAGGGCTTGCGCCCTCAAACCACTCTACTGGGCTGCTGCAATCAGCGCCTGGATGAACTGGTCTGCTGCTGTCAGTGTGTCCGCTGCAGTGTAACCAGCCACCAGTATCCTGTTTGTGCCGACTGCCTTCACAACGACCCTATCCTTTGAAAGGTCGATTGCTCCACTCTGGATAACCTCGGCAGCAACCGTGTTGACAAGGTTACCTCCAACTACTATCAAAGTAGCGGATGTGTCCGCATCCTTGTCAAGCACAACAAGCTTGTTGGCAGCTGTGTTCAGCGGGACTCTCACATCTGCTCTTGTGACAGATGGAGTTGCTGACAGTCCGTCCTTACCAGTCACCGTGCACTGCGCATCTCCGCCAACTGTGCATGTGCCAACTGTCTCAGTGATTTCCTTCACCTTGACAGTCACACCGCCACCAACGTTGGCAGTCTCGCCCTCACCGAGTGGTCCGACTGTGGTGCCAGTTGTAGCCTCTGTGCCCTTCGTCTTGGCAAAGAACTTCAGCTCACCCAGCCTTCTTGCTCTCTTGAAGGATACACCGTATGTTGACATGTCAACAAACTGAGTGCCCCTCTCTGAGATGTAGCCGGGCTCAACTGTTGTTCTGCCAATCTCGAGCTCGTCCTCAATACCTGTAACACCATTGTAGTATATCTGTTTTGTTGCAGTTGTTGTCAGAAGGAACTTGTCCTTGTTGTCCGTGTCCCTGTATATTGGAACTTCCCAGACGTCTACGACGCCAGAGCTGCTTGATGCAGACTCCTGCATCCAGAACGCTGCTGTGTTAGTGTCATAGTCATCGTGCTTGTCGTACCAGATTGGCATGTCGTCGCTTGTTGCATCTCCCGCCAAGTAATACACGGAAGCATTCATGTAGTAGTAGCAGCTCCCGCCTGGCTTCTGGAAGATGACCATTCCCTCCTCTAGGCCGGTAACTGGTGAACCATAGCTAGTTTCGTTTCCTAGGAAGTAGTAGAACCTCTGCACTAGGAACGTGTCGTGACCAGACAGCTGGAACGCGTCCTTCACAAGTGACTGAACCTGCAACAGGTTACCGTTGGTGTTATTAATTGTGGTTGTTTGGCTGCACCCAGCATCGTAGTCGGTCTGCACCGGGAAGCTTGCTGAACCGTAATACACCAACGACAGGCTCAAGCTGTCGTAGTCAGCAGCTCCAAGCGTTATGCCACCAAACTCAATCTGGTATGCAACTGGCTTTGTCACAAAGTCGTATGTGTCACCAGTGCCCATAATCTGGGTTGGGTCTGCGTAGTTGTCGTATAGTATTATTTTTCTCAATGCATCCGCTTCTTTGCTTGCATATGTTGGGTCCTTGTTTCTCCAAGCGAGTTTTATAACCCAGTCGGAGTTGTCAGTTGTGTCCAGAGACTCTCCACTGGTCAGGGTGAACTCCTGGGAGTACACAGCCATCTCAGCCCACTTTGCATACGCATAGTAACCTGGGTTGGTCTTGTACACCCTTATCCTGACCTTGGAACCATCTGGTGCTGTCCATGTGTATGAGCTAGTTGACGGATAGAACTTGTCCTCCTTCAGCAGACTGCCTGTTGAGTCATATATGGCAATTGTTGCTGCTGATTCCTTTCCGTTTCCAAGTGGTGCCTCAATATCCACTAGTTTCAGCACATATGCGCCTGCGGTGAGGTTCTCACCAACGTGCACAATTCCATATGCGCTCTCCTTTGCGAGGTTTATTGAGCCTCCAGGGCACTCGCTTGTTGGCGATGTCAGTTCACAGTCAGTTGGTGGGTTCATCTGGCTTATTATGTAGGTGTCACCAAGGAAACCAATGTGCACCCTGTGCCTGTCAGTCATATCCTGCTCAGGGCATTTGGTGTAGTCACCCACATTGCTGTCGTTCTGGTAGTTACTATCCAGATTTGTCTTGACAGTTGCATCGCATGTTCCAACAGGTATTCCTGCCTGGTCATGCGTGAACTCTATCTGGTACGCACCCTTCTGGTCTGTTGCAGCAAGCTTCTTATTCAATGTATCATACTGTCCATGTGCCTGGAACCAGAGAGTCTGCTCTTCTTTGTACTGCTTGTTTGCATATGGGTCAGTTACAGTTGGTGACGCAAGTGCTGGGAATTCCGCAGATGTTATCTTCTTCACAGCGTACGTCTTGCCCGCCTCGCCTACATCATTTGCAAACGGCGAAAGGTCAAGGGATGTGTTGTATACATCATCCACTGTGCTGAACAATCTGTTCTGCAGCTTCTTGTCAACCCAGTCGTTTATGTATGTGTTGAACGGATACACTCCGCCAACTGTGCCTGGGACAGTCACCTCAAGGGTAACCTTCTCGTTTGTCACAGCGCATGTTCCAGCGCCTGCTCCGCCAGTCACTGTGCATCCTAGGTTTGCAGCTCCACTAACAGTTGCCGTCACCTCTTGGGACTTGAAAGCCAAGTTCCCAATCACCGCGGCTATGTTGGCTGCGGCTACACCGTCGGATGCTGCTGCTCTCTCTCCGACTACGATCTTAACCTGGGGCACACCCTCTGCGCTGATTATTGGGGTGTTGCTATACGTCACAGCTCCTGCGGTTGCAAGAGTTGCTCCAAGTATAGCTGCGCCCGCAGCTAAGGCCGCAATCCTTTTCACATTCAATCCTTTCAATTTCTCACCTCTTTTTTATGTCGCCACTTTTTTGGGCCTTTACTCTTACAAGGATTATCGGCGACATTTTTTGCCCAAAACACCACCGCATCTCACATGCTGCTGAGAAGTAGCTCAGCAGGCATCAATAACGGTGATCGTAGTTCATTAACTTTGCACCATATTTAAAGGTTTCGGATGTATATAAAGTTTAATTTATAAATTAAAAATTAATTTACGTCAATTGTCCAACATAAACTTCGTTTTTACGACGTAAATTTTATTTTCTCTCACCATACTCCTCCATGAACTTTATGTATGTCTGCAGATGCTGAACTGTTACAGAAGGCCTTCTCTTTGAAATTATCCCTTCCATAATTTCCATTGTGAGAACTGCTTTCTTTCCTTTCAACCTGCTCCTCACAAGCTCCATCTTTGCTTCCTGGCAGATTGAAGCGATATCTGCACCAGTGAACCCCTCTGTTCTTCCTGCAAGAAGATCAAAGTTGAAATCCTTTTCAAGAGGCACTCCCTCCAAGTTTAAATGGAAGATTGCCTTTCTGCTTTCAAAAAGAGGAGGTGGGACAAGTATTATCTTATCAAACCTCCCCGGTCTTAGCAACGCTGGGTCAATTCTTTCTGGTTTGTTTGTTGCAGCAATCATCACCACTTGTTTCAACTCACTTATCCCATCCATCTCATCAAGCAGCTGCCCAACTATTCTTTCATTTTCAGGTGAAGTGTAACTATCTCTGCTTGGTGCAAGCGCATCTATTTCATCTATGAATATAATTGCAGGCGCTCTCTCCCTTGCTCTGTTGAAACTTTCTTTGATAACATTCACAGCTCCGCTGTAACCGCTTTTCATCAAATCAGCTCCGCTTATGTGGATGAAAGCTGCGTTTAGCTCATTGGAAGCTGCTCTCACAACAAGGGTTTTGCCACACCCGGGCGGTCCAAACAGAAGAACTCCCTTCACAGGCGTTACATTATACTCCCTCAGCACATCCTCATGCAACAAAGGAAGTTCAATCGATTCGATTAAAATCTGCTTAACATCATCCAACCCAACCACATCCTCCCATTTTGTCTCCTTTTTTTCCTTCTTCTTTGGAGGAGCAGTTCTTCTTTCAAAGTCAAGCTTGAACTTCTCAAACTCCTGTAAAGCAGCTATTGAAACGCTTGGCTTCACTGTTTCAAGCACAGATAAGAAATGCCCCATTGAAACAGGAACAACCTCATTTCTTTCAGAAGCTATTTTGGCAACCTTTCTTGCAGCCTCCATACAAATATTTTGAATATCCGCACCAGAATATCTTTCTGTTTTCTCAGCAAGCTTGTCAAAATCAACATCCTCAGCAAGCGGAAAGTTCTTTGTATGAACCTTGAAAATCTGCTTTCTTCCCTCCTTATCAGGCAACGGCATATAAATTATTTTATCAAACCTCCCAGGTCTCAACAGTGCTCTGTCAAGCTCCTGAGGTACGTTTGTTGCTCCAACAATAATCACATTCTTCGCTGACTTGAAACCATCCATCTCAGAAAGGAATAACGCAAGCAGCCTTGGGGCAACGTCATCTGACGAGTATTTTTCTCTGCTTCTTCCTATGGAATCTATCTCGTCAAAGAAAAGCACGCACGGTGCATTTGTTCTTGCAATTCTGAAAAGCTCACTTATGTTCCTCTCGCTCTCCCCATACCATTCTGAAAGCAAATCGCTGCATTTAACGTAGTAAAACCCAATTTTCATCTGCCTTGAAAGAGCTCTCATTATCATTGTTTTACCAGTTCCTGGAGGGCCGAAGAGAAGAACTCCTTTCGGTGGTTTCAAACCATAAGCAGTTGAAAGCTCCTTCTTTGTAAGCGGCCAGATGATTGCCTCAACAAGCTCCTTTTTGGTTTCCTCGTAGTTTCCTATATCATCAAGCGATTCAACTCCTGGCGCAAGGCTCAAATCCTGAATACCGAATTTTCTGAACTTTCCCATTTTTTCCATTTTTCTCACAGCAACCTCCCTTGAGATGTCAACTCCGTGGTATTCAAGGAAGAAAACAACTCCAATTCCAAGAAGCACGCTTGGGAAAACAAGCAGGTTAAAAGGCTGCTCTGAGATTGCGCACGCAATCCAGTAGCCAATGGGAATAAGAAAAGAGGAGACGGTTGCTATTGTGTTTTTGTATTTTCTGTCCAGCATACCTGAAATTGAACCTGTGAGAAAAGCAGCAGCCATCCAGAAAAGTATCTGAACAAGCGCCGAGTCACCTATAGTTAAAGCAATAAGTGCGGCAAGCACTGCGTTTATTGAAGTTGCTGTGTACCGCACGCTCTCCTGCTTGAACAGACTGCCGATTGAACCTACAAACTCCACACCAAGCTCGGTGACTTCAGGAGCTCCCCCGCGCCTTCCAAGGTTTGCGAACTCAGCAATTCTCTGCTCATAAACCCCTGTTAACGTGCTTGGGTTGAAAACAACAAAACCGCTGTTAAGCACAGAGCCAGTTGGCAAGCCCCATGAAACAGAAAGAATCAGAACCATGAGAACTGTTATCAAAGCAACAATTGACGCCCTTTTTGAGCCAAGGTAGAGAGAGCAGAATGTGAGGAGAGGTGGAACGAAGAATCCCATTGAGTTGAAAGGAGCAAAAACAGTTATGAAAAGCAAAGAGATTATGTGCCAATAAACAAAAGATGTAATAAGAGTTGTTGAGATCACAAGTGTGAAAAACCATGCAAAAAGAGGTGATTGGTAGGCAACTGCTGGGAATGCAACAAAGGTGGTTACAATTGTCCCAAGCGGAGCATGGTAGTACGCAATGAAACCAACAAGTAAAAGAAGAAATGGCAGTAACCACCATGGGTAGAAAGGAAAGGTAAGGAGAAGGAAGAGACAGCCTGCCATAACAAGAAACGCATTTGCAAAAGCAGTGTTCTCCTCAACTTCCTTCAGCATTGCCTTAAATCTCAAATCCTTCAACGAGCGAAACTTCTTCTCCTGCTTTTCAAGCATCTCGGTTACCAATGGCTCAAGCTGTTGTTTTTCCTTTGGTTTCTCCTCTTCCTTCATTTTCAGCGCCATACAACCATAAGTAATAATTAAAAAAGGTATATAAATAGTGAATGGTGCCATGCTGTGAAAAAGGAATTTGTTGGGTTGATTTTGGTTGTTCTATTCATAATTGCTATTTACCTAACCAACCCTGCTGAAACAATAAAAGTTGACACGCTTGGTTATCTTGGTGTATTTCTTCTTATGTTTCTCTCAAGCGCAACAATTGTTCTCCCAGTTCCTGGGCTTGCGGGAGTTGTTGTTGCGGGTTGTTTCTTAAACCCTTTCCTGGTTGGAGTTGTTGGCGGAGTTGGAAGCGCGCTTGGAGAAACAACAGGTTACATTGCTGGGTTGGGAGGAAAAGCAGTTGTTGAAAGGGGGAAGAGGAAGTTTTATAACAGAATTAGAAAGTGGATGAAGAGAAATGGGTTTATAACAATCTTTATAGCAGCAGCTCTCCCAAACCCTTTCTTTGACGTTGCGGGGCTTGCTGCAGGAGCATTGGATTACCCATTCTGGAAGTTTCTTTTGGCATGCATGGGTGGAAAAATAATAAAGTGCATCGCCCTTGCATACCTTGGTTACGCGCTTGTTTAACTACAGCGCCTGCACAAGCTTCTTCCTAACCTTCTCATCCTCTCCTTTAATATCCTTTATTTTCTCGGCTGCTTCCTTCTCCCCAATTGTTTCAAGCCAGGGAGCAAAATGCCCACCGTTTGCATGGTAGAGCACTGAAGCAAGTGGCGCTATCTTGAGCATGCGCACAAACTCGCTCATGCTCCTCGCCTTCCCAACCTCCCTTCCATCCGGCATTCTGAAGACAAACTCCTGCCCTGGTGGACAGGGGTTGGTTGAATATGGCTTTGCTTTATACCTCGGCATCCGCCTCACCTCCCAACTCCATAAGCTTTAAGTTTATGTTTTAATCTATTCTTCAAATCCTGAAGAACATTCATAAAATTTATGAATCCATCGTACGGAGTGTCAAAAGGAGAGAAGTATTTGTGAACATCTCCATCTGCCCATGATTTTGTGCATAGGTAGTAAAGCTGGTCGCTGTTCTGAAGCAACCTCCATATTCTCATAAGCTTCTCATCCTTTGCTTCTCTCACCATCGGCTCCAAACCCTCAAGGAAGCGAAAGCAAACCCTTTGCATTTCGTTACCGAGCCAAGCAGAAGCATCCCTTTCCATATCCGCCCATGAGAGAGGAGTTGGGACATCTATCTCGCCAACAGGTTCCAACGCAACCAACTCGCTTGGTGTTTTGAAATTCAGGTTATCATACTTCAGAATTTCCTCTGGCAGTCTTTTGAGAAACTCAAATATTCCTGTTTCAACCCACTGGTGCTCCCCAAAAGTTTCATAATCCATAAAAATGTTCACAAGGGGTCCCTCGCACTTGCTTAACCAAGCAGCGTATTTATCAGCTGTAAGCGGATACTCGCTCCACCAACGAGCCGAGAAACGGTATGCAATATCATCGCTTAACCTGTAGTTTCTCAGGAATGCTTTAATTGAATTGCACCCTCTCACCCTGTAAAGGTAATTCGGGCTTCTCCACCCAAGTATCCTCTCCCAACCCTCGGTAACTATTCCCTTATACCCCATCTCCTCAACAATTTTCGCTATTTCGTTTGTGAACAATGCTTCTGTGTTTCTGAAAACAACTGGGTTGCATTTGAAAAGGGATTTCACTACTTTATTGTGAAGCGCAACCTGCTCCTTGAACTCAGTTTTATCTTTGAACAAACTGCACAGCGAGTGATAATATGTTTCATCAAGAAAATCAACGCAGCCAGTTTTGGCAAGCTCCTCAAATGAGTCAAGCACCTTTGGGTTGAACTCATTGCACTGGTCAAGAAAAACCCCGGTTATGCTATAGGAAATTTTGAATTTTCCATCGTATTTGCTTATCAAATCAAGCATAATTGAGTTTGTTGGAAGATAGCACTTGCGCGCAACTTTCTCAAAAACCTCCTTATTCAATTTTTGGTTGAAATAAAGGTGATACGGATCCCCGTTATTCTCCTCAAAAATAGAGAAGCGCCTCATTCTGATTGGTTGGTGAACTTGGAAGTAAAAACAGATTGATGGCATTTAAACCAGCTCTCTGTAAACTTTGAGTGTTTCATCCGCAGTCTTCCCCCAGCTGAACCTCCTCGCATCCTCAACCTCATATCTTCCCATTGTGTGGTTGAGAACCCTGTATTTCAGCAGCGCAATTATGTATTCAGCCATCTTGTTCACATCCCAGAAATCAACCCTTAAGCAGTGAGTTGTTATCTCACTAACACCAGAGGTTTTTGAGAGTATTATTGGGGTTCCACTTGCCATTGCTTCCAGAGCAGTTATCCCAAATGGTTCTGAAATGCTTGGCAGAACGTAAACATCGCTCTTTGCATATGCTTCATGCAGTTGATCCTCAGGTATGTAACCAAGGAAAGTAACCTTATCGCTTATCCCAAGCTCAATTGAGTAGTTTATCAAGTAAGGAAGCATATCCCCTCCCCCAGCCATAACAAAGCGAACGTTGCTCATTGCTGAAAGAACCTTCTTTGCAGCCTGCAGAAATTGAACAGGGCCTTTCTGCTCAGCCATCCTGCCGAGGAAAAGCACTACCTTTTCTTTTGAGTATTTTCTAACCTCCCACTTCTTCTTGAATTTATCAGGGTCAACTCCATTGTAAACAACTCTTATCTTTCCGCAGTCAACTCCAAATTTCTCAACAATCTGTCTTTTCATCATATTGCTTACAGTGATAACTCTGTCAGCTGCATGCATTCCCATTCTCTCAATTTCAAGTATGTGGTTGTTCGGTCCGAGTGATGAGCGGTCGTATTCTGTTGAGTGAACTGTGCATACATGTGGTTTCTTTATCTTCTGCTTTGCGAGCACACCCGCTCGCATTGTTAACCAATCATGGTTGTGAATCAAATCATAGTTTCTTTCCTTATGATTTTTTTCAACTTCCTCCGCACACCTCAAATTGTACTGCATAACCCTATTCATGAAATCCCAACCGTATGCTTCTCTTGCGGTGTAAGGACCGAAGTAAACAGGCATAACCTGAATAAGGCGTGGGGTGGTTCCTTTTATTTCAAACTCGGTGCGGGGCATGTAGAAGTCAACTTCCACTCCTCTGCTTGCCAAAGCTCTTGTTAGCTCATAGCAGTGAACCCCCAACCCACCGCTTTTGAATGGGGGAAATTCCCATCCCAGCATCGCTATGCGCACAAGTTCACCTCTACTTCCACCCCTACAATATGGACTAGTCTTAATAGAAGTTTTGAAAGGAAAGGTTTATAAAACAAACTGCTTGAAAGTGAGTAAGGAATTTTTAGAAAACTTATCGTCTGAAAATTAGGGAATTTTTAAGCAATTGCTTCTCATTCAAAAATTTTGGCAGATAACTGAGAGGAAAGTTAGTTGTTTGAATTAAATTTATGGGGGATAAAAGGTATAAACAGAGCGAGGCAGAAGCTAAGCATGTGTATTGGGGGGAACAGGAGCTGATAAGGAACGCTGAGGGCAACTATGCTGAAGCTCTCTGGGGGATTCGTAGGAGAAAAGGTTACAGAGTTGCTCTTGAGGTGATTTCACATATCCGCGAGAAAACGAGTGAATGTTGCGGAAGAGCGTGGTATTTTATTAATGAGTGTTTCAAAAAACACACTTTTTTTGAAAGAAAGTTTGGAAAGAGGATGGATTAGGTTTTTATTAAGTAACTCCAATACTTTTAAATTAACGAACATAAAAAAGATATGCTCCCGCCATAGCTCAACTTGGTAGAGCATCCGGCTGTAGCTTGCTTTGCTGGAGTTTTTCCAGCAGAAACCGGATGGTTGGGTGTTCAAATCACCCTGGCGGGATTGCCTTGGTAGTGTAGTGGACCAGCATTCAGGCCTGTCGAGCCTGCGACCCGGGTTCAAATCCCGGCCAAGGCGCTGAATTGTTTTTTTAATCAACTATAGGTTTATCGTTGCTATTAAAAATCTGCTTGATGAAATTTATGCATGAGCGATTACAGAAAACTTTTTTCAGATTTTATGAAAGAGAGCAGAAGTAGGGGGGTTGTAGATTACATTGTGAAAGGTTCTCTTCTTGTTTACACAATTCTGCTTCTCACCACTCCAATTACTGTCGGCAGAATACCAGCGTTGACTCCGGAGCAAGCAGTTTTTCTTGTTCTAACATATGCGGTGTTTGTTGGGAAGGGGATGGGGTTCATCAAGGATATTGCTCCTCTTGTTATACTGTTTTTTGCATATGAAGCAATGAGAGGAGTTGTGATTGCAGGAGAGCAGAGGGTGATAACGGATTATTGGGCTGTGAGCAATTATAGCAGTGGTTTGGAGGTGAAGATTAACCCAATGTTGGTGAACGTTGGAGAAACTTTTGTAATCAATGTAACCACTTCTGATGAAGTTGAATATGTTGATTTTGTTGCTAGGAAAAATGACAGCAACAAGGAAGTTAACTTCACAATTAAGCTTTTGGAAGGGAAGGGGAGTTATGTTGTGGAGAGGGATTCAGAGCTGTTTGGTGAAACTGGGTTGTATAACATAACTGCACGCGCACGCGGTTATGAAGGAATAAATGGAAGCGCTGTTGTTGGAGTGACAAAAAATGTTCACTATAAAGAACCGATTGAGTTGGAGAGGAGTTTGTTTGGCATGATTCCCACAGTATATCTCCAGGAGAAGTTTTATAAGGAAGGGAAAATTTCAGCAATTGACTGGATTGCAATTATTACATATATTCTTCACCTCCCCCTTCCTTTTTTCTTCGCCTCTTTAATCTGGTTTAAGGATAGAGAGATGTATAAGAAGTATTCAGCAACTTTTCTTATTCTTGCATACACGGGCTTGTTGACTTTTCTCCTTTACCCAGCTTCCCCTCCCTGGTTATCAGGACTTGTTGGTTATTTAGATGGAGTGAAAAAACTCTACCACGAAATCTCCCAATCGCTAAATCTAATTATTCTGCCAACTCTTTATTACTGGATAAACGCAAATGAGGTTGCAGCCGTTCCCTCTTTACATGCTGCATTTCCGCTTTTGATTTCAATTTACTCATTTAAACTTTGGGGGAAGAGAGGCTTGGTTGTTCTTCTTTATCCTGTTGCAACTGCATTCTCACTTGTTTACCTTGGTGAGCACTACGCAGTTGATGTTTTGCTTGGGTTTGTTTACGTTTTTGCATCAATCGTTTTTGTTGAGTTGCTTTTCAGATGGGAGAGGAGGTGATTTGTTGATTTACATCCATCCAAAAGCAGAGGTTGTTGGAAATGTTTCAATCGGTGAGGGTTCATCTGTTTGGGCTTTTGCAGTTATAAGGGGGGATGAGGGAAAGATAAGGATTGGAAAAAACACAAGCGTGCAGGAGCACTGCGTGATTCATGGAGAGAGAGTTGAAGTTGGAGATAATGTAACAATTGGGCATTCGGCCGTTATTCACGGAGCAAAAATTGGAAGCAATGTTTTAATTGGAATAAAGGCAGTGGTGCTTGATGAAGCTGAAATTGGGGATTGGGTGATTGTAGGGGCAGGAGCAGTTGTTCCGCCAAAAATGAAAATTCCGTCGGAAAGTGTTGTGCTAGGAGTTCCTGCAAAAGTTGTGAGAAAGGTTAACGAAGAGGATAGAAAGTTTATAGCGAACTCATATGAAAAATACGTTGAGAGAGCGAAGAAGTTAGGGAAGGTTTAAATACAACCTCCTTTATTTTTTAAAGCCCTAAGAGGCGACCGGGATGAATGAGAGAATGCTGATGAGTTTATACGAGTACCAGCGGGGGCTGGCTGAGAGCAGAGTGAAAAGAAAGGAAAGAGGAGGAAGCTGATTATTTTCTCTGGGCTATGTAACCTCCTATCGCGCCAAGCACCACTCCTAGCACTGCGCTTATTGCAATGCCAATTATCATGCCTATAAACCAGAAGAGCAGCAGTGCTCCTCCACCAATCACTGCTCCTCCAGCGGAATCAGATGCGATGGACATGAAACCAGGTAGGTTCAACAGCAGAGCTACAACTGAATTTATCACCTCTGATACAACGGCTGCTATTCCTCCCGTAATTGCTGCGCCTGTTAAATCAAGCTGGTGCTTTTTCACAGCAGAGTAGCCCGCCCAGCCAAGCACCAAGCAGCTTAGGACGAATGATGCCAAGCTTATCAGGATGCTGAGTATACTGCCGACCATGGGAAGAAATGAGGGGAGAGCGATTGTCACAATTGCTGTCAGCACTCCTAGAACAACTAATACAACGATTGGCAGAACAGACGCATTTATTATTTTCCTAAAATCCACATCACCACCTCAGAGTTCACCTCTCAAGAAGTTATAGTTTCATTGTTTATAAGGATTGCTGTTCAGCAGCATATATTTTTATAAGAGGGAGAAGTAAATAGTGAGTGAGGTGTTTCGCATGTTTGAAGGAGTTATGAAACGAGTTGGTTATGTTACCCAGAGGGAGTTTGACAAGCTTCAGAAAACACTGAAGGATGAGAGAGCGCAGGCAGCAAAAGTTGAAGCGGAAAAGAATGCGATGATAAATGAGTTGGAGGAGCAGGTTGAAAGGTTAACAAACGAAAGAAAAAAGCTTGAGGGTGAAGTGAGCAGGTTGAAGGGGGAGCTGAGCAAGGTGAGCGATGAAAAAGTTAAAGCTTATGAGATGCTGAAGGAAAGCAAAAAGCAGGCAGAGGAGATGAGGAGGGGGATGGAGAAAAAAATTCAGAAGATGGCTGAAAAAATAAATAAGGTGAAGGAAGGGTTTAGAAATAAAATGAAGGAGCGAAGGAAGCAGATGGCTGAAAAAGTGAAGAGAATAGTTGCTGTTAAAAATGAGGCGGTGAAAGCAACAAAGAAAGAATTCAAAAAAGTCACAAAGGAGAGGGATAGAGCTGTTAGAGAAGTTGAGAAGCTGAGGAAGAAGCTTGCTGTGAAAAAAGTGAGGGAGAGAAGAAAAGTTACAAGAAAGAGGAAAGTTGGGAAAAGAAGGAAAAAAGCATAAATACTGTTTTTTCTAAATTAATTGGAGGTGGAGCGTGTTCAGGCTAGACTCCTTGCTTAACAGAAAAAAGAAGTGCGAGGTGTGGGAGCTCACCAGCATCCCAAACGAGCCGTTTGACGTTCACTCCTTTTTCATAAAAAAACTGAAAGGATTGGCTTTTTCAATTCTGTATGATTTCAGAAGGATGAGAATGCTGCTTGTTACGCTTGACTTTCCAGAGGGGCTTGTGGAGTCTCTTGTTGCCAGTATACCTGGTTTGGAGTTCAAAAAAATTGAGGGAGTTTTCTTTAAAGAAGTGAGAAACTCTTTCAGGTATGATGGAATTCCGTTCAAACAAACCGCAACAGTTCAGGAGCCCTTTGCGCTTCACAGGGATGAAAGCAGAAGGAGCAGCAGAAATTTACTGGCTGATCTTCCAATGGCGTTTAGGGAAAGCGACTGCTACTTGCTCATTTCTTTCATTCCAGAAAGCATTGATGTGCTGAACCACGTGAGAAGGCAGTGGGAGGAGGAGCTGAGCAGAATTTCCCCTGTTAGGAGGGAGGGTGTTTCGCAGGAGCATGGAGGAGTGCAGAGAAGCCAGTTCAGCGAGAAGGTGAACTACGAGGAAACGGACGTTGCGATGGTGGCTGCAGAGCTTCTTGCGATGTGCAACAACGCTTTGCTTCACAGCGATGCAGTGTACAGCGTCAGTGTTGTTGGGTGGGGGGAGAGAGCGGAGCTTTTGAAGCAACATCTGAGAGGGAAGTATTGGGGAGTGAGCGAGAGGGTTAGGATAAGCGAGGAGCTTAAGAAGTGCATTCCGATAGAGGGTGGGGAGATAATGAGCGGGGAGTATGCTTCTCTCTTCATTCATTTCCCACCAGAGTTTGCAAAGGAGGAGGTAGCTGTTGAAGTGGAGGAGATACCGCGAGAGCTCCTCTCAAAAGGAAGAGGGAGAGTGGAGGTTGGGAGGGAGCTTCTGAAAGGAGTGAGAAGGCACAGAGCAGTTTACCTAGATAAGGTGAGTTATAACACAAATGTATTGATTGTTGGACAGCAGAGAATGGGAAAAACAACGCTGGCGAAGAGAATTGTAAAGCACGCTGCTTGCGAGGGAGCAGGCGTTATTGTTTTCTCACCTAGCTCGGAATGGTCATCGGTTGCAAAAGCAAGAAAGAAGATGCTTGTGATAAAGCTTGCTGAAAACATTCCTTTCAACTTGGTGAGGTGTCCTCCTGGGGTTAGGAAGGAGCAGTTCTACCAGAATCTTGCGTTGCTGCTTGCGAATGCGATGGGGGCAGGTCCATACACGAACCCAATAAGGAATGTTATGCTAAACTCGTTTACCTCCCTTTACGCCAGGAAGAAGGAGCCAGGAATTGTTGATGTTTATGATGGAATTCACTCCTCAGTTATTGAGTTTTACTCTCATGAGGGAAAAACTTTTGGTAAATTTGGACAGAACATACGCGCATCTCTTGAAAATTTAAGGCAGCTGATGCTGAAGGAGCAGTTCAGAGTGAAGGATGGGGTGAGAATTGAGGATTGCGTGAGGGATGGTGCTGTTTTTGATTTGAGCGGTTGCAGCGAGCTTGAGAGAGCTCTGCTTTACGCATTCATCCTCGCGCAGGTTTACAGCTATGTGCTCAGCAACTTTGATGAGAAAGGGGATAGGGAGTTGAGGTTGCTGATTGTGCTTGAGGAGGCGCATATGGTTTTCAGAAAGCAGGGGAAGGAAGGGGTTAGTTTAGAGGCAACAGCAACTGCTGACTTGGAGAGAAAGTTAGGCATGTTCAGCAAAAGAGGAGTTGGAATGGTGCTCATAACCCATTTTGCAGACCAGCTCAGCGATATTGTGAGAAGGCATGCACAAACGCATTTCTATTTCAAGCAGGATGTGGATTCGCTTGAGAGCGCTCTGAAGGATTTGAAGTTTAACCCAGTGGAGGAGGAGCTTTGGAGGAATGCTTCAAAAAAGCTTCTCTCCCTCCCAACAGGAGTTGCGGCTTGCAGAGCGGTTCATATAGAGGGAAGCAGAAGAGTTGAGGTGGGGCCTTTCTTCATCAAAATACCCCAGCAGGAGGAAAGCTTTGAGGAGGTTGGTGAGAGAGTTAAAAAGTATTTGAAAGAGAAAAACATTCTCACTCCGAAAAAAACAAAGCTTGCTGTTAAAGTTATTTCAAAAGATGGGAAAGGAATTCCAAATGCAAACGTTGAGCTTTTGCTGTGCGGAACTCCAGTAAGCTTCAGCGAAACGCAGGAGGGAGTTGATTACCTTACAGGCGGGGTTGAGACGGAAACTGCTGGAAGCGCATACCTTGAAGCAGTTGAGGGAGAGGAGTACGAGCTGAGAGTTTCAAAGAAAGGTTACAGAACAGAGTGCAGAAAGATAACTGCTGGGGAAGGGAGTTTAATTATTGAGCTTGAGCTTTCCAACAGAGCAAAAAGGGTTAGTCAGCAAGAATGAACCTCATCCTTTTTTCATCATCAAGTATGCAGAACCCGTAGCGGACAAACTGGATGATGCTTCCCTTTTTCAGGTTTCTGCATTCTGGCTCGCAGTAACCCTCCTCAACTCTCAGGCTGTTTTTGTTGAATTTATCATCAATGAACAACTCTGATGGAATGAGCACCTGTGCTTTCAGATGTTTCTCAGGCACCCAATGTATTTTCAACTCCTCCATCCCCTCATCGCCCAAAAACTCCCCTCTCAAAACTTTTCCTTTCTCAACAAGCCTCACGTTGCACAAATCCAGCAACCTGAATTTATCTCCTTTTTTCAAGTTCTTTGCGTCTGAACCACTTATGAAGAACCTTCCAGTTATCTCAATCTTTCTCTCCCCAAAGTTCTCAGTTGGGTGCTTTCTGAGTTTAACCTCTCCTTTCCTAACTCCATCAACCACAAGCTCAACTGGGTTGCCCACGAAGAAGTATCTCTCAGCCCTTGAATCAAGCAGCTTCCTGTTTTCTATGAGAAGCGCATCTATTTTGGGTTCGCTTTCAACTTTGCTCAAACCGAAGCTGAGCACAAAATTCCTTATCGCCTCTGGGAGTATACCTCTTCTCCTCAAACCCCGCAGGGTTGGCATCCTTGGGTCATCCCAGCCAGAAACCTTTTTTTCTTCAACCAGTGGCTTCAGAAACCTTTTGCTCAGTGGAAATCCTTTTATTGATAAACGCGAGAAGTCATAAACAATCGGCTTTCTCAGCGCAAGCTTCTCAATTATTCTGTAGTATAACTCATCTCTCAACTCATACTCCTTGCTTCTTAGTGCGTGAGTTACTCCATCAAGCGAGTCGGCTATGCTCACCTCAAAATCATAGGTTGGCCAGACAGAGTATTTATCGCCTTGCCTGTAGTGCTTTGCAGTGCATATTCTGAACAGCGTTGGATCTCTCATCACAGTGTTTGCAGCATCAGGCTCTGCTTTCAACCTCAGGATAGCGTCTCCCTTCTTGTACTCACCTGCGAGCATGCTCTCCCATGCATCCAAGTTATCCTCAACAGCTTTGGAACGGCACTCGCAAGCCTTCCCAAGCTTTCTCAGTTCATTCACCTTCTCCTTCTCACAGCTGCATACGTATGCATCTCCTTGGGTTATCAACTGCTTTGCGAACTTGTAGAATTCAGGCATCTTATCTGAGGAGTATAACTCCCTTTCAAACTTCATCCCAAGCCACTCCAAATCCTCCTTTATTGAATCAACAAACTCCTGTCTTTCGGTTTCCGGGTTCGTGTCATCAAAGCGCAGGATGCATTTCCCTTCATACTCCCTTGCTGCCTCATAAGAGAGAAAAGCTGCTTTTGCGTGTCCAAGATGCAGAAAGCCATTCGGCTCAGGAAGAAACCTTGTGATAACCTTTCCTTTCTCCGCATCCTCCAGAATAATTTTTCTCTCCTCCTCCTTTTTTTCTTCAAAACTGAATTTTGAAAGCTCCTTCTCAATTTGCTCCTTTTTCATTTTATTCACTTTCGCAACAACTTTCTCAATGAGCTGCATCGTGCTTTTCATATCTGCTTTTGCTTCAGGCGCCTCTGCTATAACCTTGCCGACAACTGCTTTAACCTGCGCTTCCCCGTATTCCGCAGCATTCTTCAAAGCGTGCTTTAAAACAACCTCTTCAAGCTTCATACTTCACACCTATCGATATTTTATCATAATAAAGTAAATACTTTGTGCCGAGCAGTATAATAAATATTGGATGTGTAATTTAAGCATGGAGAAACTGCGTGAGCCAAAGGATGAGGTGGAGGGAAAAATAAAGAAGTTTGTCAGAAGTTCTTTTGATGAGAAAGTTGCAAGCAAAGATGCTGTGAAGGATTTTTATGCAGAAGCTATTCGTATTTCTGGAATTGTGAGGGAAATCAATAGAAGCAACAAACCAATCAAAATTGTTGATGTGGGCGGAGGAGGGGGTAGAATCGGAAAGATTTTGGATGAGTATGTGGAGAAGGGGATTGTCAAAAAGCAGTTTGATTACATTGTTGTTGATATAAGCAGAGCTGAGCTGGAAAAAGGAAGTAGCAAGTTCAGAATTGTTGGCGATATGATGGATATACCTCTCAGGGATGAACAGATGGATTTTGTGTTCTTGCTGAACATGCCAAGCGCGGCTGGGGTTATGAAAGATTACATAAGGAAACTTAAGCCTGTAAACCAAGCAGAAGCAGCAGAGAATAGAGAAGTGTTAAAAATGCTTGAAATAGCAACTGGGAATATCGATTTCTTGAATTACCTTGAAGGAGTTAGGGTGCTCAAGAAAAACGGGGTGTTCGTATCTGGTTTGCCAACTCACGGGGGTTTAGAAAAGAGTGGTTTGGAGGGGAGATTGAGGTTGATTAGGGATATGTTTATGGAGAGAGGTGTAAAACTTGGTGAAATTCCGCTGCGCAGAGTTGATTACGAAGTTCTGTGGATGGATTGGGGAGTTGTTAACTTATGGAGGGATTATGGTTTGGATATAAAGCAACCTGTTTTTTATATTGAATCGCTTAGAAGGACTGGCGATATTGACGCGTGGGTGAAAGCTCTTCGCGAGAACCTTGATTTCGTTTTGAATGAACTTTCAAAAAACAAGAGATTCTGGGAAATTGTTAAGAGGATGGAAGAAGCTAATCAACTCCAGGAACACCAAGCTTAGTTTCAAACGCCTCACATCCCAATCTTTTGTATATTTGAATGAGAGAGGATGGGTTTTTTGCAAGTATTATCACGCAACCTCCCCCTCCCGCGCCAGTTATTTTTGCACCAAGCGCTCCTTTCTTTCTGGCAGTTTCAATTATTCTATCTATTTGTGGGGTGGATAAACCAAGTTCAATAAAGCACTCCTGCGCAGCATTCATATTCCCCCCAAGCTTTTCAAGGTTGGATTCTCTCAATGCATCAATTCCATTCAAAGCAGTTTCCTCCATCCTGTCAAAAATCTTCTCTGTCCCTTCCCTATCTTTTTTATATCTTTCAGCAACCCTCTGAATCATCTCACCAGTATCCTTAACCGAGCCTGTGTTCACAATTAGAATAGGAACTTCCGTTTTTATCTGAAGTAATTTCACCCCCTCGCTTCTTCTGAATGAAATGTAACCGCCAAAGGTGCACGTGTTTGCATCAAGCCCGCTTGGGTTGCCGTGCACAACCTTGTCGCCCAAATTCGTCAGCTCTGCTACCTGATTTTTGCTCAGCGCAGTATGAAAGAAGTTGTTGAGCTCTCCTACAAGGGAGCAGAAAACAGCCGCGCTTGAGCCGAGCCCTGAGTTGCGTGGCACATCTGAGTGAATTGAAACCTCAATTGGGGAGCAGCCAAACTCGGAGAAAAACTCCCCCAGAATCACCTTGTAGGGTGAGAAAATATCCCTTCTCTCCTTGCTCAAACCAGCCATATCTCCTTTTTCAATCATTCCCTTAACTCTCGCATGTGATGAGGTTATCTCGTTGAAGTTGAATTTCTCCTTCTTTTTGAAATCAATTAGATTAATTGTAACTCCATCATCTGCTTTTTTTATCTCACAAAAAGCCCTTCTGTCAAATGCAACTGAAAGGGCAAGCCTGTTGTAAACAACCGCATGCTCGCCGAAAAGCTTCAAACTGCCCGGAGCAGATGCCATAAGTGAATTATGCGATGAATTATTAATATTACTCTTGCTGAGTTTATACAAAGACAATCAGTATAAGTTTTTAAATGAAAAACGCGTAAATTATTTGGTGGTTTAGCATGGGGAACGCAGAGAAGGTAAAACATGAAGTTTGCTGCGGTGGTACTTTTCTTTTTCAGGAGAAAGGGAAACTTGGAGTGTACAGTGGGATGAGGGAGAAAGAGGATGCTAAAATTAAGATAACTTTGAGCGTTGGTAAGATGGATGAGTGGCTAGTTGTTGATGTGACAGAGAAAGGGGAGAGGGGGCACTTCAGCATACACGCAAACAGAAGCGAAAGAGGGAAGGAAAGGTTGTTCGGGGAGAGAGTTGTTTCAGCAAATGTTAATGGGTTTGATCTGTTGAAGGAGTTGCCTGACCTGCAGGTGGCAGTTGATGAGATACGGAGAAGGGAGAAGGAGAGGCTGCCGCAGTATGCGATTTTCCCTGATGAGCATCCGGCGGTTGTTGGTTCAGATATAAAGTTTCGTCCGTTGAAGTAGGTGGTTTTGTGGAATTCTTTGAAGTTCTTAAAAACAGGCATTCAGTAAGAAAATTCAAGGATATGCCTGTTGAGGAGGAGAAGCTTCAAAAAATTCTGGAGGCTGCAAACTCAGCTCCCTCTGCTGGTGACTTACAAGCCTATGAGATAGTTGTTGTGAGGGATAAGGAAAGAAAGAATAAACTTGTGAGCGCAGCGTATGAGCAGGAGTTCATCGCAAAAGCACCTGTTGTTTTAGTTTTCGTAGCCCACCCAGAAAGGTCTTCAAGAAGGTATGGGAGGAGAGGCGCTGAGCTTTACTGCATTCAGGATGCGACAATCGCAACTGCGTATGCACAGCTTGCTGCAACCGCGCTCGGTTTGAGCTGTGTTTGGGTTGGTGCTTTTGATGAGAAGGAAGTTGCGAAAGTAATTAACGCAAAAGAAAACCTCAAACCAGTTTCCATGTTGCCAATTGGGTACGCAGATGAGCAACCAAGAGCAACACCGAGAAGAGGAGTTGAGGAGTTGGTTCACGAAGAGAAGTTATAATTCCAGCTCTCGCATAGTTTCACGATAGAGTTTGAAACAAACTCCAAATCCTTTACTCTCACAAACTCATCCTTTCCATGAACGTTGCTGTCATCCGCGATTGGTCCGAAGCAGATGGAGGGGATTCCTCTTTTTACGAAGAAATGCGCATCTGTTCCTCCAAGAGTTCCGTATGCTTTTCTCTCGCCTGTTGCTTTCTTCATCATTTCAACAAAAGGATGAGTTTCAGGCAAGGAGTAGCCTTCTGATTTTTCAATTAAATCAAATTTTGCTTTACTTTTATCTGCAAGGTATTTTCTGAGATCAGCAACAGCGGATTGGAGGGTTTCTTCTGGAATTGTCCTCAAGTCAAAGACAATCTCGCACCTCCCTTCGCCACCCATATTTCTCTTCAGCAAAGGAAGTGCTTTCTCTATTGGGTTGACTGCAAGATGAGGGTAACCCGCATGCCCTTGCCTGCCTTTTATGACTAACTGCTTCCTACCGCGCAACTTCACGCGAAGCTCTCCAGGTATTATGTTTGATTTCACTCCTGCTTTTGCGTATTCAACTGCACCGCAGGAGAGATTTAACATGGTGACTGAAATTCTTCCCCATATCCTTCTTTTTGTGGATGCGCTTATAAGGGAGGAAACAACTCTTCCTCTCACTTTTGAATAATTAATCACATCTGAAAGCAAAGATACAATTTCGGTGGATTTTCCTCTCATAGCTATTCTTCCAGCAACTCTTCCGCTTGAGCCAATATAAACCCTTGGTCCTGCGTCTATGAGGATTGCTACATCTCCGTTAACAATAAACTCGCCTCTCTTTTTCAACTTCATCAAAAAACCAATCCCATCCTCCCCTCCAACCTCCTCATCGCATGTGACAAGAAGCTTGACATTCACTTTTGATGAGTTTCTTTTTTTTAGAGTTTCAAGAGCAGAAAGAGCAGAAAGAATCCCTCCCTTATCATCAGCAGCTCCCCTCCCATATAACTTTCCATTTTTAATTGTCAGCTTGAAAGGTGGGTATTTCCATCCCTCACCAGCTGGAACAACATCGTAGTGAGTTGCGAGAAGTAGAGTGGGTTTTTCTGGTGCTTGAAGCGAGATTATGAGGTTTGGTTTTCTGTTTGAACGATACACATCCACTCCTAAACCAATTCTCTCAGCTTCTTTCTTTATCAGCTCAGCGCACTCCCCATAGTTGCTTTTCCTTTCGGAATTAGTGTTGAGCTCAACAAGCTCTGCAAGAAATTTAAGGTTCATTCTTCTCCTCCAGAACTTTTAGTGCTTCCTTCGCTTTCTCTATTTTTCTTTTGTTCTCCTCTATAGCTTTTGAATCATCCCTTATGAATTCATTCAACACATCCTGGCTGGCTGAGCCGAAGTGGCGTGGTTCGTTGAGCTTCTTCCTCCACACCTGTATTCTGCTTGAAAGCTTTTCATTTGATTCAGTCATTTCAGCAATTTCCTCTTTTAAAGTGCGTTCAAGCACCTCGGGGTTTATTCTTCCTATCAGCTCCTTCTTTTCTGGAACTCCTTTCCCAACCCACTCATCAAGCATTTCTCTCACTTTTTTCTTTGTGCTCCTAAGCGCATCCACGTAATTGGCAACTTCCTCAGCTTCTTTCTGCATTCCCGCATTTTCCAGCTTAGCAACAAGCTCACTTGCTGGGAGGGTTTTTAGCATTTCATCAACAACCTCTGCAAAGTTTCTTCCCTCCTTTAACTTGTGGGAGAATTGAGATGGTATGTCAAACTCTCTCCTTACTTTTTCTATATAGTAACCGGCATTATGAGTTACCGTTTTGAATGATGCACTTTTCACCCCGTGCTCCTTCAGAGCTTCTATCACCGAAAGGTAAGAAAGAAACCGCTTATCACCTTCAAGGAGCTGGGGGTATTTGAATGAAAGCAGATCGGTATCAGGGTAGAAAAACTGCTGGGTTTTTTGTAGTGTTTCGAACTCCTTTCTGCTTCTAACATGCTCGCTCAGAATGGAGGAGAATTCTTTTGTTAGGAGGACTGATGCTCTATCTCCTTTCACTTTTATAACTGCGTCGTCCTTTACATTTATTGCAAAGAAACCAGCCATCCCAAGTATTTCTATTCCATCAACCTTTTCATCAACCATCCCAAATTCAAGAAGGCGGAGTTTTTCAGAGATTTTTTTACTCAACTTCTCAGATGGCTCGTGAGTTTTTTTCTTTTGCTCAACAGCAATCTCTAACCCATATCTTGCGATGGTATCCTGCACCTTTTTCAAGCTTACAGATTCAAGAAGTTGTTCAAGCACCACTTGAGGCGCCTCTACCACTTTCAGCAACTGCGATGCAATCCAATTCTGCTCAACAAGCTTTTCGGCAGTTTCCTTCAGTTCACCAGTAGTTTTTCCACTCAGTTCACTTACACTGATTTTTGTTTCTGAAAGCGCAGCAAGCAGTGAGGGAAGGCTGCGTAGCTTCTCCTCACTGAGCTTTGGGTTATTTTGAACTTCCTCACAAATCTCCTTTACTGTTTTTCTACCCACGTGAGCTGAGAATTTTGAAAATTCGCTCTGCTCCAAAAAAACCTTCGCTTCATTTTTATCAATCTGCATAACCAAAAAAGGAGCAGCTACGACTCCAATTCCTCTGTTTCCATGAATGTTAACCCTTTCTCCGTTGGGTGTGGTGAGCACCTTGAAAACCTCGTATTCACTTATCTCTTTTAGCTGTTGAGCCAACTCCTTCTCAAAAAGCACCCACTCAAGCTGTGATCTGAAATCTAGTTGTTTTTTGACTTCGGGAGTGGGAAGTTTATTTTTCTCATATCTCTCGCGCGCTTCTGCAACAGCAACCGGCCCGTATTCACTTATCAAATATGCTTCATTGCGAAACGTGCTTTTGAGCGATGAGATAATATCATGCTGCGCTTCCAGATTCATTTTAACCTCAAGAAGTTTCTCAAGGGATGAGCGGTTTACCTCTTGTATTGAAATCCCGCAGTTTGATAATGCTTTGAAGATTGGTGTGTAATCGCCAAGAATTTTCTCATCTGGCTTGCGCAGCTCTTCCTTTATAAGATGTGGTTGTTTTGACTTTTCATATAAAGCAGAGTATAATCCCTCGGAGAGCCAAACCTCTGCTTTTCTTCCATCAACTTTAACGCAAACTCTGTCTGAGATTATAGCGCCGACTCCGTTAATGCCAAAAACGTGAACAGAGTTATAAAAGTGAGCTTGCCTCCTTATATCATCTACGGCAAGGGTAAGCTTCACAGTCATGAGCTCGCGTTCTGCTCTTTTTGCTTCCTCCTGCTTTTCAATTGCCATAGGTGAATTTGCTCATTTTAAGTATAAAAACATCAGTGTATGACAATCTCCCTCACTCCCTTAACATTCCTAAGTTTGTTTATGGTTGCTCCATCAAGCTTCTTCTCAAGTATTAAGGTGAGCTTTGGCTCAGGATAGATGTCTGGGTCGTCTGCAACAATCTGTCTTATCACTATTCCTCTATCTGCGATTATGCTTGCAACGCTGGCAACAATTCCCTTCTGGTGTGGCTCGGCGTGTATTTCTATGCTTTCAAAACCAAGTTTATCTGCAACTTTTCCTATAAAAGCAGTTGGGAGCAGCTGGGAGAATATGCCATAGAGCTTGTCATCCTCTGCAATCATCTTCCCCGTTTCAATCACAACTCTTCTGTCAACTCCAAGCGCGCGGGCGAATTTTGCAGGGGAAATTTCTATCTCAGCGCAGAATATTCTTCCTTTTTCATCCACTCTTAACCCATACTTCAGCATTGTTTCCGCAACTTTTCTCTTGCCAGGTGACTCCTCAAACGCCTTCTCAAGCAAAGGGTACATAATGTATATTTTTATACACAAAAGTTTAAAAATGTGTATTGCTCCAATCTACCTGCTTGGGGTGATTTGAATGAAAGGTGGATGTCTTTGGGGAAGTGAAGCTTGTTCTTGAGCAGGAGGAGCTGCCGCGCTACTACTGCAACATACTGCCCTTTCTCCCAAAACCTCTGAAACCACCTCTGAACCCTGCGACAAAGCAACCTGTTAAGCCAGAGGAGCTGATGAGAATTTTCACAAAGGAGGGAGTGAGGCAGGAGATGTGCCTTGATGAGAGAGTTGCAATTCCAGAGGAGGTTAGAGAAGCGTACCTTCGGTTGGGAAGGCCAACTCCACTCTACAGAGCAAGAAGGCTTGAAAGATTTCTGAAAACAAAAGCAAGAATATATTACAAAAGGGAGGATGTGAATCCGTGTGGCTCACACAAACCAAATACTGCCGTTGCGCAGGCGTACTATGCCGCAAAAGAAGGAGTTGAGAAGCTTGCTACGGAAACAGGCGCGGGGCAGTGGGGCACAGCTCTGAGTTACGCGTGCATGCTGTTCGATTTGAAGTGCGAAGTTTTTATGACGAGAAGCAGTTACGACAGCAAGCCGTACAGAAGAACTCTTATTGAGCTTTTTGGAGGGGAGGTTCATCCTTCACCAAGCAGTATAACTGAGACAGGAAGGAGTTTCCTCAAGCAGATGCCTGATCACCCGGGAAGTTTGGGAGTTGCAATAAGCGAGGCAATTGAAGTAACTCTGAAGGAGGAGAGCACAAGGTATTCATTGGGCAGTGTGCTGAACCATGTGTTGCTTCACCAAACGATAATTGGAGAGGAAACAATGCTGCAGTTCAAGAAAATTGATACAATACCAGATTTGATGGTGGGTTGCATAGGTGGGGGGAGCAACTTCGCTGGGTTCGCCTATCCTTTTGTAAAAGAGAAGCTGATGGGAAAGTCGGAAACAAGCTTTCTTGCAGTTGAGCCAGAGGCAGTTCCATCAACAACGAAAGGAGAGTACAGATATGATTATGGGGATTCGGCTGAGCTGACTCCGCTTATAGAGATGTACACGCTTGGACATAAATTCATTCCACCAAAGATACATGCGGCTGGTTTAAGATATCACGGTAAAGCTCCATCTCTCAGTTTATTAATAAAGGAGGGAGTTGTAAGCTCTGTTGCATACAATCAAAATGAGGTTTTTGAGGCAGCGCGCATATTTGCAAAAACAGAGGGTATTGTTCCAGCTCCTGAAACTGCACATGCAATAAAAGCAGTTATTGATGAAGCAAGAAAGTGCAGGGAAGGAAAGATAATTGCGTTTAACTTCTCTGGGCATGGGTTGCTTGACTTGGGTGGCTATCACGAGTTTCTTTGGCGTGAGCGAGAATGAAGTGAGAATACTTTTTATCTCTGAGCTGAAAGCACATGAGCTGCCAGATAAGAGAAGAGTTAAGGAGCTTGAGGAGGATATGAGGAGGAGAGGAATTTTGCTCAAGCCAATTATTGTGGATAGGAAAACAAAGATTATCATAGATGGGCATTGCAGATGTGATGCACTGAGAAGAGTTGGTTGCAGAAAAGTTGCCGTGAGGTTTGTTGACTATCTATCTGAAAAGATAGCTGTGGAGGGATGGAATGGGGAGAAAGTTAACAAAAAAGATGTTTTGGAAGCGGGGATGAGTGGTGTTCTTATGAAACCAAAAACAACACGGCATATTGTCAGAGTTGGTGAAAAATTTTTGCACATATCCGAAATTTATGGGGAGGCGCCTGTTTCGCTGAGCAAGCTCATCTGAATTTTGTGAATGAGAACCAGGCTGCCCTTTCAAGCTCTCCCTCACCAAAGCAGAGCAGCACCATATCGCCATCCCTCAGTTGAAATTTTTCAATTATTGCGGAGGTTGCTTTGTGGTATTCGCTCTGCACCTCACCCCCAGAATCTACGAATAAAAATTTGCCTTTTCTGAAAGAGAGCAGCGTTATGCCGTCTGCTCCCATTTTCACCGCACAATCCCTCACCTCAAGAACGCGCGGTGATTTTATTCCCCTTATGAGAATCGCGAAGGTTTTTTTGTTCATTGTCAGAGAGGTGGGGGGGAGATAACCAACATCAACAGCATGTTTTTTTAATTCCTTAAGAACTCTGAAACCATTCTCAGTTAACTTGTATCCCATAGGGGTGGTATCAACAAGCCCCTCATTCTTCAACAATTTCAAAATACTTCTTGTGCTCCACTCCCCTATTCCCAACTCCCTGCTGAGCCTTGCACGCCCTTTCCTTGTATCAAGCTTCCAGAGAGCTCGGAGTATGTCAATTGGAAGGAATGAGGGGTAAGGGCCGAACCTCTTTTTTTTCACTCTTTCAAGCAGTTTGAGTGGTTGCATATCTCACCTCGTTTTATTTAAAAGGTTGGATGAATTCACCAACTTATATAAAGCTGGATGAATTAAAAGCTTTGCTTGAGGTGAGCTGATGAAAAGGCTGCTGGTTATCCTGCTAGTATTGAACTTTGTTTTTGCCGGAAAAGTTGGTTTGGTGGTTCAGTTCAACGATAATGAGGTGATGACAAAATGCATCACAATTTCAATTGATAACTCAGTTCAGCCAGGCTGCAGCGTAAACCCAGCCACCTGGTGCAATGAGAACACAGGAAGCTCAACTGCAGAGAAGGTGCTCAGAAGCTCTGGTTTGAAATTAGTTTTGGCAGATGAATACATTGCTTTTCCTGGTTGCAGTTATGGAAGGTTGCTCTGCAGGATAGAGAATGTTGGGTGCGAGGCTTCTGGCTCAAGCTGTGTTGGCTGCGGCAGCAACTACTGGGGTTTCTTTTACCTTAAAGATGGTGGTTGGCAGTACTCAGAATGTGGGGTGAGCGGGTTTAATGTCAAAAATGGAGATGTGCTTGGTTTCAGGTGGGGGGGTTATGGGGATTTGCCAGCTGTTTATTCTTTCAATGAGATATGCGCCTCACCTTCTCAAAGCGGTGAAGTTCAACCGCTGAAAAAGTTAAGCATAGAAATTCAGGGGAACTGCACGGAGCAACCGGTAGTTATCAAAGTTAAAGAGGAAGGTGGGGAGGTTATTTGGGAGCCAACTAACTTTGTATTCCCCTCCAGAAGTGGGTTGAATATAATTTTGGAAACAGGAGTTGGAGTTGAAGTTCTAAGAAAAGAAGTTTACTTTGGGAAGGATGCTGGCTATGATAAGGTTGCATTTCTTTTCACAGATGAGAATGGGATTGCAAGCTTCACCTCAGAGAAAACTGGGAATTATAAACTGCAGTTCAGGAAGGATGGTTTCATAGATGAGGAGAGAGAAGTTGAAGTGAATGAGTGCGTGAAGGAGGTGATAACACCAGCTGAGGAAACGAAGTTTGTGGGAGAGGAAAAACCAGCAACAAGAGTGCAGATTATTGCGCCAAAAACCGCGGTTGTGAACACAACAGTTGTTTTGAGAGTTGTTTCAGAAGAGGGAAAACCCCTCCCTTTTGAAAGCGTGTTTGTGAAATTCTCTGGGGGGGAGAAACAGCTCATCACAAACGAAAGCGGAGAGGCAAGTTTCACTGCTGAGGAGGAAGGAGTTTACAATTATTACTCACCAACGCATCTTCTGACTTCCTATGAGGTTACAAATATAATGAAAGAAACACCTCCGATTGCCTTTCAAGAAACACCGGAAAAGGAAATTGAGCAACCTCCATCTGTTGGGATGGCAACAGCAGGTCCTTCCCCATTGCTTTTTGCAGGAGGAGCAATAATTATTTTAGTTTTGCTTTACTTATTTAGAGAGGTGAGAAAGTGAGGGAAATTAGAAATTCCGCGAAGTACGTTATTGCTTTGCTTTTCTGTGCTTTTTTTAGAATACTCCCAAGACCGCCGAATGTAGAGCCTGTGATGACTGCAACGATGCCATTCGCAAAGGAATTCGGAGGTTGGGCTGGGTTCTTCTTCGCAGCATTTTCAATTGTTATATTTGATTTTCTCAGCGGGAGAGTTGGTTACTGGACAGTTTACACATCTCTTGCTTATGGTTTGGTTGGCTATGCTGCATGGCTGTGGCTTTCAAAAAAGAAAGAGGTAAAGGGAAGGGATTATGCGAAGTTTGCATTCCTTTCAACAATTTTCTATGATGCGGTAACTGCTCTTGCTTTTGGAATTCAGTTTGGGCAGAGTTTGGAGGTTACTTTGCTAGGGCAGATTCCATTTACCTTTTACCATCTTCTTGGAAACGTGAGTATGGGGTACCTGATAAGCCCACTGCTGCACAAATGGGTTATCGCGAACCCAAAGCTGGAGCTGAATGTCTATTTGGGTTGATTACTTTTTTCTTTTCCCACTATTTGCGAACATAGCTCCTCTCACAACAAAGTATCCAACTGCTATTCCTATAACTGCTATTACAACAATTGCAAGTGTCCAGATATTAGCCCCCAATCCTCCAATTGGTGAAACTAGGTAGTACCTTCCTCCCCCTCCGCCTCCTCCACCAGCCAGCACGGTATAAACCTGTGGTGAGCCCATCTGGAATTGGTAACCCGCTTTGCCTGCAATGCAATACCAGTTGTGGTTGCCTGAATAAAGAGTTGTTCCACTATAATGGTATGCTCCATCGTAGTAACTTGCGGAGTAGTTGCCTGAGTCAATTACAACAAAAACTATTGCTCCAGTTACTGGTTGGGATGTCCCATTCAAATTCGCGTAATACATGCAGGAAAACGTTGGCTTCACCCCAGAACGAGCAGTTCCTGATTGGGGCGTTACAGATTGGTTGAGAGTTGTTGGAATCTGCGCTTGTGCAACGCCCAACAGCACAAGCAAAACAAACACGTACCAAATTTTTTTCATATAATCCCTCCTTTATTTTTTAAAACTTCTGTTTGCGAACCCTTCGGGGCTTATTCCCCTTAACCTGAACAGTTCAGCAGTTCTCCCAGTTATGATAACTGGTGAGTTTGAAAGTGAGGAAAGCTCCCTTGAGCCTGTGAGAAACATGCATACCTTTAACTGCTCCTTCCATCTCTCAAGCTCATTCACAACTGCCTTCTCTCCTTTTTTTGTTGCTTTCAAGAAAGGAAGGGCAGCGCCTGCATAATCTGCACCAAGCGCAACTGCTTTTGCAACGTCAACACCGGAGCGAATCCCACCGCTTGCTATAAGCGGAAGCTCACAAACGCTTGCAACTTCAACAATTGATAAAGCAGTGGGAATGCCCCACTCCCACAACCACTCCTCCTCACGCGAGCTTCTTATAAGCTCAACAGCTCCCCACGAGGTTCCTCCAGCTCCTGCAACATCTATTCCCTTAACGCCAGTATTTTTTAATTCAACCGCAACCTCTCTTGAGATTCCTGCTCCTGTTTCCTTCACAATAACTGGCACGCTGATTTCTGCGGTGAGCTTTTGAAGCGCAGATAAACATCCTTTGAATTTTTTATTTCCTTCTGGCTGCACAACCTCCTGGAGCGGGTTGAGATGAACAAACAATGCATCTGCTTCAACCTTTTCAACTGCATCAGCTATTCTGTTTACATCGTGCTCCAAAAGTTGCGTTATGCCTATGTTACCAATCAAAGGAATATTTGGGGCAACATCTCTAACGCAATACGTGTTTGCGAGGGATGGTTTCTCTATCATTGCCCTCTGGGAGCCAAGCCCCAACGCAACTCCTGAGCTTTCAGCAGCTGCAGCCAGCGTTTTATTTATTTTCTTTGCTTCATGCGAGCCTCCCGTGATGGGCTCAATTATAATCGGAGCTGAAAGCTTCTTTCCAAAAAACTCACAGCTTACATCAACTTCATCAAGGTTCAGCTCTGGAAGCGCGTTGTGAATTAGCTCAACATCCTCAAAACCAGTGCTCTTCCTTGAGAACTCCACTTTCCTCTCACAGCAAATTTTCAGATGATATGCTTTTCTCTTCTCAGTAGTTGATTTTGCCATACTATAAATACGGGGGGTTTATATAAATTATTTATGAATAAGGGTTCCGCTTGGCTTGCCGAGCAGAGCTTCCTTTAGATTGCCCTCAATCAAACCGCATATCACTCTGCTTTCTATTCCAATTCTCGCAAGCCCAAGCAGTATTTCAACCTTGTGAAGCATTCCGCCGGTTACATCTATTCCTGCTGAGCCACCAAGAGAGTTTTTCACTTTGCTGAAATTCCCAGGGGTTATCTCAGGTATTTTTTGGGGGGAGGATGCGCGAGGGTTTGCAAGCACTCCGTTTGTGATACCTACAAGTATTATTCTTTTTGGCTTCAGCTTCCTTGCAAGGTAGTCAAATATCATCTCAGTTGACAGTATGGAGCAACCCCTCTCCAAATCAACTACCACATCACCGTAAGGAACAGGAAGTAAATTGTGGGATAGCATTCTTTGCAATGGTTTTATATCAAAGTGAACTATTCTTCCGTTTCTGGTGAGCACGCATGCGGATGGTTGCACTGAAACAGCATTCTCCCCTGCTTCAATTAGACACTCAACAACAATTCTGTTCAACCTAGAAGCAGCATCCTGAACCTCTGAAATTCCTCTGTATGTTTCAGGGCTAACAACTCCCTTGTGAACCTCGTATTTTTTCGCTGGCACATGAGGGAATGAACCTCCTCCGTGCCCAACAATAAGTTTTAGGTTGCCTTCCTCTCTTGCCTCATGAATCTCCCTTGCAACCCTCTTTATAATCTCCATCCTTGGGGTGAACGGCTTTGTTTTGTCAGTTATCAAACTTCCCCCAAGCTTCACAAACACAAGCTCTCTCATCTCACCACTTCCACAACTCCCTCATTTCCATCTACAATAACTTTATCCCCATTCTTTATAAGCTTGAATACATTTTTTTCTGGTTTATCAACCATCGGAATTTCTGAGATTATTGCGCCAACCGCAACAATCACCTCCGCCTCCTCATTTACAATCCCTTTCGGCGCTTTTCCATTTCTTTTCAGCTGATAGATTACATATGAGCCAACTGTTGAGCCTCTCCCTCTCGGGAAGAGGAGTATTTTTCCTGCAACAGAGCTTTTGAAAAGAGGGTGTTTTGGGTTGATAATTCTTCCTGTTTTTGGGTCAACGTCACCAAGAAAACTTATCTCCTCTGTGCTTATAAGAGCTTCCCCCTCCGCCCTTCCTTTGGATATCGCTCTTCCTTTTATTTTCATTCCCTCACCCTCTCGACTGCATCAGCAAATTCAACAACCAACTCAGCAAGCTGTATAATTTTTTTCTCATCGCTTATCATTCCAGAGGTGTAAACTGCTGCGAGGTTGCTTCCTGCCTGCAGTGAAACCAGAAGTGGAGTTGAGAGTATCTTTCCTTGAATTGATTTAACCACTCTTTTCGCGTATTCCATATCCTTGCTTTTTACAGAATACCTTTTATCAAACTCTTTTGAAATAACCGGCTCGCCTCTTTTCAGAAAGGGAATGCCGATGGATGGAGTGATGAGTAGGGGTTCAGGCAAACCCTTCTGAAGTGGAGTTGTTGCCATCGTCTGCACATTCTCTCCCATTGAAAAGGTTGTTATGTTTATCAATCTACCCTTATACTTTCCAACCAAGCCAGGCATCCTCACTGATTTTCCGTTTGGCTCAACAAACTCCACATTCATGGAATACTGCCATCCCATTTTATCAGCAAGCGCGCTCCATCGCTCATCCATTTTCTTTGCAACGCGCATTGAAAAAAGAATTATCAGAAGAAATATGAAGTCAATAAAAATTATCAAAGCAATCAGCAGTGGTATTGTTTTCACAAAATCTTTTGGCGAGATGATGAAGAAAACTCCTGCCATCAATAAATCTACGAACAGAACAACTGCAAGTAGCAGTTTCATATCCTTCTTTGTCTGTTCCTGATGAAGTGGTTTCATAAACATCACTCCAAAATTTCTTTCAAAGAGCCGAAAAGAACCTTCTGTTTGCAAAAGCCAGGGAGGTAATGAGCTGCCTTCCCTGAATTAACTGCTGTTGTGCTGAAACCCATCTCCTCAAGAGGGCAGACAACCATGCACGTGTCACAAACAATCCTTCCCCCAGCTTCCTCAATTATTTTCGTCAAACCAAGCTTATCTGCTTTATTTTTTATTTTCCTTGCAGTGCAAACCCACAGCTTTCTTTTCAACTTCTTTCCCCTCACTCTCTCAGCTATCTCCCTTATCTCATCAAGCGAGCAGTGGGGGCATCCAACTGCCATTAGCTCGGCGTCATTTGATGAATTTAAACTTTCTTTCGTTTCCTTTAACTCTTTCTCAGTGAACTCAACTTTCTCAGGTTTATCCACAACCTTCCATTCATCAGTTATATCTTTGATGAAAAACAGCGCAACTGCTCCTGAGGCAGCAAGCGCTGCGCCAAGCGACTTCACCTCATCAACAGTTACTGTTTCTATCCCCTGAAAAGCAACCACTCTCTGCTTTGCTATTCTTCCTGAGTAGATTCCAAGCGCACCAAAATCAGACATATCTTCAAGCTTTGTTTTCACATCAACAACAAGATGTGCAATTCTGTTCTCATCAAGGTGATAACCAAAGCAAGGGGTTTTTCCAATAATTGCAGCTGCTAATGCGCTCATTCCACTTTCCCTGTTCGTCCTAGCCCCAAGCGCTGAGTTTGCAAAAACAACTGCTGAGCTTTCGCTCCACGCAACATGTTCATTTTTCTTTGGGAGGATGTTTATCAAATAAGGAGTGCAGGTGCATGTTGGCTCAACCCCCATCTTCTGGTATGCGCGTATTATCCTTATCTGCTTCCTTGCAAACTCTTTGGGAATTCCCATCTCCCTCCATCCCTCAACGTCCATTCCTGCTGGGTTCAGGTAGCTTGGTATTTTAACCCTTCCATCTTTTGCAAAACTTTCAAGAAACTCCAAACCAGCATCCCCAATTGTTTTGTAACTTACACCTGAAATCTGAGCTGAGGTGACTGGAATGAGCTTTTCTGCTTTGAATATTTTGCCTATAGCAAGAAGAATTTCCATTGCTTTAGCTGCAGCAGCTCCCTGCTCCCCGTTCAGAATTCCCTCCTCCTCCCTTGTGAGGTTCATCTGAGATACCTCCCAAGCTTAACTTTTGGGAATTTTGCTTTTTTAAACTCCTTCAGCTTCTTCTTAAGAGGTGCTGTTGCATCAACTCCCATCTTGCTTGTCTCTCTTGTGAATGGGTTTGCCGACGGATCAAGGGAAGAACCCTTCTCATGTTTTTTCACAACCAACCCATCCTTTGCCTGAAACCTTGTTGCAACAGCCCATTCAACTTCAAGCGGGTTGTGAATGTCAATATCATCATCAACCACAACAACGTGCTTCAAGGAGGAGTGCCCTCTGAAAGCAGCCTCAATTGCTTTCCTTCCATCCTCTTCATTTTTCTTCTTTATTTTCACAACTGCATGCAACCAGGAGCAACCACCAAGGGTGAGGGATACATCTTTGCACTCACAAACTTTGTTCACCTCTCGGAATATTGTTGGCTCTCTCGGCATACCCATAAGGAGCTTGTGCTCATTTCCACCTGGCAGAAGTGCATGATAGAATGCATCTTTTCTGTGAGTTATTTTCTTAATTTCAAGCACAGGCTGCTCCCTCACAACATCATACGTTTCAGTCAAATCAACAAATGGACCCTCTGGGGCAAGCTCCTTTGTGATTCTCCCCTCAAGCACGAGCTCGCTGTGCGCTGGCACCTCAACATCAACTGTTTTGCACCGCACAATTGGCAGCTTTTCCAAAGAGTTCGCAATTTTCATCTCATCAAACCCAAGCTCAACAGAGGTTGCAGCTGCCAGAAGAAAGTTAGCTGAGTTTCCTATGCAAACAGCGACGTCAAGCTCCCCTCCATTTCTTTTTATGAACTCATTCAAATGCCTTGGGAGAATTCTCATCACAAACCTCCTTCTGTCAAGTTGCATCAGCCTATGAAATGAGCAGTTTCTCCCAAGCTCCTCGTCCTTCGCGACAACAACCCCGGAAGTTATGTAGGGGCCTCCATCCCTCTCGCAGTGAGTTAGAATTGGAAGTTTGTTCAAATCAACTTCCTCCTCAACTTCCTGGCATGGTGCTTTCTCAACAAGCACGGGTTCAGAAGGGTTGTCTATTGCATGCGCAATTCTCAAGAGAAGCTTCTCCTTCGGCACTCCAAGCGACTCCGCGATGAGCTCGCGGGATGAGAAAACGTTTCCAATCACCATGAATTTGCTTTCCTTAACTTTTTCAAAAAGAACAGGCTTCCCATCAAGCTGCTTCAATATTCCTGCTGCAACAAACCTCTTGCTCACGGGCTTCTTGATTAAAATAAGCTTTTTAGATAATTTGAGTTTTTTTATAAACTCCCTCAGCATACGCTCACCTCTCAGAGATCCTCAGAACTTTTCTTGTATCGTAATACAAACCTGTGTTGAAAACTCCCCAGCCAATCAGAACTGCATACGTGTTAACCTGCCCAAGCCAGAGCAGGAGAAATTTATTTATATTCAGAAGCAACCACAGGAAACTTAACGCAAATAATGGAAGGATGGTTACAAGTATTCTCTCCTTTTTGAAAATTCCTTTATGAAATTTTAATGAAAGCGCAAGGAAACACCATACGTAGATAACTACAAATATGTCAGTCAATTCAAGCGAAGCATATGAGAGAAGAAAACCACCTGAAATGAGCAGGCAGCCCACAAGCATAAGTATCTGGCCAAAGGTTATCATTTCCTCTCCCACCTCTTGTATAATTTATTTTCAACTCTCAAAGAATCAAGAATTTTGCCAACTATGAAATCAATCACGTCATCAAGCTTTCTGGGTTTGTTGTAGAAAGCAAGTGAAGGTGGCAGTATAACAACACCTAACCTTGAAAGCTTCAACATGTTTTCAATGTGTATTGAACTGAAAGGAGTTTCTCTTGGCGTAAGTATCAGCTTTCTCCCCTCCTTTATCATAACATCCGCGCTTCTCGTTATCAAGTTATCCGAGTAGCCGTGAGCAATCGCTGAAAGAGTTTTCATTGAGCAAGGGCAGATAACCATCGCATCAAAAAGCGATGAGCCAGAAGCAGGAGGTGCATCCACTTCCTCAGCTTCATAAACCTTCCCGTAGCTTTCAAGCTTCTTCATAACTTTTTTCACATCCCCAAGCTCATGCTGAATAACTCTCTTCGCATTCTCGCTAACAACTATGTGAAGCTCGTGCTTCCTCAAAACTTCACATAGACGAACTCCTATTGAAACTCCAGATGCACCTGTAAGTGCTATGAGTATTTTCACAAAGTAGTTAGGAAAAGTGAGGTATTTAAGTTTATATACGACAGAAGCAGAATCAGTCAAACTTCTTTTTTTCAATCATTCTTTTAAATTGATTTAGAGTTATTTGTACTGAGTGAATTTCATCAAGCTCACGCGCAGTTTGTGAGATTTTATCAAAAGTATCAACAAGCTTTTCAAACTCCCCAACCTCCTTTCTCATCCTTGCAACTCTGTTTTTAACAAACTCCTCCGGGTTTAACTCGGTTAAAACTACTCCGGAAAGTTTCATGTATTCCCGCAACTGCTCCCCCTTAAGCTCCTCCAAACCTTTCACTATCTTCTTATCAACCTCAATAAGTAAACTTGCTCTTTCTTTGAAAACCCTGCTCAGCTCATCTCTTTCCCTCGCAGTAAAGTCACTCTGAACAAGTTTTTTCAGAAGTGCAATTGTCCCAACATTGAAAACAGCCCTCTCGCACTCCATATTCACAATTCTCGCAGGAAGCTCCTCCTTCTCGTACTTTGAAATTCTCTCCCTCATCTCCTCTATTGCTTTTCTGTTATTTTTTATAAGTTGAGAAGCTTCGGTTTCAGTTTTATGCATATGTATTTTTTGCATTTCTTTCTTTATAATTATTCGGGAAAAGCAACAGAGCAGTACGCAACAACTTCTCCGTAATCCTTTGTCACATCTCCGGAGTTTGCATACTTCAAAACTTTTGCTTCCTTCCCCCCATTCAGCTTTGAGTAGATTATCGTTGCCATTATCGGAGCGTAACCACATATGGATATGTTGTTCATCCTCACCTCATTCAAAAACAATCTAGCATCAAGCTTCTCAATTGCTCTTATTGCAAGCTCATCCTTTTCTTTTGCGCTCTGCGCATCCTCAAAGTGAGTGAAATCTGAACTTGCGATTACCAAAACTTCTCTCTTTGCAGCTTGCGATGCTTTTATAATTGCCCTTGCGATATCATCTGCAACTTCATAATCGCCCAAACCAATGCAGATTGGAACTGCTTTCACTTTTTTGTATAAAAACTGCAGGAAGGGAAGTTGAACCTCTGCTGAGTGCTCTCCATCATGCGCAACCTCATCAAAATCAACTACTCTGGAGTTTTTCTGAATTAACTTTCCAAGTTCAACATCATTCTCAACAACTCCAAGAGGAGTTTCCCAATCCTCTGTGGAAAGTGCAACCCCGCTTCCCCTTCCAGTGTGATTTGGGCAGAGTATGATGAAAGTTGGTGGTTTTGAGAAGTTTTCTGCGATTTCGCTGTAAGCGTAGGAAGCAACCCAGCCAGAATATACATAGCCGGCATGAGGTGATATGACTGCAAGTAGATTTTTCTTATCACCGAATTTTGGAAGTCCTGCTCCTCTCTTGAAACACTCCTCAACCTCCTTTCTTAATCTCTCTTCTCCTGCTGGGTAGAAAGAACCTGCAACCGAAGGATAACGCATTTTACCACCATTAATTATACTGAGCACTTATAAATTCATTCACGAGGCTTGAACTGAGTTATTCTTTCAAAATCATCTTTCAATGGTTTCTGCTTGAGCAACTTCTTCATAGCTCTGCTTTGCTCATCAAGATCAAATGCAAAATTTATAAACCAGCCCCCTCCATCATCAGATACTTTATCAGTTATCACGATTGACTTCTTCTCCTCAAGGAACGCGGAGTAAGAAGTTTTGGGAGTTTGAATTTCCTTAACCCTTAATGTTTTTGGGTTGAAGATAAGTTCAACTTTTCCCTCGTAATGAAGGGAATTGTCCTTATCTTTAATTTCATTTGAGAATTTCTTCACAACCCTTATCTCATTCGGCGTTATGTGTATCTCGTGGATGGATGGGTTTCCTTCCCTTGCTTTGTACACTCCCGGAGCTTCCCTGAAAAGCACCCCTCCATTAACCCTTGCTCCCTCCTCCTTCATTTTGAGATGCATAAGAGATTTATGTTGAAGGAGGTAAAAATAGTTATGGTTAAAAAGTTAAACCTCCACAATTTATTGGTGGTGAAATGCAGAAAGAGATGGAACTGAACCTTGGGAGAACAGAGCCGTACGTGCTGCAGAAAATTCCAAAGGAAGTTCAAGGGAGGGTTCAGCATATAGAGAAAGTTGGGGAGATGCTGCTTGAGGAGCCGTTGAAAACGATAAGGGTTAAGGGGTATGCGGTGCTGTTCAATTTGGAGGATGGGAGAGGGGCTGCCTCGCTTGTGATAATTGATGGGCTTGGGAGAAGGTTTCTTGGAAAGACACCCGTTCTGGAGGGATGCAACCCTGCGGAGGGGGTAAGGTTCTGCAGGGAGGAGTGGGAGAAGCTTCAGAAAAATCCAGAGAAGTTAAACACTGATTCAAGGTTTTGGGAAAGGGTGGGAAGCGGCTGGCCGGTGATAACGCGCTAGTATTTATTTACTCCCTCCCTTATTCTTTTATGCGAGTTGTATTGACAGGAGTGCCAGGAACGGGTAAAACTGCAATTGCTTCTGCTTTATCCAAAAAAGGTTTTGAGGTTATCTCGCTTAATGAAGTTGTTGAAAAAAAGAAGCTTTGGAGAGAGGTTGATGAGTTTGGAAGCAGAATTGTGAATTTAAAGAAGCTTGAGAGAGAGACAAACAAAATTTTGAAGGGAAAAAAGAAATGTGTTGTTGAGGGGCATCTTGCATGCGAGATAAAGCTGAACTGCGATGTTGCGGTTGTGTGCAGGACAAAACCATCGTTGCTTGAAAAAAGATTGAGAGAGCGCGGTTACCCCGAAAGGAAGGTGAATGAAAACCTGATGTGCGAGCTGCTTGATTACTGCACTGTTCTAAGCTTAAAAAATTATAGGAGAGTTTATGAGATAAGAAGTGAGGGAAGGGTGGGGAAAAGTGTTAGAAAGATTATGAGGATAATTGAGGGAAAAGGCGAGAGGTTCAGAGCTGGTTGGGTGAGGTGGAGGAGGGAATTGGAGAGAGCTGCAACGAAGACAAAGTAGTGGGTTTAAAAAGTAAAAAATGCATAATTTAGTGGGTGATGCTTATGGCCGGAGCAGTTGTAGAGGCTAGACCAAGCCTTATTGGGTCAACAATCTGCGGAGAGAAAATTGAGCCACGTGAGAGGATAAAGGAGGATGGGAGCAGGGAAACCGTAAGCCCGATTTTCATGACGGGTAAGGAACTTGTTGTGAAAACAACCTTTTTCACAGCGGTGTTCTCTCTGGATGGCAAAAGAAGTCTGGAGGGACCAGCTATAATGAAGGATAAATTTTCTGCCCAGTCAACATTTGCCCTGTTTAAAGCTGGTGATGAGTTGGGAGTGAAAATCACCTCAGAGAAGCCCAGAAAAGAGAGGTTGTTTGTTGAGGTGGATGGCAACAACGTGAATTACCGGCTTGGAGGACACCCTAACGTTATATTCACCAACAACGGTGAAAAAGGCAGACTCGGTGATCCGTACATCAAGATAATCCCTACTCTCATTCCGAAACTTGGCGGGGAGCTGGGAGATGAAATAAGGAAGGAGCATAAAAACGCAAGCGAAATGTACTTGGCAGTGGCGAAGAAGCTTCAGGAGAAAAACCCTGATAAGGGGTATGCTGAAGGTTCTGGTGCGGATGTGGGAATGAACTTTATGAAAGAAAAAATTTTTGTGAAGATGGATGCGAATGGAAGAATAAGTGAGTTTGGGAGAGTAGATCAGAAGGATAGATTTTCTTTCTATATAACGGATAATGGTGGTGTCGGTGTTATGATAAAGCCACAGGATATCAAGAACCTCACTAGAGAGCTTGGGGATACGGAAACAGGAGTTGGGGTAGGGATGGCGTATGGTAACATTCCGTATTATTTGCCGAAGGTGCAGTACTTCATAACTGAACTTGAAAGGTTGAGCGGGCACAGAGAGGTAGTTGAATTCATCGAAAGCGGAGGTAAACCTCCATTCCCAAAACAGACTCTCGCATAGTTCAAATGAACTTTTATCGGTAAAGCACACGATAATCTAGCTTGAGCAACTTTCTTATAAATCCGAAAGGTATATAAACTTTTATCAGTTAATCAAATGCAATTAACCTCACGAGGTGATTTTCTTGGACGAGGAGGAAGAAGAGGAGGAAGAGGAGGAGTGGGACGAGGAGGACCTTGAGGAGGAAGAGGAAGAGGAGGAAGAGGAGTAACTGATTCTATTTTTTTCTTTTCTGCTTTGCACATAAATTCACCTTCACTGGAAAGTTACTCTCCTTCCAGACATTTATAAAGGCAAACACGGACCTTGTATTATGCTTGTCTCAAAAACGTTGAAATGCGAGGTTTTCAATCCAACAAAAAAGAAACTTTCACTGCTTACTCAGGAATACCAGAACTTCCAGATTTACGTGAGAAGTGGAAAGAACTTTGGGGTCTACTCTTTGACAAAGGCAACATTTGACTTCAAGTACGAAAAGAAAGCAAAGAAGAAAAAGCAACCAATGCCACTCCATAACCGATCAACAAAGTTCAAAATCACAAACAACAAGCTCACTCCTTACTGGTTCCGAGTTCCTGTTTATGGAAAAAGAGGTGGGATCTGGCTTCCAATAAAACTACATGAAAACATAGATTCTTCCTGGGAAGTAAGGGAAGCAAAAGTATTCAAAAGAAAGAAGGACTTCTGGATTTACATAACAATAAGAAAGGAAGTTCATCTCAAGACTTCATACTCCTCCATCCTTGCCTTGGATGTTGGTGAAAAAGTGATAGCGACAGCCGTGCTGTCCAGCAAACGTAAGCCAATTTTCCTGGGCAGGGAGGTGAGAGGGATTAGGAGGCATCACGCCTGGTTGAGAAAAAGATTGCAGAAAAGAAAGATATTCAAGAAACTAAAGGAGATGAGAGGGAAGGAAAGAAGAAGAGTTGAGTTGGTTCTGCATGAAGTGTCAAAATACGTTGTGGAGCTGGCAGAAAGGAATAATTCAATAATTGTTTTGGGTGAGTTGAACGGAATAAGAAAAAAGAATAAGGGAAAGAGGTTGAACAGGATAATCAACTCATTTCCATTCAAAAAACTCTCCTTCTTCATTGAATACAAAGCACATGTGAAGGGAATTGCGGTTATAAAAGTTAAAGAGGATTATACAAGCAAGACATGCAGCAGATGTGGGGAGGAAGGAAAAAGAATAAAACAGGGTTTGTTCAAATGCTCTCATTGTAAATACCAGGTGAATGCAGATTATAATGGTGCGATGAATATCCTGAAGAGGTCCAGAAGCTACATGCTTCCGGACGGGGCTGTTGCTTTCAGCCCAGAACCGCCGATGACTGAGAAGACGAGGGCGGAAGCATATAATATTTAAATTTATGTGCAAAGCATCAGAAAAGTTTAAATATTCCGTTAACTAATCTAGTTTCACTGAAAAGAAATCAGCATCTGTTGCAGAACAGGTGCAAGCCTGCGCTGGGCTTATCTTCAGGGCGTCATTGCTCTGGGATGAATGCAGCGTGAGTGGGTGAGGATAGTTTTTATGTTAGCGTAGCTTCTTTTACTTTTGAAGTTTTTTTTCTCTTTCTCCATCATTTTTTTCCTAGCGGTTTTTCCGCAAGTGAGGTGGTAGTATGGCAGAACCACCGGAGTGCGGAGCCAGAGCGCACCTTGAGTTCCACTGCTTGGAGTGCGGGAGGAAAGTTGAGCAGTATGAAACTGCATTCTTCAACAGAAAGGTATGCAGCGACTGCTACAGAAGAAAAGAGGAGAGGAGGTGCGCGCGTTGCTTCAGGAAGCTTGAGAGCTGGCAGGTGAAACTGCTTGATGGATGGGAGTACTGCGAGCTCTGCTTCCTGATTCTCGAGCGCTCCGCGAGCAGGGGCGCTTGGGGAGAGCAGTTCGCGTTCAACTGATTTTTCACGAGCTAAATTCCCCTAGCGTGAGCCCTGCAAGAAAGGAGGTGCAGAGCAGTTGCGATGACGCGCCCCTTAAAAAAGAGGTGATTGGATGAGAAGGAGAAGTTTGGAGGAGGAAGAGGAGCTGTTGAGGAAGCACTGGGAGCATATGCAGGAGGAGGAAGAGGAGGTTGAGTACAGCGCAGCAGATGATGAGTACGGGGAGGACTGGGATGACGAGCTGTGGGAAGAGGAGGAAGAGCTGTGGGTTGAGGAGGAGGAAGTTGAGAGGAGGAAGCCGAAGAAGGAGTGAGGAAAAGGGGCGGGGTTACCAAGGTGTGCCTGAAATCCGAAGATTTCTTATACCTTGTGCCCCGCCCATCCTTCTTTGCTTCCCATCCTTTTTAAACTTTGGGGTGGGAGGATGTGGTTTGCAAACTTGTTTGGAAAAGAGGGGGTGAAAATTGGGGAGAGAAGAAGCGAGCTTTCCCTGACAAACAAATCGTACATAACAGAATACCATCCTCATGTTAGGGTGAAGCCAGTGATGAAATGGGAGTGGAGGAAAGCGAATGGCAAATACACAATTGACTTCAGCAAGGAAGCGAACCCACATGTGAATATAAGTGGGATGAGCGGGTTTGGGAAGTCAACTCTCTGCAAGAAGTTGATTGATGAAATAAGAGGGAAGCTGAAGCTGCCTGTTGCAATCTTTGATGTCCACTCGGAATACGTTGAGCTCACAAAACAGCTTAACGGTGAAGTTCACTCAGCAAAGGAGTCAAGCATAAACATGTGGGAGCTTGATGGAATGGCTCCTGCTGAGAGAATTGCGGAGAACGTTGGAATGCTGAAGAGAATTTTGAAGTTGGGTGACATACAGGCATACAGCTTGCTTGTATCAGCTGAGAAAGCATACGAAAGAAAGGGAATAATTCAAAGTGAAAAAAGCAGTTGGAGTAGAGAAGCGCCAACAATGCAGGATGTTTATGAGTGCGTGCTTGAGCACAATAAAAAGCAGGGATACGCTGGGCTGAGCAAGAGGCTTTACCCTCTGCTGATGAGCAGTGTTTTTTCAGCAGAAACGTCTGTTTCATTCAAAAAAGTTTTGGATGGGTTGAATGACTTCAGCATGGCTGAGCTGAGAAGCAGCGAAGCGCAGGCAGTTTTCATAGAAACTTTTCTCAGAAAGCTCTACTCATACATGTTAAGCCAGAAGCTGGCGGATGAGACGAGATTATTTGTTGTGATTGATGAGGCGCACAGGGTTTGCATAGCAGACGGAAGCGAGCTCTCCCTTCCAGGAAGGATTGTTTCAGAAGGAAGAAAGTATGGGGTGGGAGTGATAACAAGCAACCAGATGGTTAAAAGTATAGACAGGGCGATTGTTGCAAACTCCGCTGTCACGTTTGCGTTCTACCAGAGGGAGCCAGAGGAGTTTGACTACGTGGCGAAACTGCTTGCAGGTGGAGAGGAGTATGAAAGAGAGGAAGCAGTGAGAAGTATGCTCAGAAACCTCAAGCAGTTCCAGTGCATTGCTTTAACTTCAAGAGAGAGAGAACCAACGGTTGTTGAAATTCCCTCCTGGAAAAATTAGGCGAGCTTCCTCGCAGAAAGCTCTTTTTTTATTTTTTCAATTTCCTCCTGAATTTCTGAGTGGTGATTTGAAATTATATTCTCAGCAAAATTCAAACCTTCCATTATCTCAGCATGCATCACTCTTTCTTCTTCCCTTCTGCTTCCCATCATCCTTGAGTGGGTTCTCATACCTTCTATGTAGAGATATGCTTTTGTGTCAACAATTGCTTTCACCTCATTTTCCTTCTGCTCAGGAGGAAGCTGCTTTCTTAACTCCCTTATCTCTTTGGATGTTTTCTCAAGTTTATCATAAAGCTCAAGCACCCTGTCCATATCTTTTTTCAAAAGTTGAACTTCAAAAGGAGAGATTCTTCCCTCATTGAGTTTATTCTCATACTTCAGAACTTTCTTTTCAAGTGGAACAAGCTCCTTGCATACGTCAACTATTGATTTGTAGTGCTGAATGAATTTTTGATACGATTCCTCTTTTTCAAGTGTTTGAACGCTCATGGAGGCACCATAGTGTATATAATCAGATAATATGAATAAACAAACATAAATACCTTTCTAAGAGGATGCGCCTGTGAGTTCAAGCAGTTCGCTCTCCCTTGCTGCTCTCAGAACTAAAAGCTCATCTGCTTTATCATTCAAGCCAAGCTGTTTAAAATCTGGTATAAGAATGTCAAGTATCTCAATTCCATTCCTTAATTCATCCGCAAGCATATTCTGGAGTTTTTTTCTTTCCTCCTCAAGTTTCTTTCTTTCCTCTCCGTCTTTTGTTTCCTCAAGCAGCAAGGAGTTCAGCTGAAGTTGGAATTTTAGTTTATTCAGTCTCAGCTCAGATATCTCAAATGCTTCGGCAGGTGAAGAAGGTGTTTTGAAAAAGAGAAGCATATCCGTATTTCTTATCAGCTTTCTCAGCTTTCTTTTCATAAGTTTGCGAATTGCTTCCTTTTGCATAGCCACTACCTTTAGTACCTAGCTCTACTAATACTACCATAACTCATTTGCGTTGTTACAAGTTGATCGATTCTTTTAATGGCTTGATCAGCTGCTATTGAGAATCCTCTTTCTTCGCGGAAGCTTCTTGGGATTAAACCATATCTAATACCCGCTGGGTTGTAAGCAAACTTTCTTATTGCAATCACATCCTTAGCTGGCTCGTAGAATGCAACTGTTGTTCCTAGTTCGGAACCCAGCATCTCCCTAACCTGCTTTGGGTATGGGATTGGGATAATTGAGCCGTACATCTGCATCATTTGGTACTGAATTACCTTTTGAACTTCTGGCGGCACTCTTGGGTTCTCAGCCATTGTTAACTTGAGCTCATCCCATCCTCCAGGCCACTCAGCGCTTATTGCAAGTCTTTTTCCCCAGTATGAGAGATATGTGGATGGGCCCTCAAAGATACTTTTGAAAGCGCGTATATGCCAAGGCAATCCCACATCGGGCAGTTCAAGTGCCTCCTGCCATGGTTCTATATCCCAGTATCTGTTAAGCCTCAAACCCTTCCATACATAGGCAGTTCCATAAACCTGGCTTTCCCAAACTGACTGCATAGTTCTTGCAGGTCCACCTGAACCTCTGCCTGTCAGATGGGAGCTCCACTCTATTATTTTATTCATTGTTCTACGAACCCCCTCCTCTCCTGTTGAGGTGGGGTACCCTGTCATTTCCCACTCGCCAACCTTTCTTGTACCTGTCTTTGCCCCGTATATTCCGTAAGCACCAGCAGTTATCACAGCTGCCGCTCCCACTCCTATAAATGGCATTGCGAACGGCGCAGCAACTGTTGCTGCAAAGAGAAGTGTTTTTCCATGCTGAACCGCAAACTTCTCAATATTTTCAACTGCTTTTGAAGCGAAACCGGTTGCACGTTCGGATGAAACTCCGTGTATGCCAAGCCTTATTCTCAAATCTTTATCAACGGATTCCTCTATAAACTTGTGGATGCGCTCCTCGCTTCCTGGGCCTGCCCATTGAGTCATCTTTCTATAAGGCGCATACATGTATGTCGCATCGTAAGTATCCTTGAAGCTCTTCCAATCCTTGCAAACCTCAATTAACTCTTTCTGTTTCTCCCTTCTCTCTTCAAGCTTCTCTTGCAGTTCGCTGTTTAGTTCAACTGCCTCAGCATCAATTTTACCTTTTTTCTCCTTCAGCTTCTTCTCAAGTTCGCTAATTTCAGATGAAATTCCTTTTATTTCATTTCGGAGCTTGACGGCTGTTGCTTCGTACTTTGCAAGTGCATTCTCAGATACACTTCTGTCGAGCTGGCCGGCCCACCATCTGGCTTCCTCCCAGAATCCTCTTCCCTTCCTTTTATCCTCAGGGTACTCCTCCCTTAATTTCTTGAGTATTTCTGCTGTCTGTGATTGCATAAGCCCTCCGCTTGCTGCCTCTCTCTGCAGTAGTTCTGCTGCCTGCATAACAAGCGCAAATCTCTCCAATTTATCCTCCATTCTCTTAAGTCTCTCATACCTCTTTTCTCTCTCGGGTTGTGTTAAAGGCAGTTCCCCAAACTCCAAAACGTTTGTCAGCTTATCCCTCTCTGCCTCCAGCTCCTTCTTGCGGTTCTCCAGCATCTCAATTCTCTCTCTCCACCCCGCTTTCCTGGCTGACTCCAACTCAGCTTCTACCGCCCTTATTCTTAAATTAACTTCTTGCAGCTCATATTTTGCAGTTTCAGGCAGAGTTTTGCGAGCTTCTTCAATCTCGCGATACAACTTCACGTATTTATCCATAGTAGTCGGGTCTAAGAACTGCCCATAGGTGAGATTCGTTAGGTATAACATGCTGCTTAAAGTTCTCTCCTTTTTCTTCAAGTGAGCGTCCAGCTCCTTTGTAACTTTTTCGTATTCCTCTATATTCTTAGCTCCAAACTCCTTCAGTTTGGATCTATCTATAACTCCAATTCCTGCTTTTTCTTTAAGTTCTTCCTTATCCTTCTCAAGCTTTGTGATTATCGCCTGCACCTCTATTAAATCTCGGTGCATCCCTGTTTCACTTCCCCCAAGGCTTGTCCCAGCTTCTTCCATTCTCCTGCGAGTCCACTCGGCAAGATTGATTGTTTCAAGTTTGTCCCATTTGTTCTTAAGTTTGCTGTATGTCGCCCTCAGAGCTTTTTCATACTGGGATTTAACTCGCTCCCTCTCTTCCCCCTCAAGCTTATCTGTATTATTATACTTTTTCACCTCGCTTGCTTTTTCCACCCCAAGCGTTTTTATCAAACCCAAAACATATGGGTTTGGTTTTTCAAGCGCATCAGCTCTCAATATGCTCATCTCAGAGAGAACAGCCTCCCTATCGCGCAGTATTTTCTGCCCACCGACTCGTATGATAGTTCTCTCAGCAGTTTCGTCCACTGCTCGTTGTAAGTCAAAGCGGCGCCTATCAATTGCTCTGCGAAGATCGTTTATATCATTCTCCTTTTTCAGTATTGATAGTTCAAGCTTATGCAATCTGTCCTCAAGTTTTTTATAATCATTAGTGTTCTTCTTCCCTGCTTTTTCAAGTTTCATCATTCTATCCTCAATTTTCTTTTTATTTTCCTCATCCTTCCTCAATTTCTCCTCAATTGTATTTATTCCACGCTCTAGATTTCTTTTTACTTCATCCCTATCTCTGTCGAATGCTTCCAAACGTCTCTGGGCAAGCAAAGCTTGATTCAGCATAAGATGTGTTGTTATCAGTTCAACATTTCTCTCCGCCTTAGCCAACTCCTTTTTGGCATCTCTTATCTGCAGGTTTGTTCTAGCAAGCTCTTCCATCTTCGCCTGTAACTCCTTTTCCTTTGCCTTATACTCTTTTGTGTTTGGATTTAATTTTTCAAGCTGTGATTTGAGATTTTCGCATTCCTCCTTCAACTCAGCTCTTTTTGCGTAGAGAGGTTTCTTCTCAAATATTCCCTTAAGTTTCTTCTGCTTTTCTTCAACTTCCATTTGCTGCTTTCCAAGCAATCTCATAAAGTGTTGTTTCTTCATCTCCTCTTCCGAAAGTTTGGATATTGTAGGGCCAATAATATTCTCAAACTCTGATGCAATCTGCCTTAAATTCTGGGTTTTCTGAAAACCGCTTGCCGCAAATGCAACCCCCCTTATTGCAAGCGCTTCCGGCGTATAGTGCCCTTTTGCTGCCTCTGCTCTTTGACCCCACATATCAAACAAGCGCTCCACGCCAAGCCATGTTGCTCGGTCATGTTCCGGAGTTAAATAGGGTTTTACAGTATGGCGATAGTACGAATCCTCTAGCTTTCTGTAACCGGACATAACTTTAAGCGCTTTCTCAAGTGGTTTTACTCGGGCTTGGTGCTCCTTCCAAGTGATGTTATGTTTGTTGTAATATAGGTCATCCAGATTGCTTATTTTTTCTTTTATAGCTGATATTGCCTCCCTTGTCATATTCACTTTGTCACTCCTATACTGCCCCATCAAAGATGCTCCAATTATGCTTGGTGCAATTTTTGACAACTCACTCATTTTCTTATCAAGTTCCTTTGTTTTTTTCTTGTACTCCTCAACTGAAATTTGCCCAGCGACTAACTTCGTGTTCAGATCTTTCAGCTGAGTGCGTACTTCATTTAATTTATCCCTAGCATCTGGAGGAAGCAGGATGTTGTTAACTTCCCCAATTTTCTTTTGGAATTGATTTATTTTATCAGTCAGCTCATCGCTTCGGCCTTTCTTACTGAGCTTTTCGATATCTTTCGCCAGCCCCTTTATCTCCTTTTTTAATATGTTGAGTTCTCTCTTCTGCGTTTTGGTAAGTCCTCTCTTCGATTTTGTATCTCTCAAAACTCTATCGATAATCCCTCCCCTCATATCTTCCATCAGTCTTTTCTGATGCTCAACAGTGTCTCTCAGCAACCCTGCAACTTGTGCAGGAGTGAGGGTTGGGTCCTTGAGCATTGCAAGGTTTTTCTCAATATGCTCTCTTCTTCTTTCTGCAATAGTAACTCTTGCAATGATATTTGGCTTGAATCTCGCTCTTTCATAGCGCACCCTTGCAACTCTGTATGGAACATTCTGCAGTAAAGATGAAACAAACCCAGTTGTGCTTGAGATGAACCAACCCTTTAGGGTTGCTTTCAGAACTTCCTTTCTGCTCAACTGCTCAGGGTTGAAGACTCTTACGAGCATTCCCCTCTGGCTGAGCCGATCATATCTTTCTTTTAACCCTTTCAGTTTTTTTTCATCCTCCTTGCTGAATTGTGATGGGTTCTTATTCTTTTTCTCTTCAAGTTTTCGGATTTCTCTTCTAAGTTTCCATCTTTGAGATGGTTTTACTATAATTGTTGATATTGGGTATTTCACTCCTAGGTAGGCAAAGCTCGCGGCAGCAGCAGGTGCATATGCCATCATCTTAATTCTTCCAATCACCCCCCCAACATCCGCAAGCTGTTTTCTGTATTCATCCATCTGCTTGATTAAACCATCATAAACTGCAACTTTCTTTTCGGCTTCTCTTATTTTCTTATTCAGAGTTGCAACATCCTTCCCCAACTTAGTTCTGTAAAGTCTTTTTTCAAGGTTTCCAATTTCCTTGCTGAGAGCAGCAAGACGCGCCATATCCTTGTCACTAAGTTTCTCTCCTCTCAGCTGCTTTAACTTTAGATTAGCATGCTCTCTCTTCTTCTCTCTTATGGCTTCCCTTAGACTGACAAAATTTTTCAGGTTTTTCAGCTCTCTTTTTTCTTGGGCAGTTAATCCTTTATCCTTTTTCTTCTCCTCAAGCTCTGTTATTCTATTCCTTGCCCCTTGTAGGTTCATTACACTAGCAAGACTGGTTGCCAACATACTACGTAAGCTCTTCACTTCGCTTTCTTTCCTAGTCTTCTCTCTTTCAATTCTGCCTTCATAACCGCCACCCCTTTTTCCCTTTGATAACGCGTATAAAGCACCCCTATCTGCCATTGTTTTTAGTGTTTTCACACCTTCCTTTGCTACCTTTGAACCGTACTTCCCACCACTCGCCTTTGAAACAACTGTTGCAGCACCCTTTGCCATCTTGTTAGCAACCCATCCAAAACCTCTTGTTAGGTAATTTCCTCCTCCGAGCTGATCCCTCTTCTTCGCAACAGTGTCAAATCCACCAGAGGTGAACGATTTAAAGTGGTAGGAAGTCGACTTTATTTCAGCAGGTGGTTTTGAGATGGATATGTCAAACCCAACAAGGGGGCTTCTTCCCTGAGCAATCATACCCGCCATAAGCAGAGCAAGAAGGAGGAAGAAGGGGAAGCAGATTGATATGTCGCCCATGCTCGCGTATGAAGCATTTGCAAGCATTATGAGCAATAACAAAACGAATGGAACTCGGAGTAGTGGTTGGTTAACCATCGTTATATACTATCTCTTTTTTTACTTATTAAACTTTCGTTTTTTCATCAAAAGCAGCAAAGCAACAATCAGTATAAGCGGTTCAAGCACAGGGAAGCTGCCGATTGCAACAGATACGCCACCTGCGTAGAATGGTTTGATTTCTATGGAGGGAGCATAAATATCTGTTCCCCAGAAAACTCCAAATAGTAACCTTCTTCCAAACCCATAGATTTTGAAGGTTGTGTTCACGTGCCCTGTTGCATTTGTTATGAAGTACGGGTTGCCGGTTTCCAAGTGAGAGAGTATTCCGTACTGATGACAGACTGGGTTAGGCAGACAGTCACCAGTGCCTCCAGGTTCATCTATCCAGTCTGGGCAGGAGCAGTTGCTCTCCTCAGGTGCAATTGGGCAGACGCCTGAAACAGCTGGGTTGCAGTTAACTGGGTCAAGCTGGCTTCCATCCCCGTACAGAGTTCTGCTTGAGTTCTGAACGTACAGCTCCATTACTTGACCTGGAAGGGGTGTATTGGGCTTCTCCTCAGGCTTATCCCATCTCTGGTATAACAGCTGCGCAGTCACATACACAATTGTCCTGTTTATGTTTTGTGGGTCTCTGACTGTTTGGACTTGCATTATTATGGCAGTTGGCTGTCTCAACCAGATTGTGTATGGAACAATGAATGTATTGTTGAACCTATCAAAGAATCTGTAATGGAAGTTGTGCAAGCCCAATGAGTCATTATCCGGTATATTCAATACAACTGAATCCTGCTGTGAGTAGATGAAGGTGCCTGATTTGTTCTGGTAGAAACCAAGCACAAAGTCGTTTGGAACAACGTTAATAACACCTATCTGCTCCGGAGTAACCGCAGTTGATAACCCATCCAGATAAAGAGGAGCAGTTGTTACATTGAAATGCTCGCCTTCGTTCCCTTCAATTTCTATAGAGAGCACATGTGTAAATGTTTCGTTTGTCTCAAATGAAACAAGGGAAACGCCTGTGGAGGTGGTGACATTGAACGAGTTGCTGAAGCCAACTGTCACGTCGTTTTCTGCTTTCAGCATCTCATTGGTAATCCCCTCACCAAGCATCACATAACCGCTCCAAACTCCATTGTAGAATGGGCCAATCTGCCTTGGGCAGATGTTGTTTCGTGTGTAGGCACCGCCAGTATCAGATAGAGTTGCATTGCCGTTGAATTGGCAGATATTGCCAGGTGGGTAAATTCCAAGCGCATCAACACTACATCCATAATGATACTGCTCGTTCCACGGCGGTTTAGTTTCGTCTGTTATATCTTTAAACCAGAAGCATACCGCATCAACTGTCCCGTTTGATAAACTTATCTCGTGCAGGGGGCCCGAACCGGGAGCTGTTCGGGCGTAGAATACGTAGCTTGAATTATCCTTATATGGGGGCAGTATCTTCTCCCAGCAGTCAGTAGCATTTGATACATAAAGCTCTATTTCGGTGTAATCCTTTGAACATGTTATGTTAAACCTGAATTCCTTAACTGATAGTGATCGGCCGAACGTTCCAAAGATGCCGGGGACGAAACCGCCATAGGAGCTTGACTCCCAGAAACATGCTGTTTTTCCATCTGGCGTACCAAGCATATTTGTGGGTGGAGCATCACTTCTGGAGGGGTTTAGACAACCGCTTGACTCAGCGTTGATAACTGGGTAGGTTGTCCCCAAAGGAACAGTGCGGATTCTTACTTGGAAAGGAACTCCTGCGGTTTGGGGACTTGTAATTGGGTCAAACTGAAAACCACATCCTAGTAGAACTGAATCTGGTTGCACTACTGCTGGGCTTGGAAGGGCACATGTGAGTGCAGGTGTGCCAACTGAACTCTCTTCAACAATTACGTTGTTGTTGCGCGTTCCCTTTATTGTATACCCAATTGTCCTGTCAACTGATATCATATTGGAGTTTATTCTCAACCTTCTTGGGTTTGGGAGTATTGTTGCAATTGAGGAGTACGCAGTGTAATTTGAACTTGGCAAGGATATTCTTGCCAGCTCATTTTTTGTAGTTGCAGTTCTGAATATCAGGGTTTCACCTTTAATTCCATCCTTCACCTCAATTATATAGACTGCGCTGTATGGGCCACCTAAACCAAGATAGTCCATTGAGCTGTAACTGCTAAGTTCAACCGAGCCATTTATCAAATTGTAATTGCCGCTTGTGTCTGTCCCAACAATCGTTATCCTTGTTTTGTTATTTGAATCATGGTCCCTTGTTGATGCAACTTCAATTGATTCATTGAAGAGAGAGACATCGATTCTTGGGCATACAAAGGAAGGCGCGCATGGCGGACCACTTGGGTGCATCCCAACACCACATTTTAAATAATCAGATTGGCAGAAACCACCGATGCATTTTCCCTCAGAACAGTTGATGTCCGCGGTGCATGGAATACAACTTCCAACTGTGAAATTATCAACGCGCAGTATCACGTCAGGGTCGGTATAAACCTCAAACTGATCACCAAGATAGCCCTTCCCGCTGACAGAGCTTATGAACATGAAGTTTCTGTTCCTTGGGTCGTCTGGAACAACCTGCACCATTCCTCGTGGAGGCATATATGTGAATGATGGAACCGCTGTGTAGGTATTTACATCGTAGTAGGCATACTGCCCTTTCCATAGGAAAAGCTCGCCTATTATGCTTGAACCGAATGGGTCTTTGGAGAATTGGATAAGACAGCCATTTTCACATCCACCCCAAACTTCCACAAGTAGAACATCTGTTTCGCTAGCAGCGTGAGGGGCAGCGGATACCCAACCGTCGGAGGTTTGGTATGAAATTATACTCCAATCCATCGGAGGCCAGGAGAAAATACGGAATGTGCCGTTGCCATCAGAGCGGAGATAAAGGCTGGTGGAGGTTATACCTCTGAATGGAAGTGGGTTAGGCAGATCTTTACCCATGAAATCTGCAGCTCCAGATATTTTGCTTTCATTATCATTTTCAGGTGGGATGTCAATTCTTCTGCTTGCGTTGAATCCATGAATTGCGAGCAGGGTTGGGCCGCTTATCTTAACTGGTTTGATAAGGAGGGATGAGGGGAACGGAGCGTAAGGTTCACCAAGGAGCGGGTACCTAGTGGGTGAGTCTATATATTCATCATACCCGGTTTGCGATACAACTGTATTTGGCGGTATAGACTTTTTGAACCAAGCGCGCGTGTTGTGGCACATACTGCTATTCCTTCCAAAAATATCCTCAAAGCATATTCCATTATCAGTTGAGAGGTTTGCGGGCATTATGAAGAGGGATGCTTCCTCAGGTGCTCCTGTTATGGATATTGCGTGGATTATGTAGCAGTAACCAAATGGAGTGTAGCTTGAATTTGTTACTGTTATTGAGTAAGTTACATTAACCCTTGCGCTTGTCTCGCACAGTATTGAAACAAGCAAGGAGGAGACGTTTGTTATTGCTTGGTAGTAATAATCTGAAGCACCATCAGGTGGTGGATCCTGTGGAGCGAATGGCAGTGGGTTTGGCTCCTTGTGCACTGGACTGAACACATATGCAAAAGGATAGCTCCAGTTCATTGTGTTATTGAATGGAATTGTTTTGTTTTTTACCACACCACCTTCAACTACAGTTAAAACGTACGGGTTTTTGTTAGGATCGTTTCCAAACATGTTCGTAGTTGGATACTCAAAAATATAGAGTGGATTTTGGTGCCCGTACTGATCAACAGTTGGTGTTGTTGAGATGTATTGATAACCGTAATACTGATTCTGCATTATGTTGAATGTTTTTCTGTAGCTTGCGTTAAGTATCCACTGGTGGTCATCTGGCGGAGCCATGTAGTTGCTTACTCTGTCCATCATAACGAAATGCTTGTAGAAGAATCTGTTTGTAAGGTAGTTGTAAGCAAGATAAGGAAGGGTGCTTGGTGTTTTCTTTGGTGGGGTTAGGTAGGCTGGCCTTGTGAGAGAGAAGTGGGAGCCGCCTCCCTCAACAAGCCTCTCAAGGTGGTTGCTGTAGCTAGTTATATTGAGCTGTTTGTTTATCACGGAGGTGCCGGAGAGGGAGCCTCCGCTTGGGCAGCCGTTGGAGTATTTTCTTATTGTAAACGTGTAATCAAACCTCAGGAACGCAGTGATGTTTGTTGCAAGGAAGTTTCTTCTGTAAATAGGGCTGAGCGGGGCGGAGAGCTTAACCACTGGACTTCCTGGAGCAATACTCCCAGAAGTGAGTAATCCCTCTATGTTGGAGTATTCTGTTGTTTTTGTTTTCTCAACCTCTCCCTCGCATACGGAGGGCTCAACTGCTCCTTCCTGAGAGCAACCCTCGCATGAAACTCCTGCCATCATTGACTCCTTTATTAAATCCGGATACCCTATTACATCATCTGGGTGGTCAACCGCTGGTGACTCCACCATTGAGCCAGAATAAACAAAGGAGTATGAGCCACCTGGGAAATTATAGCTTTGGTCTTGAATTCCTGGTTGGAATTTGTACTTGACTACCATGTTGCGTTCTCCTTTCAATGCAATGTATACGTTAAACTTGTTGTCAACATCTATTCCATGGGTTTCGGATGATTTACCTTGCACATACTGCAAGCCTGCTGAGAGTAGGCCCCATGGGTCGTACCATGCTTTCCAGAGAGTAACGTATTCTTTTGGCTCAATCACAACTTTCGCTCTGTACTGCTTCCCAGGAGTTTCAATTGTGTCAAATGCAAGAATTCTAGTCATCTCATATTCTTGCGTGTCGTACCAAAGGCATGCATTGCAGTTATTTGGATCGGGGCACCAGAGGCATCCCCCATCCTGAGTGCAGCCAGTGCCTGGGTTTCTGTAACAACCAATTTTAAATCCGAATATATCTAAACAGCCCGGCATACAGCAACCCAAACACTCCATTGGGAAGCCACTACAGCCAAAGTAACCAGTTCTAACTGGAAATGCCATATAGTCGATCACAAACAAGTAACCCTTTCTGTATTTAATCCCCCTCAGATAGTGATACCCTCCTTCCTCACCCCAAAAGCTCTGAGTTTCATTTACATTATCAACATATGTTTTAGTTCCTGCTTCATTTGTGCATGGCGGATCTAAAATAACTCCTAGTGGGTTCAGCTCTTGTAATTCAATTCCACCATCACCCCCAAAGATGCTGATTTTAGAAACTTCCTGGGCTGGGTTGGATGCGTTGTACTGATGTATAAACGGATAACCAACCCAGAAGCACCCCCACCACTCGCAGTGGCGTTTCTTATCCCTCACTACAAACAGACTTGCACCATCCTCGGTAACCGCTATATCTCGCGCTGTTCCCTCCCAGGCTTCTGTGCAGTTGTTGCTTGCATTCAGCTTGAACTCCTTATCGTATTTGTTTATGCAGATGTGGTTGAATACTGTATCGGGGTAGGTGTTGCCAAGCACGTACAAATTGCCCCAGCTATCCGTGTCTAAACCATACGGGAAGAAGTACTGGCCATCCTCAGTAATTGTATCAATTTCAGTTACAAAGTGAATTGTTGGTGGGTAACTTCTAACTATTTTCACAACTTGCACTTTGGGTGAGTTAGTTAATGCAATGAATATATTGCCTCTGTTATCATACGCAATTGCCTGTGCATTCGAATCAATTAGGGGTGTGGCGCCAGGTATTGGCTTGCCGTTTATCAACCCATTATAATCCTCCAGCCATGAGGAGGGTACCCTTAAAGTGAACTTTCCAAGCCTCCCTCCATCTTTGTGGTCAACAACAAGCAGTGCTTCTGGGGAGCGCAACTCGTGTGGGTTGAGAATTGAATCGTTTGTTATGTTGTATGGCTCAAGCGCAGTTAAAGGAAGAGTTACTGTTATGTTGAAGTAATCAGTATATACATTTCCTGGTGCGAACTGAACGTCATATCTATCACTGCCAACGCACACGCTTGATGTTCCGCTGAATGGGTAGTAACCCCAACCCCAGAGGACTTCTGGATGCTTGAAAGTATCCTCCAAATCCTCCAAACCACCAGTCCCTTCGTAGTTTAGGTGATCTGAGATTCTCAAATCCGCCTCTGGGTTGTATACGAATTCCTTAACGCATACTGCAACAGGCGCTTTGTCAAACTGAATGGCACTCATGTTGAAGCATGCCTTGCCGGAATGGTAGCTTTCCAAGCATATGCTGTAGTTCCCTTTAATTTTACGCGTTGCAGGATCGTAACCTATCAACAAATTTCCGATATCATAGTTGTGCTTCATCACGTAGCTTACCGGCGGGGCAACTGAGGAGTCAACAATTGTATCAACTGGTGGAGTGAGAGTTGGTGTTGGTGGAATTGTGTAGTTAACACAACCAAGCGGTTTTATCATAACAACTGTGAACTCCTTGGATTTCAGGACACTAGTTGATGGGTCAAATGCAGTTATATTGCATTTTACGTTTCCACTGCTGTTTGCGATAATATCTGAAAAAACTGCAACTCCGCGGTTTGCGATGGGAGTTATATTCAAACTTACATTGCTGGGAATTGTTTTTAGAGGTGGGCAGGTTAGATTAACCTCACCTGCGAAGTCAGTTACTGTGTTATTCGCAGAGTCCTTCATAGTTGCGATTACTGTGAATGGGATTTCTGTAAACACAGCTGGTGGGTCAACTTCTATGTAAATATCAGCTATCCCAGCGCTGCTCACACTCAGAGAAGCAGAGCCCTTTAAAGTGTCTGATGTTGTAACTGATAATCTATAGATGCCGGTGATGTTGAAGAATTTAAGCGAATCAGCAGAAGAAACAGTATAGGTTCCAACTCCATTTGTCACTGGAACATTTTGTGCTATAGTTTCGGTCGCAAGTTGCACCTCCGGACGCGCTTCTCGTATAATATTGACATTTCCGTTATAACTTGTATCAACCTGACCGTTTGGAAAGACAGCTTGAATAGTTATGTCAAAGGATTGACCAACCTTTATGCTTGGAGGGGTGATTACAACTACAAAACTAGTTGCTTTTGGAACTGGAGGGGCAGGGTAGTTAACTGTCACCCGAGTAGAACTATCATCCAAAACGCCAGTCTGAGAGAAGGAGTAATCATCAAATTTAGAAGCTGTTTGAATGGTTACCTCCTTCACGAAACTATCCAGCTTGGTATATATATTGCCCTCCGCATAGCCATAAGCTAGAAGATTGAATGTGTACTTGCCTCCTTCAGTTCCGTTGAATACGTAGAAGCACATAGAAGCGCTTTCAAAGGTGCATCGCTTCGGATCGTATGAAGCAACCAAACCTGTTGAGTTGTATATATCCTGGTAGATTCCAACTGCTTTTGAAAACTTTCCGCCTCCGTCATCTTGTGATTTGAACGGCTCGCCGTCATATGAGGAGTCACAGATGTTTCCGTACTGATCCCTGATTTCTATTGTGATATCAAAATGCTCATTTGGATTTTTTGTCAGAACTGTTGGGGACGTAACAACAATTTGATATGGGTCAGCGTGGGATACATTGACGCTTGTTGTTATCGTGTTCTGCGTGCTAATTCCGTTTAAGCATTTTGGGGCAACTGCCTTAAGGTTTGAGTAGGTGCCAGGTGAGGTTGTTATTCCAGAGAAAGTTGTTGAAGCAATCCCACTCCCATCTGAGGTGGGTGTTTGAGTTGCTCCCCATGGAGAGGTTATGCTAACGCTCCTTCCAGATACTGCGCTGCCTCCTGAATCTGTGAGCTTCACCGCAACATCCAAATTTCCTCCTGCCTTCTCCTTATAGTAACCATTTTTATAATCAGATGTTGATTCCCACGCTATCTTGCAGTAGAGCGGGTTTATGACATAGTTGGTATCGGTAAGCTCCTTATCATCATAGAAACCATGCTCTGCTTTGCAATGCCACGTATGTGTTCCATCATCATCCACCCCGAAATAATGTGAGTATTGATAATCAGAGCCCGTCCAACCTGCTGGATGCGGAGTTCCATCAATTATAACACTCACAGTAGCCCCAGTTATATCATTTCCCGAGGAGTTCGTGTAATCGCATTTGAAAGTAACAGTCGTTCCTATATTTCGTGGTGAGCCAGGGCTTGCGGACTGAGTTAGACTAGACGCTGGGTCAAGCGAAAAAGAGAAGGGAAGGAGGAGTATTAGCGATAGGAAGCAGAGGAATTTTTTAAAGACAACTCTCCCCATTCCACCACGTCTTACATTTTTATTATATTATAATATGGATTAATTAATAACTTTTGTTATCTCCCGAGCATCACCCCAAAGTTTCCAGGGTGCACGGGCGTTATTCTCCCATTGCTTATCTCGGATTTTACTATAACCGCAAGGGAACTGTATGACAGCTCAAGCTTTTTAAGAACTTCCTCCATCTCTCTTCTATTTTCAAATACAATGAAATTCTTGCCTAAGTCAATAAGCGCAAGTGCTCTCTTAAATGCGCTTTCATCCGTGTATATATGAATGTATATCCCTTCTCCTTTCACAGTTGCGAGCATATCGCAGTCCTTCCTGCTGTTCAGATCAGTGAATGGAATTGCATTGTTCACAAAGAAGCTCCTTAGTAACCTGAAAAGCGCAAGGTATTTCATGCTTCTCCCGCTCTTTTCCTCCCATAGTTTTAAACCATATAGGTTAACTGCTTTCACAACATCCCCGCTTTCAATCAGCTCATTCAGAATTTTTTCTAAGTTGTAGTCAGTTATCATTATTGGAACTCCTTTATGAGTTATCTTTCTCCTCATCTCATTCTTCAGCTCCTGTGCGCTCAGAGGCATAAAACTCCATTTGTATTCTCTGTTGACAGAATCAAACAAGCTGAGCAGGGAGAATTTGGAAAGCGGAATCACAACTTTCTCCATAGGTGGAAAATCGGGCACATCAATTGTGTATACTGGTTTTTCAGGTCTTCTGAGCGCAACTGCCGCCCCTCCCACCACAAGAGTTAAAACTACAATTGCCACGTTAATTGGGTTGTCAAACCAGCCGGGTGGTTTTGCTCTTTTCACATTCACCGAAATTAACTCACCACCAACATTGAACTTGAATGTGTATTCCCCAAATCCCAAGTATATATCTGGGCGCGAGTAGTTGAAGTTCCCTTCTGAGTCTGTTGTTGATGGAAGTGGCTCTCTGAATAAATCCTTTCCAGGTGTGTTGTTCACAGTTATCAAAATTAATCTGTTTTTTAACGGCTCGGCTATCTCTTCCCCAAAACGATTATCTGGGGGCAGAACTGCTCTGAAAGTTATGAACTGTGGCTCATCCCAAAACTGCAAGGTGGGGGTGATGAGAATTTGGGGCACAATGAGCAGGGATTGGGCGTATACGTAACCATCATCGTCCTCTGCCCTCAGTATATAAACTCCTCTCTCAAAATCAACCACAAAATTGCTTGAGAAGGAATACTCGCCCTGTATGAGCCTTATTCCTCTCTGTGCAAGTTGCTTGCCAACAAGCTGCATATCCTCATCATACACCGCAACGCTTATGTTTATGTCTTTTGGTTGCGAGAAGTTTGCGAGGAGTTTGAAGTCTATCGTGAAGTCCGCCTCTCCCCTTGCAACCTTTGATTTGTGGAGCATGTTGCCAGAGACAGTTTTTGTTATTCTTCGCTCAACGACGGAGTGGAAAGGAAGGTTGTTTGTTGTGTTTGTTGTCAGGTATATTCTAGCCCATCCTTCGGGGTAGCTGGAGGGAAGGAAGAAAATCATTGTTTTATTCGAGTTTGATTCATTGATTTTTGATGATGGAACCAGGAGAGTGGCGGTTGTGAGTGGAGATTGCCATTCAACCTCGTATATTGCTCTCGCCACATCCTCGCCTGCCTGAGTTCCATTGTAGCTCCAACCAATGTCAATGCTGCGTGGGAATGCCAGCAGATAACCATTCTCATTTTTCACAACGGACAAAGAACCGCTAACAATGGTTTCTGAGATGCTGAAAGCTGGTTTTTTCAGCCTGTATGGTGGTTTTGTTAACAAATCCGTTCTTGGCTTGTAGTTTATACCGTACTGGCGAAGCTGCGATGGCGAAACTGGCTGAACCGAACCATCTTTATTAAGCGATGAGGAGAGCTCACTTCCAATGAATATAACAACAAACCCCTTTTTCATAAGTGCGCCCAAATCAGTTCCACTTTCAACTCCGACAAGCTGACTTGGTATTTTGCCTGTTGGAACAATGAGTATCGAGGGGCGGGTGAGAGCGTCAAGCTGGTATAGTTTAATCTGATTCAGAGTTGATTCAGGTTCTATTAAACCATACTGTTTCAAATTTTTCTCCAGTGAGTCTTTGAAATCGCTCAATCCATCGCACTCAACACAACCGCGGAAATCACCTGAGGAATAGTCAAGCAGGTATATGTCTTTTGGCACCTGATCCGCAAGAAGCTCTGCTCTTATTTCTACATTTCGTATATCTTTTCCATTAAGCTGGGAGAGGATGTAAACAATGCTTTTCTGCTCTATTCTGGAACCACCGGGAGTTGCTTTTACAGCTCCGTAATCCAAAACGCCGGAATCAAAGATTATGAGTTCCATTTGGGGGGTGACATTGAGGGGAGGGGGGCGGTAAGGCGGAAGCATTAACAGAACGAAATAGAGAGCAACCACCCCTATAATTAGAAGTATGAGCAACAGCAGTAGAATCTTTTTCTTGTTCATTTAGCACCCTCTACTTTTAATCCAAATTTCTGCAGCAAGGATATCACTTTCTTCCTGAACTCACTTTCCTCTTCCTTGTATTTTTTCACAATTCTGAAACGCTTTATGTTCTGAAACCTCTTTCTGGTGCGCAGCAGATACGTCTCCTTTTTAACTTGAGACTCCAGTATGCTTGGGGTTTCCTCCATCACTTCACCCTATAGCCTCAAGATACCCCTGCATAACCATTGAGTTGAGCAGGTGCTCCACTCTTGATTCTAATACGTTATATGTTTTGGCAAACTCGCTTATGTTTATCTCGTTATGATGGAGCTCAAGCCACTCCTGTATTTTCACCTTCAGCACATCATCAGAGGGAGATTCAACCTGCTTCAACCTGAGAGTGAGCTCATCGTTCTTTGCTTTTAATTCAATTGCCTCGTTTGTCATCTTTGTGATTGCTGCGTTGAGAGCTTCCACCTTCTTCTGCAAGGAGAGGAATTCGTTATTGAGTATGTCGTATTTTGAGAATATTTCATCATACGTTGATGCAGCAAATTCAGTTATCTCTGTTAGCGCATTGCGCAGTATTTGGTAGAACTGCTTGTGATTCGTTTCATATTCATCTTCTATAAGAGTCATAACATTTAGGAAGTGCTTCAGCACATCTATCTTCCTTTTTCTTATGCTTATGCCAGGAACAACTGAGTAAACAACCTCAATCTCATTCGGGCGCAGGTAGATTAGTGAAAAGAGGTAGGGGTTCTTTTTTATATCCCTGCTCTCAACATTCAGCGCAGCAACGTAGTCTGATTCAACAGTTAGCATAAGGGAGCTTATTGATGAGAGGGATTCGGCAAGCTTTCTTAAATCGCCTTTTCTACTTGCAGGTAATTTGAAGCCGTAGATTTGAGGCGCGGGAGTTTCATCCTTAACCTCCTTCTTCTGCTCCTTTTTTTCAACTGGTTTTTCAGGTTTCTTTTCCATGTTTCTCAACCTTTGGGTAATATGATACAAGAGCGAGTAGCATGAATACCACTCCCATCACAATAGCGAGGAGTAATGATTGAATTGAGAAGGAAATGAGGAGGAGTAGCACTGCCATAAGAACTGCAAGCACTCCCCACGTCATAGCAGTTCTCTCAAACCTCCTTCTCTTCTCCTCAGCTTTTGGCAGACACTCCTTACAGACAACTAGAGTGTTTCCTGTGGAAGCGTGAAGTTTTTCCTTAATTTTTCTTATCGTATCTATAACTGGGTCATCCTCAACCCTCAATCCTTTCTTCTCCTTCTGGCATACAATGCAGACTGTTTTTCTTTTCATATCTATCCCTTCAGAACAACCTCCTGAATCTTCTTATCATCCAACCCCACTTTCTTCGCATCTGCTTTTGAGAAAATTGTTATGAGGGTTGTCTTCTCCACCCCAATATCCTCAAGAAAGTTTGAAATCTGAGTTCTGCTTGCCCCAAACCTCTCAAGCGTGATAACAAATGTGACAACATCCATTCGCTTATTTCTCTTGTCAAACATGCTCATAACTTCCTCAAGGTGGGCATCGCTTAAACCAAATAGCTTCAGCCGCTTTCTCAGCTCGCTTTTATCAAACGTGTATGCCTTCGCCATCTACCCACCGGAATCTATTCTGTTGAATATATCAATTATCATCGCATCCTCCATACCAATCACTTTAAGAAAAGAGGTTATATTTGATCTGGCCAAATCGTTTTTATCAAGAAACTTCACAAACTCAAGTATATCCATATGTTTATTTCCTTTGCTGAAAATGTTTATCAATTCAGAAGCTTTTATGTCATCCATTCCAAACTCAGTTAACTTATTCTTCAGCTCATTCTTCTCAAATGAGTAATTCTTTGGAATTGTTTCATCCGCAAGCTGCGCCTGAGTTAGGATTGATTCAACGTCAAGGAAGTATTCCTCAAGAGGCTCCTCTCCATGAACTCTCTCAAGCAGAAAAGTTTCAGGGAACTTTGTGCTTGTCTGGAATGCCATGTTAACCGCGCACTGCCCAACTCCAAACTTGCTTATCTCCTCCCTCATGTAATCACTGAAGTTCAACGAACCCTGTATGTAATCTAAGAATTTCTGGAATTTCACTCTGAGGATGAAGTTTGTTCCAACGTTTGAGAAGATTGCTTCGTGTATGTCTGTTGGGTTCTGCGAGGCGACTATGAGACCGAAGTTGTATTTTCTACCCTCTCTCACAATCATGATTGCATCAGACCTTTCATCCTTCGCAATCTTCCACGCCTCATCAAGAACAACAAGCACTCTCAAACCCTTTGTTGCAGCCCATCCGGCAGCCCTCATTTTTTCTTTTAGGAATTGGAGGATGAACAAGCCGGCAAGCCCTCTCATTACCTCGTCAGGCAAACCGCTCATATCAACGTCAACCAGCCCAACTTCAGTAAGCTCCTCAAGCTTCACAGTGCTCTGCTGCGCGAAGTAATCCTCACCTGGCCTGCAGAAGTTTCTTAATCTGTAGATTGCATTCTCAAGCTCCGCAGGAAACTCATATGTTCCTGATTTAAGCTTATCTTCAAGTATTTTCACAACATCTTTTAAAGTTGGTGGGGTGAGTGGTTTACCATCTGCTCCTTTCTGCTCAACTTCATTCAATTTGAAACCAGCTTCCTTATACGTTTCCTCAAGCGCTTCCTCGGTAAGCCTCTTCTGCTCCGGGTATTGCCCAATATCTGTAAGTATCTCCAACGTTCGTATAATTTGCTTAACCCTGTCAAGTGGTTTCATTCCTCCCAAATCCATTAAATTGATGAAATCCCCTTTTCCCAGTGCAATTATCCTTCCTCCTGCCTGCTTAACCCATGCCCTGTATTCGCCTGCCCAGTCAATTATTATCGCGTTGCTCCCCCAAACGAAAGCAGCGCGTGAGAGGAAAGTTTTGACGAAGTAGGAGTTATGCACAAATACTCCGCCAAAGCCTGCAAGGAAAACTTCCTCATCAACCTCCAAATCATAAACGTAAGGTGAGTTGCTGTTTATTTTCTCTATGTTGCTTATTCTATCCCAAACTATATCCGAGTTGGAAAGTAGTTTCAGAAATTCAACATCATCCCAAATTGTTGGCTCAGATTCATCTAATGAAAGTTGATGGGATAACTGCGGTGCGTAACCTGCAAAATTGCTTTCAACCTCATTGAGCATACCCGCGAGGTATTCTCTTGAAGGAGTTCTGAGCCCAGCAGCTATTGAATAAGTCATCTGAGTTCGTCTTAACACTCCGTTTTTGACAAGTCTATTCACTACTGAGCCTATCTCTGGGATGAGGTCAACATTGCTGTGTGCTTTTGTTTTTGCAAGCAGTTTCGCAAGCTTTTCGTTTTTTGTTTTAAATGCAAAACCTATCTCCGCAAATTTCTCCAAGTTTTTCTTTCCAGAAATGGTAATTCTGTAGTAATAAGAGCCTGAATGGGATGAGTTGGTGGCACGTTTCCAATGAGAGTGAACACGGGCATTCACTCCAAATTTTAGGAGTAGGTAGAGTAGATCATTGGCGAGTTCCCTGGATTTTGTGGTTGCGCAGACAGCGTGATGCTCCACGCTTCCATCTCCTTCGAAATAACCTCTTAGATACTCGGATATAATTTTTCTTGAGCAGGAGAATATGAAGGAGGGAACTGCTCTCTCCCCAGATTTTTTGTGCAGCAGAAGAGATTTGATGAGCTGTATGAATGGCTCTGAAGCAATTCTTACTCCTTTTCTAACTCTAAAGGAACTGCTTCCAACAGAACTAGCACACCTCTCTACTTCTGCAAGAAATTCCTTGTTGCAGTTGCTCACATGGATGAAGTCCTTTGCTGTGTTTCCCTCAGCAGTTATGAAGCCAAGCAACCTTGCCAGTTCTGGCGTTATTGGGAGTATTGCTGGCAAGTTTATTCTTCCGTTGCGTGCCCGTATTCTAAGTTTTTTCATCTCCTCCTTCTCCAGCGGGGAGGTTCTGAGCAGCTTTCTGAAGTAGCGAAGCGGAACTGCTCTCCCATGCTTGTAGAAGCGTATGTATTTATCATACTGCTCGTCTATTGGTAGGTTGGATTCTATTTTCTCCCAACTAAATCTCACAAAGTTCAACCCCGTTACATACAGCTTGCTTTCACCAAGCAAATCCAGGAGGTTTAGCTCATCAAGGTTTGAATTGGAGTTTATTGAACGAGGTGTTGGGACGAAATCGCCTGGCTGAACTTCACTGCTTTTCACGACTCTGATGTATCCATCCCTGAAAACAACTATATTGTGATCGCCAGTTGTCTTAACCTCCCTCCCACTGCTTGTTGTGAATTTATACATCTGCTCGGGAGCTTCCTTCCTGGCAGCAGTGACAACCCTGCTCCATTTTGCTTTTAGTGTGCTGTCAAAAGTATAAACTTCAACATTTGGGTTTCTCACGCAGGTGCAACCATCAATTTCCTCCGCCCCCTCTTGCTCAATCAATGAGTCCACAAGCTCCCCTATTCTGACAAGCTTTTCATTTCCATCAACTCTCACCAGAACTTTTTCATCTGGTGATATCGACTTGCCCGCGCCGGTTATCCCAACTATGCAGATATGTGGGTTTGTTAAATACTGATAGGACCAGTTAAAAGGAACGTGAAATATTTTTGTTTTTCCAATGTAGATTGAGTTGGATGGGTCAAGCGCGATGAACTCTGCTGGCGGTTCAGGAGGCCTTACAAACAACGGCCTCTTTGCAAGCTCCTTGCTCATTATGGATTGAACGCGTATTTTTCCCATAAATATAAATTATATTGCTCCCTTTAAATCTTTAGGTGTTGGCGGGAATGCAACCTCCCATTCAAAGCATCTTTTCATATCCTCTCCTGTGAGAGTTGTTATCTCTATATTCAGCGTGTTTGAGAAGTTCGCTTTGAGTTCATTTGCCTGTGCTTTTACAGTTGCTATTGCAGCTTCTGGGCTTACACCAAGCGCGGTGGTTGTTATGTACATAATTGTTCCCATAGGCTTCTCTCCGGATGATAATCTGGCGAGCATCTCGTTCTGCCTTGCAACTTCCCTCTCCCATTTGTCTATCATTATTGGGTCAGGGCGCGGTTTCTCCCTCTCCCTCCCGAGCCTCAGCTGTGCTGCAGCTCTTTTTGTTTCAATATCCTCCCTGAATTTAAGAATGTCTTCTATGTATGTCATTATGCAAAACTTAAATGGGAATTTTATGCTTGCAACTGCCCTCTCCCATAGATCCATATAGGAAGCCTGCTCCTCCTGAACGCCAACAGCTGCGGATTCATAGAACCTGGCGTAGAGGAACATTGTTGCGTAATACAAACCACCAACGTTTTTTATAATCACATCCTGCGAAGGAGGTATTTCAAACCCACCTGCACGTATTTCGGTTACCTTTAAAATTTTTGTTATTAACGGTAGAACCATAAAGCCAACTTTGTAGATTAAAACATCCAGCACTGCGAAGAATATGCTGGCAAGCACTGCGATAATTCTGAAATCGCCTAAACCAGGTGAGGTTAAGCCAATCATCAAACATAGGAAGCAGATTCCGAGCGCTAGAGCTGTGAAAGTCTTTTCGTTCATTCCTATTGGGATTCCTCCAACTGGCATTTCAATCACACCGATGGAGCTTCCTCCCTTATTAGGGGTGGCGCCACATACTCAACCTCAAAACATCTCTTCATATCCTCTCCAGTAAGAACTGCAACCTCGGCGTTTAGCGTTGTTGCAATTGTTGATTTTATCTCGTTTGCCTGGTTCTTCACAGTTGCAAGTGCCATTTCTGGTGTAGGGCCGGAAGCAGTTGTCATAACATACGTCATCTGCGCGATTGGGTTTTCCCCTGTTGATAGTTTTGAGAGCAAGTTATCCCACATCGCAACTTCTCTCTCAAGCGTTTCAATTTTCTGCTTATCTTCCTGGGGCTTTCCTCTCTCATCTGCAAGCTTCAGCTGAGCCTCTGCTTTTTTGTTCTCAACTATCGCTCTGTATTTTGATAAATCCTTAACATAGGAGATTAAAACGAATTTTGTAACCAGCTTCATGCTTGAAACTGCTCTCTCCCAAAGCTCCATAAAAGCAAACTTCTCCTCCTCACTTTTCTCTGTTGTTGATTCGTATATTTTAACTTGCAGAAACATGGATGCATAATACGTGTTGCCAATTTTTTTGATAACTGCGTCCTGTGTTGGTGTTATCTCATATGGCTCCTCAATTACATCTATCACCCTAACCTTTTTTGTTAAGAGAGGAACAATCCAGTAACCATATTTGAATGTTATAAGCCCAACTGTTGATAGGGCAGCTGCAAGCGCTACAACAATTGGGGTGAGCCCACCGAATAAAGCACCACCTACAAATACTAGCACTACTAATGCTCCTGAAACGGCAAAGCAGATTAGTGCGATGTTTCTCTCAGCTGGCATAACACCACTTACAGAAGCCTTACTATTCCCTGCCCTATCTCGGTTATGTCTGCACCGAGTAATGGGGAGATTGTTCTTATAAATGTGAATGTCACAATGAGAACGAGCATTGGGTAATAGAATATTTTTAACCAGACAGAGGATAACCAGCCCAGTATCCATGCAGAAGCAGCTCTCAGCTGGGGTGAGAGAGCTCTTTCGGTTGCAACATCAGATGCGCTTTCAAAATCGCTTTTGCATGCGCCAAACTCATCAAGATTGAACCCACCAATGCTGTTTCCAAGTTCATTTGCTTTATTTCTAACTTCAGATGGGTTTTCTGACATCATGGCAACAAACGTGAACATAATTGGATAGACGATTGACAACCCTATTCCAATTGCAATGAGCAAACCACCTGCACCTCTTGTCCATGGGAATATTCTCAATAATACTCCTGCGGGTATGAAAACTGTGAAGCCGGTGTTGTAGAAAAGGTGTATGAGAGCTCTCTGAAAAGCTGTGAGGATGGCTGCCATAGTCACAACATACGCTTGGAAGTGGAAGTGCTCGCTTACTGGTGATAGAATTAGCTCGAAGGGAGAGAAGTCTAACCCAGCTGCATTGAAGTAAAATGTGAATGTTGTGAGAAACTCTATGATGAAGTTTATTCTGTAAACGTTGATATATATTGAATAAAGCGAGCTCATAACCCCGTCTAAGTAAACATATGCTTTTTTGTACGGGTTCATCCCACCGATCATTGTCTGAAATCCTTCGTTCAGCATGACATCCATCATAAAGATTAAACCACCAACAATCACTGCGCTTGCCAGCGCTTGATAAAATTCTGATTTTGCCCATTTTCTCAATCCATCCAAATTCAGGGCAATGCCAAGCATATAAGCTAATGCGACAACAAGGAAAGCGGTTACAACTGCAGTTAATGCAACTGGCTGCCAAACATTCCAAACTCCTTCAACTGCAACTGGAGTTGCACCCCAGGGTTCCGTCCACCAAATTATCTGCATCATTTTTTCACCTATATCAATCTTGTGAGGTTGCTCACATCTACCTCCTCACCCAACGCATACGAAAGTCCTTTCACAAAAGATATTAAGATCATGAACATAACAAGTGGCATAAAGATTGCACCAACAATTGTTTTTCCTATGAAGCCAACGAAGAACTCGGAAAGGGGATTACCTGTGAACCAGCTTGGGTCGGTTGGACTGAGACCTGATTCCTTGAATGAGTCTGACATACCTTCATAGCTCATCTGCACATCTCCGAGCACTGCGCCGTAGAAGAGAACTGCAAGAAGAGGGTAAAAGAAAAAGAAGCCAATTGCTAATGCTATCAAACCTCCTCCAAACCCTCTTGTTGCACCAAAAGATCTTAGAAGAACACCTATTGGGAAGAGGATGACGAATAAGCTTTCCATCATTTTCAGCAGAACCATCTGGGTTAGCACCATTATTGCTGATGTCATGAGAACAATCATTGCCATGGTGAGGCTGCTTGATATGTCGCTGAAAACCGCCAGCGGGCTGATCATCACGCCGACTCCTCCAGGTGCTTTTCCAATCGTCATTGTTGCAACGGACGACATAACTGCATTCAACCCAGCTACTGTCACGTAGCCAGTCATTATTGTTGAGTAGAAGTCACTCAAATAACCGAATGCAACGTTTATCATGTTGCAGTTATCCCCTGTACAGCCCGTGTCTATCCCCAAAGTGTTCAAATCAAGCGAGCAGAGGAAGGAAACAAACCCAATTACAAAAATAGTTATTGCCATAGCGAGTATTGCCTCCTCCATCTGCTCCTTTGCCCACAGCGTAACTTTTCGGTGAACAAGCACGTGCCCCAACGTATAAACAAACGCTGCAACTAGGAAAACAGTTGAGGCAGCAAGGATGGATAAACTCTGCCAATTCCCCCAGTAGGTTTCGAACTCGGAGCTCACTGCTCCTGAACTGCATGCTGGCTTTACTGTTAATGTCCCTCCAGTAGCGGTACAGCCAAACCACATCAGCGAGAGCAGTAACAAACCAATTATGTATTTTTTCATATCAACCCACTCAGTCCACCTAAATCTATTTCGGCACCGAATATTTTTGCAAGCTCATTTATCAACACCAATGTGACTATGAGGTTGAACATTGGCATGAATATAACAAATATGAATAAATAAAGAATTGCTGGATAGGCAACAAACTTTATAAGAGAGAGGAACATATTCCCACCAAAGTCAGGTGTGTTTGTTGTGCAGCTCATAGGATCATCACGACAGCTGCTTCCCAACCCAAGCGCATTGGCGAAGTTACGAGCACCTCCGACAAGTGCCAATGGTTTTATTGTTTCGTCGTATATTGCCTTGTCAAACACCCAGAGGAAGGGATAGAAAATGTAGAAACCAAGGAAAACTGCTATGATTGCGCCTCCTGCAGGTCTGCTGAATGGAAATGCTCTGAGTGCTATTCCTATTGGAAGGAGGATTTGGAACTGTGTTTTTATGAATGTGAGAAAGGAACCCTGGCCGAGCAGAAGCCCAATCCCACCGAGCACTGCTTCCATTCCAAGCGACAGCATTGAGGTGACTGGAGCCAAACCAACAAATGGGTTTATGTTGAAACCTGTTTGAGTGGGCATTGCTTTGAAGACAAGACTCTGTAGCATCCCAAAAAATGCATCCATCTCAACAATTGCAATGAAGAAACTCATCATCGAAGTGGTGAGCATGCTTATGTAATTTGATACAATTCCAAATGGATCCGCTCCATATAGACTTACCATAGTAGCGTCAATTGTTGATATAAAGGAGAGAAGCAGAACTGCAAGCAAACCACTGGCTATTGCTTGGTAAAGCTCATCCTTTGCCCAAGCCTGAAGCTTTGGCAGATGGAAGCCCATCCCAACCATATAAGCAAGCGCAACAAAACCAAACATCAGTGAGATAACCGCAAAGGTTATTCCATACCATTCAGCCCAGCTTACCATTTTTTCACCTACAATATTCTTGTAAGACCGGCAATTTCAACATCTCCTCCAAGCTGCGGGGAGAGAACTTTGATGAACGAAATTGTGACAAGAATTATAAGCAGTGGCAGGAATGTGCCTGGCACCATGAGGTAACCTACTGTTGGGAGAACGCCATTGTAAGGAGTCATCATCCCCGCGTATACGTCTGAGCCGTATCCGCCACACAAATGTTTGCTCTCTCCACTTTCAACGATTGTTGTGCAAGAGGAACCAGGGCAGTCTGCATTACTAACGCACCCATTTTTGAAAAGGAATGATGGATCCCAGTAGTTTGCAACTGCTTGAGGAAGCCCTGGGATTACGTAAACTACTAAACCTGCTACTCCAGTGCAGAAGGGTCTGGTTCCATCTCCTTCAGGAAGAAAGTTGCCAGTGCAAGCCCACGTGTTTGGGTCGTTACCTGTGTAATAGAAAGTGTGCGCATTGAAAGTGAAGTAGCTTTCAAGCATCACGTAAAGTAATGGGTAGATTGTGTAAAGAGCAAGCGCTATTGCTATAAGTAAACCGCCAACTCTCCTTGAGAAAAAGAAAGTTCTCAAGATGATACCCATCGCAAGCAAGCTTGGGAAGAGGGCTTGCTTTATGAAAGTTAACATGTACCACTGTGCTATGATGCTTGAGAGCATTGGAAGCAGAACTGAGAAAGTGTATTCAAGCGAGTCAAGCACCATACTTCCCCCTTTCCAAAGATACCATGAGAAACCGAATGCGGTTCTGCATTGCCCTATGATGCACAAACCACCTTCTGGGCCAACAGTGAAATCATAGAATTTTCCCATATTTGTTATCATACCCACTCTTATACTCAAATTGAATATGTGCTCAACTTGCTTTGTTACATTTAGTTTCAGTTTGTTGAGTATTCCAATTGCAACATCAACATGGTCTTGCCCAGGAGTGCATTTTCCAGTAACAGTACAGGAGAAGTTGGCGATTGCAGTTACTATTATAATGGCTGCTCCAACAATAAATGCGCTTGCAAGTGCTTGGTAAAGCTCATCCTTTGCCCAAACTTCCAACCTGCGTATACCAAAAACGTGGGAGAGCGCATAGGCGAGAGCAGCAAAAAGAATGGAAAGCACTGCTGCAGCTACTGCAACTGACTGCCAACTGCTCCATAAAGTTGCAAATGCACTACTCATTGAAATACCTCTTCAAAATTCTGGCTTAAAATCCTTGCTGCATTCTTTACGAACGTGAGAGTTATAACTAAATTTAGAGTTGGGAGGAATACTGCTTGTGGGATGAGAAAAGCTGCCTCCTTCATAAGGTGGTACAATGCTATCAGTGCAAGCGGTATAAATGGTGAAACTACGCCCGTGAGGAAGGATGGGACAAACGCTTCAACAAGAGGTAGTGAAATTTGGGGTATCACGGTGTCAACAATCATCTTATTCATAACAAAACAGAGCGGATACACAATATACAAACCAAGCGCTAGAGCGATAAGCATTGCACCTGCTTTTCTTAGGAATGGAAATATTCTGAACAGAATCCCAAGCGGGAGCATTATTCTGAAAGCAAATGCTTGTATAATTGATAAACCTATATCTTGAACCATAAGGCTTGCTGAAATGCCCGCAAAGAAAGAGTAGATGTAGTCAAAACAAACTGCAACTGCTCTCAAACCTGCGTTTGGCATGAAACCAGTTCCAAGTCCTCCTGGCCCAACCATCATCTTATAACCCGCAACCATCTGGCAGATGATGCTGTACTGGAAAGCAGTTGTTGCGAGGTTGAGTGTTTTATCCCATACCAAACCATTGAGGTAGGTATGGGCTATATTGAATGGGTCATCTCCTGCCAGAGTTATGAAAACATTGCAAATAACGCTGAGCACAAGTATTAACAGTATCATAATCGCAACAGAGATTATTATTTGGTAAAATTCGTCCTTCACCCAAACTTCCCACTCTTTCTTCACAAGTATTTTTGACACCATATACACAACTGCAAGCAAAAGCAGAATTGTTCCCAACCCCATAAACGCAAGGTAGATCCACCCCCCGCTCCACCACTCATCGCTGATGCAGCAGGGGGGGTAAGGTGGTGTTGGAGGGCATGCGATGCTTGTTGAAGGAGGGGCTGCCGGTGCAACAACCGTATATGTAACAGAGACGCTTCTGACATTCCCCTGGCTGTCTGTTGCTGTCACTACCATTGTGTGGGTACCGACAGAGGTGGAGTAACCTGTATGAGAGACGGTTGGGTTCGGATCGCAGTTATCCGTTGCTGAGTAGGATGGGAGAGGCACCATACCTGCCATATATGTTGCACCATCTGTAGGGGAGAGTATAGTTATTGTTGGAGCCTGAGAGTCTTGGGATTGAATTTCAAGTTTATACGTCACTCCTGTTGGGTTCTGCGTGAGAGTTGGGTCGTCTGGTTCATCCAAATCATAATTTCTTACCAGGATGTCCAGTTCATTCTGTCCGTCATGTATGAAATTTTTGACATCAAATGTGTAGATTGTTGTCCAGGGTTGGTCTCCGGGTCCCCAGGTGGCAACTCCGGTTATTTCATCAACAGTCGCGACTAATGCACCGTTTATTCTTATCTGAAATGCATCATCTCCAGTTATTTTCAAAGTTGCAGATGTTACGGAGCAGACATCAAAACATTTCTTGAACTCCCTCCACGTATCTCTGTGGAAGTCAAGGGAGTTGTTGTATTCATATGATATCCAATGTATTGTTGGGTCGTTGTCGATATGAGGCCTTGTTGCTTCGGTATCACAAGCGGCAACAACCGCATCCTTCCACGGAGTCCAAGTTGATGGGTCGGACACATTTTGATTGTCAAGCTCCTCAGCATGTCTCACTATATCTTTAGTATCACTTACCATCGCAGCTGAAGGAAGGCGCATATCCGCAACTCTACATGTTCCAACTCCACCACCACCGCCTCCTCCTCCACCACCGCCATTTGCAGCTATCCAGGAGAAAACAGGTGTTTGCATTAAAAGTAATACAAGAAGGCATTTCCAATAACTTACTCTGAATGCTCCCCCCAAGTATTTTTTTCTGAGTTTCATACCAATCTAGCCAGCCCAAACAAATCCGGATCCCCTCCAAGCGCACCTGCAAGGGAACGGATTGATGATAGAGTGATTATAACAACTATCACGAATAATGCTGAGATTATCACAAAGTTTTGCATGAGCGCAGTTATTAGATTGATTATAGAGGTAATATCCCAAGAGACAGCTCCAAAAGTTGCGTTTCCTGCGAAATCAAATACGTTGCCCGGGTCTCCCGGTGCAGTAACTGCTCTGTAGCCTAAGTAAACATTCCAGCTATAGATTATTGCAAGTGGGTATATAATGTAAGCACCAATTGCAATTGCAATTATTGTCCCACCAGCAACTCTTGTTGTTGGGAATGTTCTCATCAAAACTCCAAGAGGAAGGAAATACTTCAGCATTGTGTATCTGAAGAAATCAAGAAGCACCTGCTCTGCTAGAAGCACAGCAAGCATTGCGGATATAACATTGAAAACAGTGTTTATTCCAGTTGTCACTGGTCCAAGCCCAGCCCAAGGTGAAACAAACGAGCCGAAGCGAATGGTAACGATTGTTGGGAGAGGAGGCGGTAGAATTGGTATCGGGATGAAAAAACTGAACATAAGAGTTGAAATGGCGCTTATTAGGAAGTTTGCAAGGAAAATTGAGAGCCATATGCTCATTGTCTCAAGCAGCATCATATCGAGAGCATTATGCGCCACCTCAAATGGGTTGCCTCCCGCCAGGTTTATTGAAATTCCAAAAAGAATGTTAACAAGTAGGATAAGAACACCGACAATCACTCCACTTATGAATATCTCATACATCTCCGTCTTCGCCCACTCCTCAAGCTCCCTGTAGTGAAACCCAATTGCAACAGCATAAGCTAAACCAATTATTCCAAAAGAAACAGCCAATGCAGTTAAAGCAGTTGTCTCCCACCCACCTAGGAATATGCCACCGCTTAACTGTGCTTGAGTTATCTGAAGAATTGCCAAAGGGAGAGGCATATTATCTATTTTGTGATCTGGTTGTTTTTAAAACTAACTGAAAGTTGAAAAAAGAAAAAGGAGTTCAGCAGGGGGTATAAGCCATTGTTCCCCCAGACATCCGTGTGAATATATCTACTAGAATTGGCGCTAGAACTGCAATGAATATACCTAAAATCCCTCCGACAAGGAGAGACATTGCCCAGCCCTGTGCCTTTGCTCTCATCTCAGCACCAAATACCTGGCCTGCTGCGTATGCCAACCCTGCGAACAGGAACATTATCAGCGCAAGCGTTGGCAGCACTGTATAAACCAGCACTTGGAAGTCACATAGTGCTTTTCTTATGGTTGAAGCCATACCTGTGGTGCTTGTTGCCGAAACTAATGGTAGCAATAGAAGGAGGAGCACAATTGTTTTGTTTTTCATTCCAACCACCAATAATTTATGGAAAATAAAAAATAAAAAGGGAGATGGTCGTTTAGCAGGCTGCTTCTGCCATTTCACCCATTGACATGCTTATGAAGATGCCAACGAGCACTGGCGCAAGCACTGCAAGCACAATGCCGATTATCCCTCCGACAAGGAGAGACATTGCCCAGCCCTGTGCCTTTGCCTTTGTCTCAGCACCAAATGCCTGGCCTGCTGCGTATGCCAACCCTGCGAACAGGAACAGAATCAGGGATAGGGTTGGAAGCACTCCAGTCACTAGCACCTTGAAGTAGCATAGACCGGATGCTATTGCTGCTGCCATTGAACCAACTCTGGTTGCTGAAACCACTCCCATGGCTAACAAAGCCAGCAAAGTCGTGTACTTTGCTTTCATTTTCAATCACCTCAACGCCCGAGAGGGCTTAGAATATTATTTCATATGTTATATTTAAACCTTTCTATAAGTGTACTAGAACAGAAGGCGAATACTTGCTAGAAAATGATAAATATACAAAAAGATAAATATGTTAGGAGGAGTATGAAAACTTTTGAGGGACGTGCAGTTTCAGGTTCAGAAGTTGAGAGCAGAGCAGTTGTTTTTCTTATGTATCTGCTCAGGGCAGTTTCACTAATCCTTATCTTCTCTATGCTTTTTTACATACCCGCCAGAATACTTGGAGGATATGAAGCTACCTTCAGGGAGTTCATCCTTGCAAATCTCGTACTCCTCATATGCTTCGTCGCATTTCTCTTTGCAATTCAGCTTCTGTTTTACTTCTACAGGTTGAGAAAGGGAGTAAAGATGAAAAGGAGCATAGCCGGCATTATTGTTGGGTATGCACTTCCACTTATAGGAATCGCAGCTGTGCTGTGGGTTGTTTACGCAATTGGGGCTATTTAGTTTTTTCCAGTATAACATAACTCCCTTGGGAGGAGTTGAGAATAAGTGAATAATTATGCGAAGGAGAGGAGGAGTAGATTCCATATACTTTTGAGTCCATCACCACGTATTTTGAGTTGTTTATCAACAGCTTCACCTCGCCGGCATCTGTGAGATTGCGCTTGTGAACTCTGCCCATAGCTATCTCGGATAGAGTGGGGTAAGCAGTATAGCTTGCTATGCCAAACGGGTCGAGCACAATCATCTGAAAACCAGAATAATTTGGCTTGTTCTCTCCGTGGAATTTGTAAAAAACAACTTCTGGTATGCCGTTTTCTGTGATTGAGAGGACATCGTATCTGTCTCTTAGGAAAACTCCTGTTTCCATTTTCTCAGCATTGATTTGGAAGGGGTAGAGGTAGGAGTTCATAAAATCTGAATTCGCAATGGAGGGGAAAGAGAGCAGCAGCAAAAGCAGGAAAGCAGGTATGAAAAAACGCTTGTTCTTTACTTCCACAAGAGGCTTTGCGCAAACAACTGAAAAAGGCGGAAGCGCCTGAAGGTAATACCAGCTGTAGAACTGGCCGGCACCAAGAAATACCAGGGTGAGAAGAAGCCATATGAAAATAAACCTATCCTCCCTTTTATTGAACTTCATCAGCATAACTCCCGAAAAAAAGAGAATGCACCATGGGGCAGTTAGCTTGAGAAATTCTATCGTGTTTTGGAGAAGGTGAGGTTCGAAGTTTGTGTGCGCGTAGACTCTGAAGAAGATGTCGTAAACATATGAAACAGTTATATCCGCGCCTTTGCCAAGCGGAGCATGCAGGAAAAAAAGAAGGGCGTAGAGCAGCATTGCAAGCGGAACTGCGGAGAGGGAGAGGAGGAATGCTTTCCCCCTGCTAACCTCTCTGCCAATTCTCCTATCGCCAACGTAGTACGAGATGGCAAGTGCTGGGAGCAGGAGCGCAATGATGGATTTGGTGAGAAAGAGAAGCGCCCCAGCCAAGCCTCCGTAATAAAAGTATTTTTTATTTCTCTCTCCTTCTGCATAGAAGAGAACGCCTGAGATGAGGAGGAAAAGCACGAGGGTGTCAAGCAGTAATGCCTCGCTGATTGCAATGGAAATGCAGTTGGTTGTGAAAATAAGGGAGGAGAGAAAGGCAAGCTCCTCTCCATAAAGCTTTCTCACAAGGAAGTAGAGAGCAAGCGTGGAGAGCACTCCAAAAATGATTGAGGGAAATCTGTATGCAACCTCAAGCGGTATTCTCGGGTTGAGCATCCAGATTATGTTTATTATCGCGGAGTACACTGCAAACCCAAAAGTTGGCTTCCATGATACAATGTGCCCCATAAAATGGGGCAGGAGGGAGGGGGTGCGGTTGAGCTCATCTATAATTTCAGCATACGCAGCCTCATCTCCGTAGATTGGAATTGAGGGCAGGTAGTACAATCTGATTGCGTATGAGATGAAGAAGAGCAGAAAAATAAAAATTGAATTCCTGTTCCTCTTGTAAAATTCCATACCTTCCCCTTACTTGAGTATTGTGTATTTTGTGAGGTACATCTGCGTTTGAAGTATTATGAGGAAGGGCATTATGAATAATGAGTTAAGAACGAGCACTACGTATCTTCCCCATGGGATAGCTCCTGAAAGAATGATGAAAACGATGTCAACTGCTGTGAGGAGTATGAAACCAATCACAAGCCAGAGGAGGAATAAAGCGAATTTGTTTTTTATCATGTATAAGCTCATTCTCATTGCTTCAGTTGGTTTCAGCTCATCAATCACTATTCCTGCTGGCACATAAAAAAGTAGCAAGGAGACAAAGAATGAAAACAATGGTGTTGCAAGTCCCTCAACTCCGTACTCGTACGAGAGAAGCAGCACAATTAATGAAAGAAGAAGGAAAAGGGTGTAGAGGAAGAAGATGGTTATTGTGTACTTTTCAATTCCCTCAATAACCTCTGTGCGTATGTTCGTCAGTGTTCTTTGGGATTTTATCACGAGGTTTATTGCAACTGTTGCGAATGAGATTAGGAATAATGAGGCAAGGGAGCTGAGGAAGATGAGCGCAATGTCAAAGTAGGTTAAATCAATGAACATGCTTCCTGTTCTCAGGAAGGTTGCTCCTATTGAAACATACGTTGGCATTGGCGAGAGGAGAGGGATTGCAAAAGCAAGCAAGAATGGAATTGAGAAGAAAAGCACTATTCTGAAGTTTTTTTTGAATGCATCAATGCTGTAATCTATAACCTCTGTCTCCAATCTACCACCATATTGAATTGTATTTTGTTATTATATATTTTATGGTGTTATCCTTGTTCTATCCCTTGGGAAGAGGGAGCACTCCCGTATGTTGTTTCTGTTGCAGAGCACCATCACAAGCCTTTCAGCCCCAATTGCCCAGCCAGCATGCGGCGGAGCGCCCATCCTGAATGCGTTCACGTAAAACTCAAATTCCTCTGGGTTCAACCCTCTTGACTTCAGCTGCTTTATCAAAAGCTCAGGAAGGTGTATTCTCTGCGCACCAGAAGCAATTTCTATTCCGCCGTACATCAAATCAAACGCATTGCAAACCTCTGGGTTTTTCTCGTTTGGCATTGAGTAGAAAGCCCTGCTTTTTGTTGGCCATTCTGTTATGAAGAAAAGCTCCTCTCCAAGCAGCTCAGCTGCCTTCATCTCACCCTCTCTTGTGAAATCCTCCCCCCACTTCATTTTCACTCCATTTTTATTGAGGAGTTCAACCACCTCAGCGTAGGTATGTTTTTTGATGTTTTTTGGAACTTTCAGCTCTGCCCCAAGAACCTTAAGCTCCTCGCTGCAGTTTTTCACAACACTTGAAATTATGTGCTTCATCACTTCCTCAAGCACGTCCATCGCATCCTCATGGTCAGCAAACCCCATCTCAACGTCTAGGGAAATTAATTCATTGAGGTGGGTTGTTGTGTTGTGCTTCTCAGCTCGGAATATTGGGGTTGTCATAAAAACTTTATCCATCCCACCAACAACCGCAAGCTGCTTGTACAGCTGTGGGGACTGAGCAAGGAAGGCTTGCTTCTCAAAGTACTGAACGGGAAACAGCTCTGTTCCGCCTTCTGTTGCAGCTGAAACAATGCATGGTGGGTTTATCTCCTGAAAGCCAAGCTGGTGAAGCTTCTCTCGGAAAGAATACAGCATCTGGCTTTTCACCTTGAAAACAGCGCTTGTCTCAATTCTTCTCAAATCAATCTGCCTGTGGTTCAACCTCACATCCAAATCGGCTGGAACCTTGCCGGTAACTTCAAAAGGAATTTTCACCTTCACCGGGTTTAAATCAACAATCTCTGTTGGGTTTATCTCAACCCCTCCCCTTGCCTGCTTCTCCTCCTTCACAACACCAGTTATTTTAACAACACTTTCCTTCACAAGGCTCATCTTCTCAAGCACCGCGTCATCGGTTACCCCTTTCTTCCCAGTTATTTGAACAATGCCGCTTCTGTCTCTCAGAAGGATGAATTTCACCTTTCCAATGTCTCTTACCTCGTGCACCCACCCAGCCAGTGTAACTTTCTGTCCATTCATCTCAGGCTTCACTTCTGCTGCGTAATGCGTTCTCAACACGAAGTCACCTCTTCCTAAACTCCTTTGGGATTCTTGATGGATAACGAATTCTGCTTATTATCAGAGCGAGCAGAATTATAATTATAACTGCGCCTGCAAGCCCAAGTTTAACCGATTCAACCTTTCTTCCCTGCTCAATTGCAAGTACCCTTGCCTGCCTCGCCAGCTCATACGCTCTTTGTGGTTCAGAGTAGAGTAATACATTTGCGCGGAAAAGGGCGCTTTCGGCTTCGCCCATGTCTGGTGAGAAAACAAGAAAGCTCTGCTTGGAAATTTCGGTTATTGTTTTATCTGCAACGCTTATCGCATTCTTTGCTTCCTCAATTTTCAGAATTTTGTTGCTGAGTTCCTTTTCAATTTCAGCCAGCTGCAATTCAGCTTGATGCGTTAAATTTAATGAGGAGTTGAAGTCAGCTTCTGAAAGAGCTTTCACGGAAAGCTGGAGAAGGGTTTCAATTTCGGTGAGATTCAGCTGCTGCTTGTAAGCATTTCCAATTTTTTTCAATTCCTGAAACTTTCCAATTGAGCTGTTCAGCTCAGAATAAACTGAAGCAGTTTCATTAAGCATAGACTCTGTTGCAAACGCCATGTCAATGTAAAGCAGATAATCTGTGAGCGTGCCGTTCTTTATGTTTCTGCTGTAGTAAATAAGTTTTTCAATTGTTGCGTTTGAGAAGTTGGAGGAGAAGTTTCCCAGCTGGCTTCTTGTTTTTGTTAAATTCTGAGCGTATGCGTTAAAAAGCTCGGCAAGCCTGTTTCTGACAAGTGGTTCAAGAACCCCTTTTGCAAGCTTGGATTTGTCTATAACTGAATCGAGTGAAGAGGAAACAACATTGTATTCTCCATCCGCGCAGGCTCTCTCTGTTCTGTTTATATACTCAAAAGCAAGTGAGATGAGGGAGCTTGCTTCGTGGGATTGAACTCCAATAGAGCTTGCTTTCTCCTCAAGAGTTTTTGCGTAGGTTGATGACAGGTTTGCCTCGTTTAGTTTATCAGAGAGCGCTTCAACTCTTTGTATCTCTCCCTGTATAATTGTTATTGCAATGCCTGCCTCGCTTTTTGCGGATATTGCAAGCTGTTTTGAGATTGTTGCGTTGTATTTTGCTGTTTCATAATCCTTGCTGGCGTATGCTGACTGGGCTGCCCTGAGCTCAGAAAGAGCTGCGGAGTAGTTGCCCAGAGCAGTTGAGATGCGCTGGGAAGCTCTCACGGCTGAAACACAGTGAGTTTCCAAAGCAAGCGCGATTGAGCTGTTCGCCTGCTCAATTTCGTTGAACGCGCCAGAAACTTCCTCCTGGGCTTCCCCAATTGCAGCTGTGGCAAGCTGCTGAGGAGAGGTGCCTGTCTGCGCTGCGAATATCTGGCTTTGGGTTAAACCATATACGTATACATAATCGGAGTAGGATTCCTGCTGGGGGTTTTCAAACCAGCACCCTATCTTGCAGTTCACAAACTTGTAGGTGTATTGAACTGTGTATTTATGAGGAACACCTGGGTAGAAAAGCGAGGAGGTTGGGTTGGGGTCAATACGAATGTTAATCAACAACTCGTATGTATTTGATGGCGCATAACTGTATCCATAGGATTGGGCGTATGCTTTCCCAGCTGTTGCATAGCTAAGGCATGTGCTGTTCTTTGATGGAGGGCAGACGCAAACCTTTGGATAGACTGGCATGAGGGTGGTTATCTCAATATCACCAACGTAATCTGTGAACTGGACGAGCACGCTGTCCACGCAGAACTCATACTGCCCCCCTGGGTTGGAGAGGGAGAAGCGGATTGTTGTTGACTCGCCTGGAGAGACAACCTTTGCTGAGTTTGCTGCAAGCATGAGGAAGATTAATGGGAGAAGAAATTTTCTCATCAGTATAGATTTATTTGGAGGATATTAAAATATGCCTTTCAGATAGCAGGAAGTTGCATCAACGATGGTTGCATTTACAAACTCACCAAGCTTCCCCTCCATGAGAATAACTTGTTTGTATGAGTGATTTCTCCCAGCCACTCCCCCCTCTCTTCTTTCAGTTATCAAAACTTCAAAGGTTTTTCCAACAAGCTGTTTGTTTTTTTCAAGCGCAATTTCTCTGCATAGCTCGCTAACCTTTCTGCTTCTCTCAGAGACAAGCTTGCCTGGAAGCTGCTTCATTCTTGCTGCCCTTGTTCCCGGCCTTGGGAAGAACTTTGAGTTGTTCACAACGTCTGGCTGAATTTTTTTGATAACCTCAAGGGTTCTCTCAAAAGAATCATCTGTTTCTGTTGGAAAGCCCACAATTATATCGGTTGCAAGAGTCAACTCGGGTATGTGCTTTCTGAACTCCGAAAGGACTTTCAAAAAATCATCAACAGAGTAAGTTCTGTTCATTTCTTTTAAAACTCCATCATCGCCGGATTGCAATGGAAGGTGGAGGAATTTGTAAATTTTATTGCTTTTGAATGCATCAATCAACTCAGGCAACATCCTTAAGGCGTGCTGGGGGTTCATCATCCCAACTCTCACGAGAAAGTTCCCATCGATTTCATCTATTTTTCTCAGCAGTGAAACCAAGTTTGTGTTTTTATCAACTCCATATGCTCCAACATCCATTGAGGTAAGCTGTATCTCCTTAAACCCACTCTCCACGCACTTCTTTATTTCACTCAAAATTATCTCCTCATCATAGCTGAAAAGCACTGGCCTTGCAAGCTTTGTCACGCAGAATGAGCAGGAGGAGGCGCATCCCTCTGAAATTGGAATTCGCGCAATAACCCCCTCCCTTGCTTTTGGAAGGGAGTATTTATCTTCTGGTTTTTTTGAGAGAAAAACAGCTTTTTCATTTCTGTAAGCAGAGCAGACAGCCTCGTATGTATGGGAGAGTGAGGAGGGGGAGAGAAGGGAAGCGTCTGGAACAACCTTTTCAACAACCCACCTGTTTGCGCTTGGCATGCAGCCAGCAACAACAAGCTTCCTTCCAGAAAGCTTTTTCAGCCTTTCAACTATCTTCTGGTGGGTAGGCGTTTTCACAAAGCACGTGTTGATTATTATAACGTCTGCTTCATCCGCGCTGCTGCACAGCTCAACTCCTTTTTCGGCAAGCACTCCCCTCATTGTTTCCGAGTCAGACTGGTTAAGGGTGCAACCATAGGTTTCAATAAAAACTTTCATAAGCATTATTATATAAATCAAATTAAATAAACACTTGCAAGGTGATGGAATGATCTGCGAGAGATGCGGCAAAGAGGTTCACTTTCTTGAGAAGTGCGAGTACTGCAACAAAAAAATTTGCACGAGCTGTGTGAAATCATCAAAAAAGCTCAGCAGGGTTAGCAGAATTGTGATATGCAAGGACTGCTGGTGCGATATTAAGAAGAGGAAGGCTTTCAAGAGCGTGACTGCTTAACAATTATTTTCACTTTCTTATCCTCTATCTCCCACTCCTTCTCCTTTCCCTTTAGCTTCTTCTTATCTGATAGAATGAGTTTCTTTGCCTTTATCTCCCTTGCAAGCTCATTTTTATTTTTCTCGATTATTGAAATAATCTCAGAATCTCCAACAACGTTCACTTCAACCAAGTCACTTTCAAGGAGCTTCATCTCCTTTCTCATCATCTGTATTCTCCTTCCAACCTCCCTCAGCAGAGCTTCCTCATAAAGCGCAGGGGTAACCTCTGTTTTCAGGTAAACCCTTCCGCCAGTGAAAGAAGCTTCAGCGTATCCTTTCGGTGGAGTTTCCCTGAAATCAACCATTTCAGATGTTACATTGTATTTCCTTCCCTCAACCTCAACCTCAAAAACCTTGTTCTGCTCAAGCTCCTTTCTCACAAGCTTCCCATCGCTCATTTTCAAAGCCTCCGCAACAGCAGCTGCGTGCTCCCTGAAAGCAGGCCCCATCACGTTCAGCTTTGGCTTCGCCTCAACAACGCTGGGCATCTCCTCAACAATTCTGACTTTTTTGACGTTGCCGAGCATCTCAATCACGTAGGGAAGGTGCTCAACAGCGTTTCTGTGCTCTGTTGAGGTAGTTGCGACAACAACCTCCTCAAGAGGCCACCTTAATTTTATATTTGCGTTCTGCCTCAGCTGGGCAACAACTCCCGCAATTTCTCTGCATACCTGCATCTGGTTCTCAAGCAATGGGTTCACCGCATTCTTGTCATACTCTGGCCAGGGAAGAAGGCTGACGCTCTCCTCCTTCTTGAACAACCTTTGGTATCCCTCCTCAGCTATGAAGGGAGTTATTGGGGAGAGCATAACTGTTAATGAGAGAAGGCACTCGTGAAGCGCTTTCAGAAAGCCATCTGGGTTTCTCTCCTCAGATAACCTCTTCTTTCCAATTTTCATGTAGAACCTGCTCACATCCTCAACTATGAAGCTTCTGTACATCCTCACTGCCTCATGAATCTCATAACTCTCAAATTTTTCTGTTGCTTCCTTTATCAAATTGTTTAACTTTGAGAGGAGCCACTCATCCTCAACTTCATAGGTGGCTTTCCTCTCTGGGTTGAATTTTCTCAGCTTGGAAAACCTTTCCATAAATAGATACAGATTCCAGAGAATTGACAGAGTTTTATTTGCCTCCTTTATTTCCTCCCAGTTGAACTTCAAATCATCCCAAACAGTGCTGCTCATGCTCCACAGTCTGAACGTGTCTGCTCCGTACTTCTCAACAATCTCCTCAAGCGGGACGAAGTTCCCAAGCGATTTGCTCATCTTCTCCCCTTTCTCATCAACGAAGAAGCCGTGCATGAGGAGGGTTCTGTAGGGGATTTCATCAAAGGTTATCAAACCGCATCCCAAAAGTGAGTAGAACCATCCCCTTATCTGATCCTTCCCCTCAACTATGAAATCGCACGGATACCATTTCTTAATTTCCTCTTCTGTAAGAGGAGCCCAGATTGCGTTGCCTGAGTCAAACCAAACATCCAGCACATCAGGAACTCTTTCCATCTGAGCGCCGCACTCGCACTTTATTTTTATTTCATCAATCTCTGGTTTGTGCAAATCATCAATTCTCCTGCCACTCTGAATTTCAAGCTCTGCGCGGGAGGAAATAACTTTTATTTTCCTGCATTTCCTGCACTCCCATATCGGAAGGGGTATCCCCCAGTATCTCTGGCGGGAGATGCACCAGTCAGGCGCGTATGTTATGAAATCCTTAAACCAAACCCTTGCAAACTCAGGCTGCCACCTCACTTTGTTTAACTCAGCAAGCATCCTCTCCTTTATCTTAGTTATCCTTATGAACCACTGGTCTGTTGTTATGAAAATCAAAGGCGACTTGCATCTCCAGCAGTGTGGGTACCTGTGCTTTATATCACCTGAACTTATCAGCAAACCTTTCCTATCAAGCTCCTCAAGAATTAGCTTATCTGCCTCCTTTACATACAGCCCTTTGTATTCCCCTGCCTCGCTTGTGTATTTCCCATTCTCACCAACAGGGCAGAAGATGGGAAGGTTGTACTGCTTTCCAACCTCAAAGTCCTGCGGCCCATGTCCGGGTGCGCAGTGCACCAACCCAGTTCCATCCTCAAGGGTGACAAACTTGTCGCTCATCACAACCCTGTGAGCATCCTTGAACTCCTTCTGCTTTGGAACTTTTTCAATGAGCGGGTGAATGTATTTTAACCCATCAAGTTTCAAACCGCTGAACTCCTCAAGTATTATCGGGTTTAAATTGAGTTTCTCTGTTACCGCAATCACCGCGTTCAACCTTTCCTTTGCAACTACCCAAACCTCATTTTCAACTTTCACCTTCACGTATTGGTAGTTTGGGTGAACCATAACTGCTATGTTGCCAACAAGCGTCCAGGGAGTTGTTGTCCAAATCACCAAATACTCGTTTTCTTTTCCATGAATTTTGAATTTCACGTATATTGATGGGTCAACCCTTTCATCGTATTCCAACTCATAATTTGCAATTGCAGTCTCGCACCTTGGGCAGAAAGGCAAAACATAAACCCCTCTTTCAAGCAGCTCCTTTTCATGTGCTTTCTTTATTGTTTTCCAAACAGACTCGATGTATGAATTCTTGTATGTGACGTAGTGATTCTCCCAGTCAAGCCAGCATCCCAAGCTTTTGAACTGGTTTGACATCACACCTATATACTTTGTTGCGAACTCCCTGCATCTCTTTATGAATTTGTCAACTCCTATTTTCTGAATATCTTTCTTTGATTTCAGCTTGAGCTCCTGCTCAACTTTCACCTCAATTGGCAAGCCATGTGTGTCGTAGCCAGCCTGGTCTCTGACGTTGAACCCCCTTGCTCTCTTGTATCTGCAAACCGCATCCTTCACGCACTTATTCCAAGCAGTTCCTGGGTGAATCTGCCCTGTTGCATAAGGAGGCCCATCGCAGAAGTAGAACTTCTTCCCATCCTTCCTCAACTCCTTAACCTTCTTATAGATTTTCTCCTTCTCCCAAAAGTTGTGGATTTTTTTCTCAAGCTTCAGTGGTTCGTACATGCTAAAACCTCTCCTGTATGAAACGCTGAACTATTGGAAGCAGGAAGAATGCTGAGGTGAGCAGTGGGTAGGGGTTGAGCAGGAAGGAGCCGTAGCCTGCAATCCCGTATGAAAGCAGAGCTGAAAGCACAACAACCCCTGCGAGTAATGAAAAGGATTCGTAGGTGTATTTTATCTTGAACTCCTTCTCCCCAAGCATGAGGAGTGTTGCTGAAAGCAGGGAGCAGGAAAATAACAAAAGAAAATTCAGTGGGTTTGCCCTCAAGTCGTGTGAGAATGGGTTCAGGAACCAGACTATGAAAATGAGTATGAGGGATGCTCCAGCTGCTTGAGTGAGAAAATCCCAGTCCATGCAATCACTTCCTTAGTTATTTATATAGCATAATTTTTAACTCATTCGGTAACGCCCAGATTTGAGTATGAAATCTGCTGTTGCAGTATCCTAAGGTATAGGTTTTTAATATTTTCGGATTATAAAGATAATCATATGAAACCGATAAATTTGTTTGTGAACAGGGAGAGGGAGCTTTCCTATCTTAATAAACTGTATAAGAAGAAAGGCAGAAAGCTGGTGATACTCTATGGAAGGAGAAGAGTTGGAAAGACAGAGCTTATAAACCAGTTTTCAAAAGGCAAAAAAGCGATATATTTTCTAGCGGATAAAAGAGGGACGCTGAGCAACGCCGAGCGGTTCTCAGCTATATGCGCTGATTACTTCAAGGATACCAGACCAGCGGTGAGGAACTTTGATGATGCTTTTCTATACGTGAAAAAGCATCTGAGAGGAGAGAAGCTTATTATAGCAATAGATGAGTTCTCCTATCTTGTGGAGAAAGATGATGGAATTCCATCTGTATTTCAGTTGATTTTTGATGAAATTCTTAAGGGAACAGATGTGTTTCTCATTCTCTCTGGTTCGAGCATGTCTATGATGTACAGGGGGGCATTGAGCTATGAAAGTCCATTGTACGGCAGGAGAAGTGGCGATTGGATGCTTAGGGCGATGCCGTTTAGAGATTTCAGTAGATTCTATCCTGGGTTGTCATTTGAGGAGCTTGTTATGGTGTATTCTGTGGTAGGGGGCATACCCGCATATGCCGTGCATTTTGGTGGGAGGGATGTTTTTGATGCGATAAAGCTCAACGTGCTGAGAAAGGGTGAATTCCTTTACAGCGAGCCAGAAGTCCTTTTGAAGGAAGAGCTGCGTGAGCCCTCAACGTATTTTGCAATTCTTGAAGCTATGGCTTCCAATGCCAAGCTGACAGATATAGCAAATGCTGCACGTATACCCGCAAAGGATATGCCGAAATACCTGAAAGTTTTGGAGGATTTGGATCTTGTATATAAAGCAACGCCGGTGACGGAGAAAAAAACCAGAAAGAGTCTTTATTTCATAAAGGACAACTTTTTCAATTTCTGGTTCAGATTTGTTTACCCAAGAAAATCTGAGTTGGAGGGAGGAAATGTTGATGAAGTGCTCAAGCTGATAAAGAAGGATTTCAATTCGCATGTTGGGAGGGTGTTTGAACAGATCTGCAGGGAATATGTTGAGCAGAAAAAACTAATTCAGTTTAGCAGGGTGGGGAAATGGTGGGGGTATCTGCGAGAGAAGGGGAGGAGAAGGGTTGAGGAGATAGATGTTGTGGCGTTGGATGAAAGCAGCAGGAAAATTCTATTTGGGGAGTGCAAGTGGCAGGAGAAGGTTGATGGGTATTCTGTTTTGAGTTCATTGAAAGAAAAGGCAGAGAAGGTGGAGTGGCATAAGGAAGAGAGGGAGGAGCAGTTTGTTGTTTTTGCAAAAAGTTTTGCTGGGAAACCAAAGGAGAAGAATTGTCTTTTTTTAGATGCGGTGGATTTGGGGAGATGGGTTAGGAGTGGTTAGTTGATAGGGAAAGCAGTTTCCTGAGGCAGCGTGTTCACCCCTACTTATTTATATATTTTGAGTATACAATTGTTCATTCCCATTCTGGAGGAGCGTGGGAGTTGTTTGTGAGGTGCGCTATGGAGTTTGACTTGCCTTGGACTGAGAAGTACAGGCCGAAGACGCTTGATGAGGTGATTGGGCAGGCTGAGATAGTGGAGAGGATGAAAGCATATGTGAAGTCAAAGAACATACCGCATATGCTGTTTGCTGGCCCTGCTGGAGTTGGAAAAACAACTGTTGCGCTTGCGCTTGCCCGTGATTTGTTTAAGGAGCACTACGCCCAGTCGTTTTTGGAGCTGAATGCGAGCGATGAGAGGGGAATTGATGTTGTGAGGGGAAGGATTAAGGATTTTGCAAGGACGCTTCCTTTGACTGATGTCCCTTTCAAGATAATTCTTCTTGATGAGGCGGATGCATTGACGCCGGATGCGCAGCATGCGCTGAGGAGGACGATGGAGATGTTTTCAGGCGCGACGCGTTTCATCCTCAGCTGCAACTATTCATCAAAGGTGATTGAGCCGATACAGAGCCGTTGCGCGGTTTTCAGGTTTAAGCATCTTTCTGAGCATGAGATGAGGGAGATGGTGAAGAGAATTGCGAAGGCTGAGAAGGTTGATTTGCATGAGGATGCGGTGGAAGCATTGATTTACATTTCTGAGGGGGATATGAGGAAAGTTATAAATGCGCTGCAAGGTGCGGCTGCGCTTGGGAAGAAGATAACAAAGGAAACTATCTTCAAGGTTTCATCAAGGGCAAAGCCAGAGGAGATAAGGCAGATGCTTGAGCTTGCTTTGAAGGGGAAGTTCATTGAAGCAAGAGAGAAGCTGGATAAGGTGATGGTGGAGTATGGGATGAGCGGGGAGGATGTGCTCATTCAGGTTTACAGGGAGATAACCTCGCTGGATATTCCTGATAGGGCGAAGGTGAGCTTGGTTGATAAAGTTGGTGAATACAACTTCAGGATGGTGGAGGGAGCAAACGAAAGGATACAGCTGGAAGCATTGCTTGCGCAGATAATGCTTATTGGTTGCGAGAAGTGAGCTTTTGGAATTTTTTTAATAATCTGAGGTATTTCTTTTCAACAACATCCCAGGAGTAGTTCTTCTCAACGTATTTCTTTCCGTTCTCACCAAGCTTTCTTCTTAATTCTCTATCTGAGAGAAGCAGGTTCATGCACTCCTTGAATTCATCATAGTTTTCATACCACAAGCCACCGTTGCTTCTTACGCAGTGCCCCTTCAGAACGTCGCATAAGCCATTTACAAGGACAGGTGTTTCTGAAAGCATCGCTTCGAGAGTCACCAGGGAGAGGCTTTCCAAATAGGATGGCATTATGAGGAAGCGGGCTGATTTAAGAAGGGCGGATTTTTCAATTTCTGAAACAAAACCGATGAATCTTACTGATGGATGGCGCGGGATTGGTATGTGCTGGGAGCCTGCAAGAACCAGCTCAATGTCATTTTTTGTTTCTTTTTTGTATTTTATGAAGTAGTCAAAAAGTTCATGGCACCCTTTTGCTCCGTCAACTCTTCCAATGTAGAGGATGAAGGGTTTATGAAGGGAGAACTTGTGGGTTATCTGTTTTCTCTGCTTGTTTGTTACTGGGTGGATATCAATGCCACAACCAATTGTGTCGTTTATTTTTTTCAAACCCGGCACTTTTCTTTCTATTAAACTTTTTTCCTCAGGTGAATTGAATACAAGCGCAGAGGCAAGATGGAAGATTTCTTTTGAAACAGCCAAATCCAGAGCGCCGTCATTCTCGGCAAGAGGTATCAGTATGCTTTTTTTCGCTACTGAAGGCAAACCATAAAATGTTGGGAAGTACCTAAAAGTGAAAAAGATAAAGATATCATATTCTCTCTTATGTTCTCGTACATACTCTACTAGAGCTGGGGAATATGGTCCTTGCTCCTTTACCCATTCAAGCTCATCTTTGTAGTCATGAGCTGGATCGTATAGTATCTTCTCGGTGAGTAGGAATCGGTTTATATTTCTTTGGTGAGAGTTTCTAAAACGTCTTACAGAAACGCCGTTTATATCTTCCATTCCTTCTCTTAATTCATTTTTCCATAAAATGTAATCTCTCGCACAAGTGGTTAAAACTTCCACATTATGAAACTTCGAGAGATGTTCTGCAACTTTTCTTGCAAGCTGTTCCGCACCACCTACCACATCAAGCCCGTATCGTTGAATAACAATTGCTATTTTCAAGTTTTCACCCTATTAATTATTGAATTCCTGGCTTGTTTTGCTATTTCGCCCCAATCGAAATAGCATGCTTTTTCTCTTGCATTATGACGAAGTTTTTCTTGCAATTTTGAATCTTCGAGTAATTTGACGAGATTTTTTTCAAAAAGCTTTATATTGGAGATAAGAACTTCGTTTCCATTCTTCAGGTTTAAACCTCTAGCACCTATAGCAGTTGAGACTATTGGAATGCCCACAGCCATAAACTCCAACATCTTGAGATTTGAACCGGACCCACTTAGCATTGGGTTTATTGCGACATCGGATAATTTGTACAACTCTTCTTTCTCTTCATCGCTTACAGTAGTGAATAGTAAGACATTTTTGGGTATTTTTGATTGGGGGTGGGTTTGTAGGTAGTAGTCTGCAACACTACCAATTATAAAAAAGTAGACTTCTGGGAGCTTGTGGGATAATGCTATTATGAATTCAAGTGCTTCCAGATTTGGGGGATGCCAACTGCCTACGAACACGACCACCTTGTGGTTCCCCAGACCATACTTTTTCTTTTGTTTTATTTTTTCTCTCATAGTTATGAATTTTATATTTTTCAAATCAACTCCGTTAGGTATAACAATTATTTTCTCCTGCGGAACTCCATATAATTTTATAAACTGTTCCTTATCCTCTTTAGAGACTGAGAAGATTAAGTCCGATTTGAGACATGTTTTCTGTTCGATGTCAAAGACTTTTTTTACCAGCGCAGTTCCACTCTTCGAATTTTTGAGGAAGTTTTTTTTAAGAAGATATTCGACATTGTGGCTATCGTATATTTTGATTTTATCTTCATCAGCTAACTTTGAGAGATTGAACAAGTAAGGATGAGAGAATACCAAGATGGAGGCTTCATCTATATGCTCTCTAGCCATTTTCATAAATTCTTCAGAAAGAGCAAAGGAATCAATTAGACAGATGTCGTGAAGTGGAATCCCTGTTTCTCTTTCAACTTTGAATTTTTGTTCTGCCTGCACTCTATTTTCAGATATGCATATCTGAGTCAATCCATTTTCAAGGATTTTTGAGTAGGAAGGTTTATTCATCTCAACTAGTGAAAGAATAGTAATATCAAAATATTTTGCAAGGTTTTTGTATAAATTATACAACCTTACTTGACCGCCATGGAGCGCAGGGTAGGATGAGTAGGTGGAGAAGACAACCATTTTGGTTTTTTCTCTTTTTTCTCCCAACAGTTCCAACGTCGTATCTTCCCAGTTTATTTTCTTAGCCAAATCGTAGCCTGCTTCCCCCATACGTCTAGCTTCGGCTTTATTTGCTATTAAAAAATTTATCTTTTCAGCAATACTCTGTGGGTCTGGTTTCACCACAAAGCCATTTACTCCGTCTTTTATCAGTTCAGTTGGTCCTCCACTGTCTGTTAGCGTTATAACTGGTTTCTTGTGAGCAAAAGCTTCGAGTGGCACAAGTCCCAAGTCTTCATCATAGGGGGTGTATAAGATAGCTAATGCGTTAGAGTATAAGTCTTCAAGCTCATCTTGTTCCACAAAACCAGTGAATTCAATTCTTCTGTCATTTTTTGCCATCTTCACAAGTTCATCATATAATGGTCCATCACCAACTACTTTTAATTTTATTTCTTTTGGGACATAACACATGGCCTTAATCGACAGATCCACTCTTTTTGGGGCATCAAGCCTGTTTACCGTTAATAAGTAATCATATTCTTCGCTTTTGTTGGTTAGCGATGTAGGTGGCACGTATATAGTCTTTGCTTTTACCCCGGTGGGGAGGTAGCCCCGAAGTTTGACAGTGTTTGATATTGTGTTAAAACTCCTTATTTTTTTGTGGGAGAGTGCAACATCATCCATAAAATGGATTATTTTTCTTATGAATGGGCCAGGCAACTTAAAAAGATCTGCCCATTCTTTATGGAGTTTGCTTTCTTTTTTTAATCTGGAGAGAAGGTTGAATAGACGAGTTATGTTCGAATCAGTTGGATCTGATTGGGTGACTTGTAGTATTTCTCTAGCTAACTTACAACATTCAAGTATTTTTTTGTCTACTCCGAGAGGTTCAGTAGGTGGATAGGTATCATAGAGACCTCTAAGCTTGTGAGCCATCCATAGCACATGGTTTTTGTGCCTAATCATCCACGCAGGATATTTTGTTGTTATAATCATATCAAAATTGGATAGGTCTAGATCATAAAATTTTTTATAGGATTCAACTAAGTCCCAAAATGTGTGTTCTTTAGTGGGAACCTCTACAAGCTCTGCTTTGTGCTTTGTGTATTCATTTATGCTAGCAACAAGGTTAAAGAGAAGGTTTTCAAGACCTCCAAAAATTGGGGGTGTGGGGGCGGGCCAAACAACTGCTATTTTCATAGATAACCACTTCAACTCGCAACTAGCGTCGTCTAGTTTTTCTAATAGATGTATGGACATATTTCTTCATTTTGTATATTTCTTTGGATAGTAAAGTCAAAACACCAAGAACGCGTATGTTAAATTTCTTCTGTTTAGAGAATACTGGATCCACATACCTCCGTACTTCACCATGAACTAAACTCCTTCCGCTAGTGAGAATAGGGCCAAGTAGCTTTCTATGTGATGAAATGTGGTAGCTTCTATTCTCTATGTCTAACTCCGCACGCATCAACTCTAATTCTTTTTCCACGTCGGAGAGATCCGTCAGCTCTGTATGATATTCTGAACTCTCCGCCCCCCTTCTTTTTCGTATATTTGCTCTAATCTTTTCCATTATTTTTTGTACATTTATTTCATTTGAGCTTTTGATGTCGGATTTATCTTTGGTTCTCATATAACTTTATCACCTCCTCGTTATTCCCAAGTGCGATTTGTTCTCCTCGACGTAGTAATAGAACTCTGTCGCAAAACTTCTTTATTATATTTAGATTATGGGAGACTATCAACATAGTTATTTTCTTTTTTCTGAACTCCTCAAACTTCTCAAAGCATTTCTGCTGAAACTCCATATCACCAACTGCAAGCACTTCATCAACAAGCAGTATTTCTGGGTTTGTTTGTATTGCGGTTGAGAAAGCCAGTCTTACCTGCATGCCTGAGGAGAGGTTTTTCAGCTTTGCATCAACAAACCTCTCCAAACCAGCAAAGTTTATTATTTGGTTGAACTTTCTGTCCAATTCCTTGTCGCTCATTCCCATCAGTGCTCCGTATAGGTATACGTTCTCTTTGGCAGTCATATCTGGGTGGAAGCCAACTCCGAGCTCAAGAAAAGCCGTGAGCCTTCCATTCACCTTTATCTCTCCTTTTGTTGGGCGTATGACGTTTGTTATCAAATTCAGCAGCGTTGTTTTCCCACTTCCGTTTTCCCCAATTATTCCAAGTGACTCCCCTTTTGCAACTGAGAAGTTTATTTCCTTCAGCGCCCAAAACTCCTCGTAGGTTGTTTTTTTATGCAGTTTTGTCAGCATCTCAAATACCGTTGTCCTCTTCTCATGAGGAAGTATGAATTTCTTCCAAAGGTTTTTCACTTCCACTGCAGTTTCCAATTAAACCTCCTCCGCAAACCTTGGCTCAAGTTTGATAAACACAAAATAACCAATTGCAAGTGAAAGAATGGCAGCCAGATACACAATTCCGAAATCTGGGAGAGTTGGTAGGGTGTTATAAAGAATTGTTTTTCTTGAAGCCTCTATTGCCCTTGCCAGTGGGTTGAGCATGAAAAACTCAAAGTATTCTGCTGGGTAGATTGTTGTGGGGTAGATTACTGGGGAGAGGAAGAAGAGGGCTCTGAGGAGAACTGCCCAGATGTATTGCACGTCTCTGTAGTAAACGTTCAGGGAAGCAAGCGCAAATCCAATTCCAAGCGCTATGAGGAACTCTCCAATTAAGATGAATGGGAAGAGGAGGAAAGTGGGGGTTATGGGAATTCCGGAGATGAGAAGGAGGATGAAGAAAATCACAAGCTCAAAAATTATCATAAAGAGCGCTGTGATGCATCTCCCAAGCACAAGCGTTTCTCTTGGTATGTATATTTTTTTGACAAGGCTTGGCTTGTCGGTTATGCTTGTCATTCCCATCATTGTCGCCTTCTCAAAAAGGTCCCAGCAGACTATCCCCAAAAAAAGAAAGAGGTAGTAGTGCCCCACCTGCAAATCCATCACGTAGTAAAAAACAAGGTAGAGGACTGCGAAGATGAGCAGCGGCTCAAGGAGGGACCAGAAAACCCCAAGCAGCGAATTCTTGTATCTGAGCTTGAGGTCGCTTAACGCAATCTTCTTTGTTATTCTCCAATAATCTGAGAGCTGTGTCATAAAGAAACTTCCTCCTTCATCTTTTTTATGAAAATTTCCTCGCTGAACTGCTTTGCCCTACTCTCGCATGCTTTTCTGTATTTAAGTGGGTTCCTTGATACTTTTAACACTCCTCTTATTATATCTTTAACATCTGGTTTCACAAGCACCCCTGTTACTCCATCCTGCACTGTTTCAAGGTAGCCTCCTTCTCTAACTGCAACAACAGGTTTGCCAGAAGCCATTGCCTCAATTGGCGTTAAGCCAAAATCCTCATCAAGGGCGGTTGTTATAAAACCCCTGCAGTTTGAGTAAAGCTCTGTTAACTCTTTTTCGCTTACTGAGCCAAGCATCCTGACGTTGGGTGGTAAATTCTGCAGCTCTTTTTGGTATCTCTCTGCTTGGTCACCTGCGCTGTAGCCACCTACGATGATGAGCTTTTCCTTTGGCATTCTCCTGAATGCCTCTATTTGTAATTCAATTCTCTTCTCAGGGTAGATTCTTGTTACTGAGAGCCAGAAGTCACCGCTTTTTTTGAATGAGAATTTATCAACAGCTACTGGTGGGTAGATCACTTTTGCTTCTCTGTTGTAGAATTTCTTTATTCTCCTTTGAATGTTCTTGCTTATTGCAATTATTTTATCAACTTTTTTGACTGCAAGTTTGTCAAAGCGGGAGTGCGTGTTCACCCATAGAAGGAAGAGGAGCTTTGAAATTAAATTGGAGCGCCTTTTGAGGGTGTATTCCTTCAAATCATAGAAAATTCTCACTGGCGTGTAGCAGTAAAGAAGGTTTGGCTTGTGCTTCCACACAGCGTAGCGCGCCCAGTTGCCAGAGAAAATGAAAAAATCGTATTTTTTTGAAAAGTCGCAGAGCGCAAACATAAGAGAAGTGTGAATCTGCTTGAAAGGAGGAAGCTTTATTGTTTCCCCCAAGCTGATTATTTTAACATCTTCAAACCCCATCTTTTTAATTGAATCCCTGTTTACGTCTGTTGTTATAACGTCTGCTTTCAGCGCCCTTGCCAGGGTTAGAGCTGTCTTTTCTCCTCCCCCAATTGCATCTATGTAATCATGGAAGATTGCAATCTTTTTATTCATTATAAACCCTCTCAAGTTTTTCAGTTATCTTCTCCCATCCGTAGTTATCAAGTTTTATTTTAACTCTCTTTCCAAGAAGCTGTTCTATTCCATCAGCAACCGCATTTTCAGAGAGGGGGACAACCTTTCCGTTAACTCCCTCCCTCACAAGCTCCTTTGCTGCGTTGTTTGGGCTTTCAACAGTTAGAACCGGTAAACCGCATGCGTTTGCTTCAACTGCAATCATTCCAAACCCCTCCCTGCTGGAGGGGATAGCTAATACTCTGCTGGATTTGAGGTATGAGAAAACCTCCTCATGTTTTTTTAGAAAATTGTGGAACTCTATGTTTTTTTCCAGTTTAAGTGAGGAAGCAAGCTGGATGAGCTTTTCCTTTTCAGGCCCTTCCCCAATTATGCAGCATTTTATATTTGGGTGTTTTGTTTTCAGCAGGGAAACTGCTTTGAGCAGCAAATCCACGTTCTTCTCCTTTATCAACCTTCCAATGAAAATTACATCAAACTTCTTTTTTAGTGGTTTTGCTTTTTTCAGAGAGGGGTAGTCAATTCCGTTTGTGATTATGTGCACTTTCTTGTCTCTCCTGAGTTTTCTTTTTGTGAACTCTGAAACTGAAATTATGTTTGGTGAGAGGAGCAGTGCAAGTTTTTCAACAATTTTTCCAAAAATTCCAAGCAACCCTAAGTATTCATACCAGTAGTCTCCCCAGAATTCATGCCAGGTTACGAAAAGCTTTGAGCGTTTAACTGCTGATACAAATCTACATGAGAGAACTGGGAAGTAGGGGAAGTTTTGGCAGTCAATCACATCAAACTTTTCCTCTTTTAACAAAGCTGGGAGGAGCATTACCGCAAATTTTATTGCACCTGAAATTGAACGCCTGCCCACCTTTGTGTAAAGTGGGGGGGGAGAGCAAACCCCGTGAAGATAAACTCCCTCTCTCCATATTGCTTCCTCTCCTTCCCAAAATTTCAGGCAGAAGAGGTGAACCTCGTGGTTTTGGGAAAGCCTTTTAGAAAGTTCAAATATTCTTCTCTCAACTCCTCCTTTTGTGTAAGGATAAACTGCATCATACACAAATGCTATTCTCACCAATTCACCTTACTCCTTCTTTGGAAGGGCGAGTATGCTGAGGAAGAATGATGAGAAAATTGCTTGTATTCCCAAAATTATTAAAGTTGATGAGAAGATGGCTCTTCTCACCTCAAAGAGGGGACCAAATTTGCTCATAACCCAGGAGTAGATTATATCAAAGCTCAGGATTAGTCCAAGAATTATCATGAGGATTCCAAGGAGGGAGGCTCTTTCCAATGAGAAGTGCTTGTAAACAAGTTTTACCAGCAGTGTTTCCTCCTCCAGGTGTGATGTTGCTGCGTAGGTTTTTGTGAAAATACCCATAATGAGAACCTGGAAGCCGACTATTGCGAGCAAGCTTGCAAGAACCATCGGATGTAAGTCTAATCTGAAGTTGAATAGAGTTATTGGGCCGTTTAGTAGAGCTAGAAGGAGAAGCAAACCCGTGAGGAACATGATGAAGCCAGGGATAAGGAAGAGGTAGTTTGGCGAGTAAAGCAACATAAATCTTAGATGTCTCCACCCATCGCTGAAGGAGGAGAGCTTTGACTTGGTTTTTCTTGGGTGGTAGGTGATTGGAACTTCAAGTATTCTGAGCTTTTTCTTCATTGCCTTCACAATCATCTCAGAGGCGAACTCCATTCCGGTTGTGTGCAAATCCAGTTTTTCAAGCGCATCCCTCCTTATTGCCCTGAAGCCAGTGTGAGCGTCGCTTATGCTTCCTCCAAAGAAAGTGTTCAAGAGGAAGGAGAGGAGAGGGTTGCCTATGTATCTATGAAGAAGGGGCATGGAGTTTGGGAGGATTTTTCCTTTAATTCTTGAGCCCAAAACTAAGTCTGCTTTGTTTTCTTTAAGCGGTTTCAGAAGTTTTGGTATTTCGTAAAAATCATATGTGTCATCCGCATCTCCCATTATGATGAGTTCTCCTTTTGCAACTGCAAAGCCAGCCATGTATGCGCTTCCGTATCCTTCAGAAGGTGGTTTTATCACTTTGGCGCCAAGTTTCCTGGCAATTTCAGGTGTTTTATCAGTTGAGGAGTCTGAAACGATAATTTCTCCGTTAATATTTTCTTTTTGTAATATTTCCTTGGTTTTTTTTATGCAAATTCCTATAGTTTTCTCTTCATTTTTAGATGGAAAAACCACCGAAACTTTTGTATTTTTTGTTTCCAAAATACCACTCCTCTTTATAGAATGTGGTGTTATGCTATTAATTGTTGTGGGAGATTTCAATTTTTATCCAGTCAACTTGGATGCCTAGTTCTCTTGCATCTTTGGAGCCGTAATCACTTGGTTTCCAAGTATTGGTTTTCAGTGTAAGAATCTGATATGCGGGATTTAAACAGTTTTGTGGTACTGCAAAGCTAAACACAAAAACTCCACTTGTTTTTTGGGAGCTGTAAACAGAGCAATTGTTTACAAAAACCTCAATGTTCGCTGGATTTTGTGGGGGCCTGTGGCCTCCACTTAGAATTGTTATATTCATATCACCAAAATCTTTTGGATAGATAATTTTTACGCCAGAAATATTCTTTGTCCATCTGATTTTTTGGTTTTCGGGGTCCCAGAAATTCCAGACTATGCCCCAATCATCTTTTCCTATGTCTATTGAGTATTCTCCCGTGGTATTCAGGATACGGGTGATTTCGTTGATTTTGTCTTCATTGCTGCATTCGATACAGTATAATTTATATCCGTTGTTTGAAGAAACAACAAGTTTGTAAGGAAGAATTCTGGTTGAAATTATATAAGTGGCGTTTCCGTCATATTTGTCGAGTGGAGAATCTTTTTCAATGGAGTAGAGTACCAGGTTACCTTGCATCCAGAATCTTGTTAAAAACCACATCCGTTTATTGGCGTAGAAATCATTCGCATCCATTAACACCGTAGTGTTGTCCGTGCTATGTTTTTGTAAGTATCTTCCAATTTGATTAACATTCTCCATATCGATAGAATTTTTGTATTGTTGATTAAATAAGGGAATTGATAACCATATTGATAGAAGGATTAAGAATAATAAAAGAATAGTCATTCCAGTTTTATTATTTTTTACAGCTATTAATGTTAGAGCCAACGTAAGAAAGCCCAGAACAATCAGAAAAAGTTCTAGGGATAGATTGCTAAGTTTTTGGACATAGTTTATTCCAAATGTGGATGGAAATTTGTGATCTACGTGGGGAAAAGTAGATACAACAAGGGCAGTAATAGCGATATATGTGACGATTATGGTTACAGTCGGAAATTTATTTTTTCGCAGTTGATCAAATCCGATAACACCGAGTATAAAAATTGGTGCGATGAGTGGATCTACGTACCTCACAAAGAGTGTGTAGCGTATATCACCGGTAACAAAGTTTTTGTGCATATGGAGTGTAGCCATTAGAACCGATAGAAAGGAGGAGACGGTGATGTACGAAAACAGCGTCAGATATTCATATCTTAGTGTTTTTTTGTTCTTATCGTTTTTGAGGACTGAGTAAAGAGCATAAATGAAAAATGCAAAATATGTTGTGATGATTAAGTAATCTATTTCGTGAATTGCCAGATTTATAAAAATTATGAAAGAATCAAAATTACTGAAAATGTTGAATATTGTATTTATGTATGCTTGATTATCATAATCAAACACTACCAGCTGATTTGTTGTGTAATTAAGTTTGTAAAAGAACCATAGTAAAAGGGGTAGGATAAACGAAGCCATCGAAGCAAGTTCATTTCTTACCGCAGGTATACGATCTCCTTTGGATTGCTTAAGTATAAAATATACCTTGGCAAACACTATTCCACCGAGCATTGCTATTCCAGTCGCACGCGTTAGCAGTAAGAGGAATATGGAAAACCATAGCAGGATATTGAAAATGGGCTTTTTTTTTGATGCTGATTCGATTAAGAACCAGCATGAGAATAGGAATAATGGGATGAAAAGATTTTCGCTCATCAGAACAAAAGAGTATATAGATGACGAGGGTAAACATGAAACAACTATGGAGAACCCTATTGCTTCAAGCTTATTAACAAATTTCTTTAGGATAAAATAAGCTGGGAATATTATGGATGAGGATAGTATTGCATTGATAAGTAACATAGTATGATAGACTACGTCTTTATTTGCAGAGAGATAGGCAATTGATAAGAAGAGGGGGTAGCCTGGTGGGTATAATTGTGCGTGTTTAAGTTCACTCACGAACTTGCCTATCAATATATTTTTTGCAGTGTTGTCATAGATGGTTTCGTCAGCAAAAATCCACGGAGTGGGGAATGCCAACGAGACAATAGTTTTGACGACAACCAGCAGAATGAAAAAGATGGCTAGTAAAAAGCTGTCTGAGTATGCAGATTTTTTGAATATTTTGAAGAACATCAAATCAGCTCTACACGAATCGGTACATAGAGAACAATCGTTTTTGAGGCATCAATATTTAAATTCTTAATTGAGGATGTTATCTGTGAAACTTGCAGTAATAATCCCTGCGTATAACGAAGAAAAAACAATCGGCAAAGTTATTCGTGAGATTCCAAGAAAGATAAGTGGAGTGAACAAGGTTGAGGTTATAGTTGTTGATGATGGCTCAACAGATGGAACTGCTTCTGAGGCGCTCAAAGCAGGAGCGGATAGGGTTATACGCCACAAGGTAAACAAAGGGTTGGCTGTGTCTTTTAGGGATGGGTTGGATGCTGCTTTGGAAAGCAAGGCAGATGTGATAGTGAATTTGGATGCTGACTTTCAGTACAACCCAAAGGAGATTCCAAAGCTGATAAAACCAATAATAGATGGTGAGGCGGATTTGGTTTTAACTGACAGAAACGTTTGGAAGCTTCCCCATATGCCTCTTCAGAAGAAAGTTGGAAATAAGCTGGCAAGCTGGGTTGTGAGGTTTTTAACTGGTTTTCCTGTGAGGGATGCGCAGAGTGGCTTTCGCGCTTTTTCAAGGGAAGCTGCATTGAATTTGAACATTCTTTCAGATTACACGTATGTTCAGGAAACAATAATACAGACAGTTTTCAAGAAAATGAAAATAGTGCAGGTTCCGTGCGAGTTCAGGGCAAGGGAGGGGAGGAGTAGGTTAATTGGAAGCATATGGTCGTATGCAAAGAAAGCAGGGATGACAATTGTTTTAACCTACGTTCATTACAAACCACTGAAAGTTTTCCTGAGCATTGGGTTGTTTTTGATTCTGCTGGGTTTGGTGCTTGGGTTGAGAGTGCTTGTTCATTTTCTAACCACTGGAATGGTGAGCCCGTACATACCAACTGCAATTCTCACGGCGATATTGCTGATAGTCGGTTTTCAAGTTGTGATGATGGGTTTAATTGCAGATTCAATTAATGCTAATAGGAGGAGTGTTGAGAGAGTTTTGTACTCCTTAAAGAAAAGATAGGAGGTAAATAATGGGGTTGTTGTCACCTTTTTTGAGGAAATGGAGAATTAAGAAGGTATCAAAGTGGTTGGTTGGGAATAGAATTCTTGACTGTGGGTGTGGTGATGGGAGCTTGCTGGATGTCATTAGTGAGGATACATATTATGTTGGAATTGATGTAAACGAGGAGCGTATAGAGAAAGATAAAAAGAGGGGCAGGAGGAATGCAAGATTTTTGTTGGGAGATGTTGAACAGGACGAGTTGAAGGTGGGTAAATTTGATGTGGTAGTTGCATGCGCATTAATCGAGCATCTTAAAAATCCGAAAAAATTTCTATTGAAAATTTCGAAGTTGCTAAGCAAAAATGGGAGGATTCTGATCACCACTCCAACTGTGGAAGCGGATAGAATTTTGAATCTCGGTTCAAATATTGGCATTTTTGATAAAGAAGCATATAAGGAACATAGAGGTTATTGGGGTATCAATGAGTTTAAAGAGGTGGCTAAAGAGCTTAATCTCACCATATACCATTACGAAAAATTCCAGTTTGGATTAAATCAGCTTATAGTGTTAAGCAAAGGTAGAAAGTAAGAGAAAAGAGGATCACGATAGATCGCTTATTTCACCCTCTGATAATGCTCTGTTGTATACTCTCACATCGTCTATTGTTCCGTATATTATAGCACCTTGTTGCTGTCTTCCAATGTAGAAGTTTGCGATTGTCGGCTGGATTGCGGAGATTTCTTTTATATCGCTCTGCAAAACTCCATCAACATATAACATCATGTGCGTTCCGTTCCAAACTCCTGCTATGTGATGCCAGTTGGTATCTATTGCTGTGTTAGAAGAAACCACCACAGTTGCACTGTCATCTGATTTTCTTAAATAAAATGAAATTTTGTTGTTTGCTTCTTGGTTGATTGAATAACTGCGTTGCCCTGTTGCAGCATTCCATCTGCTGACAATTGTCCTCGCACCTGTTAAGCTTGTGTTTGATGTTTTGAACCAAACGGAGAGAGTTAGTTGAGTGAAATTTCTTAAAATTGAGGAATTGCCACAGGAGACGCTGGTGGTACTAAGTCCGTTGAAGCGCAATGCGTTTCCGTATTTTCCTGTTGTCCAGGTTGCACCTGAGATGGTGCAGGTGTTTCCATTACCACTGGAGTCGTTTGCTGTGCTTCCTGATCCTTCATTGAGGTTCCAGTAACCTCTTAAATTAGCAAGATCTGCAATCTGTCTGGATGTGAGGGCAGTGCTGTATACTCTCACATCGTCTATTGTTCCGTATATTATAGCACCTTGTTGCTGTCTTCCAATGTAGAAGTTTGCGATTGTCGGCTGGATTGCGGAGATTTCTTTTATATCGCTCTGCAAAACTCCATCAACATATAACATCATGTGCGTTCCGTTCCAAACTCCTGCTATGTGATGCCAGTTGGTATCTATTGCTGTGTTAGAAGAAACCACCACAGTTGCACTGTCATCTGATTTTCTTAAATAAAATGAAATTTTGTTGTTTGCTTCTTGGTTGATTGAATAACTGCGTTGCCCTGTTGTAGCATTCCATCTGCTGACAATTGTCCTCGCACCTGTTAAGCTTGTGTTTGATGTTTTGAACCAAACGGAGAGAGTTAGTTGAGTGAAATCTCTTAAAATTGAGGAATTGCCACAGGAGACGCTGGTGGTACTAAGTCCGTTGAAGCGCAATGCGTTTCCATATTTTCCTGTTGTCCAGGTTGCACCTGAGATGGTGCAGGTGTTTCCATTACCACTGGAGTCGTTTGCTGTTGTTCCAGTTCCTTCATTTAAATTCCAGTAACCAACCAAACCAGTTCCCTGGGAGGAATAGGGAAGGTAGTCCGTGTTAATGGAGCAGTTCACCCCAGGCGTGCAGCTTCTGTTGTAATAAACATCATACGCAGAATCACAGAACCCATCCATATTCGCATCCAAACAGCTATCCGAGTAGCCATTTGCACCTGGGGTTGTCCAGTAGTTTCCACCCAACGCTCCATAAAGATAAACCCTGCTCCCTCCACTGCGGGTTCTATTCCAGTAGTTTGAGTAGGTGCTTCCCGCGATGTAAACGTTTCTGGTGTTGTTGAAAAGGTTGTTGTAAATTTTGTTCTCTGGCGAACCGGAGTAATACAAACGCATACCATAAGAACCGCAGTTAGTTATCCTTGAATCCCTTATTGTTGTATTTATCGCATAACCAATGTAGAAACCACTTGCAGATGCGTTAGCAATTGTTACGTTCACAAATTCATTATGCCAAGAGTCATCGGAATAGATAATTCCATCTGCAGATGCATCCGCATAGGCAGAGAGATAGACATTTTCAAATTTGTTATAATCCGCAACCTCCAATGTAAGCCCATCATCCGTGTTGTTCACAGCAGTTATGTTGCGGAATATGTTGTAGTTTGAGTAATACGGCTCTATGCCAAAAACATTTGAATTTGCAGTTATGTTCGTTAGATTGTTGTTTCTTGAACTGTAGTCAAGCGCAACTCCCCAGTAGAAATCCTGAACGTTGCAGTTTCTTATTGTGTTGTTCACTGCGTAAAGCCCAACATAGATTCCAAAGTACGAGTAGGTACCGCTTCCATAAATTGTGTATCCCCTGCAGTCAAGCGTTGTGTTCTGCGTGCGATTTGCGAAAAGCACCCCATATTCACTTGCACTCAAATCTGTGAAGAGGCAGTAGCGTGAGTTGTTTTTGTTTATTAGGTAGTTTGATGTATATACTAGGTAATCGCATCCGGGTATTGTAGGTGGCTCCAGTGTTGTGGTTGAGACAACGTTTGACAAGTCAGAGGGGTTGCCAACCTCGTCATATACTTTTATTGCAAAGTAATACGTTGTTTCCGGCAACAAACCAGTTACAGTGAACTCCTCCGCTGAGCCGTTCTCTCCAGGGGTTGGGGTGTTCCTGGCCAGAGTTGCATAATTGAAATTCTCTTCAGTTATCTCAGAGGTGGAGTAACGTATCTCGTAATAAGTTGCATTTCCCTCGTTTCCATCATCGCCAACAGCTGTCCAACTGAGCGTAACGTTGGTTACGCCAGTAACGGCAACCTCCAAATCACTTATCGCTGCTGGCGGGGTGTCATCCTCGTGCAATGCATTGTATAAATTCAATCTGCCGTTGCTCACAACTTTTCCATCCAAAGAATCAAGCCTGTCAACTGAATACATAATTCTTGCTTTTATCTGGCTTGCATTCAAATCAGGGTATTTTGCTTTTATCAGGGCTGCTGCGCCTGAAACAAAGGGAGTTGCCATACTTGTGCCTGACAGGTAACCGTAGCCAGAAGGGTCACATAATTCACAGGTTCCGGTTGGAAGTGTTGAGTATATATCCACTCCAGGTGCGCCAACATCAACGGTTGTTGCCCCGTAGTTTGAGAAGGAAGCCAGTGAATCATTGTTGTCAGTGGCTGCAACGCAAATTATGTTTGGAAGGTTGTAGCTGCACGGGTAGGTTGGGCTGGCATCGTTGTTTGAACCAGAGTTTCCGGCAGCTGCAATAAACAGGGTGTTGTTTGCGCTTGCCGTGTTGTAACCGCTGATTGCATCGTAAAGTGCTTTGGAATAACCGCCGCCTCCCCAGCTGTTGCTGAGTATTCTGAAGCCCATAATGTTGGCGTAGTTGATTGCGCTGATCGCACCGCTGGTGTAACCATAACCATCAGCACTTAGGAATTTCAGCGCTGCAATTTTCACCCTCCAGTTCACTCCAGCAACTCCAACGCTGTTGTTGCCAACCGCACCAATTATGCCTGCGCAGTGGGTTCCATGCCCATAGTCATCCATTGGGTCGTTATCATTGTTGTAGAAATCCCAGCCGTGCGAGCCGTCTATTGGGTTCGTCCACATATTGTCTTCCAAATCGGGGTGGGTGTAATCAACTCCCGTATCTATAACTGCAACCACAACGTCATCAGAGCCATTTATTATATCCCATGCATCAAGCGCATCCACGTCTGCTCCAGGGGTTCCGCTGAGCTGCCCGCTGTTGTTCAAACCCCACTGCAGGTAGAAGTAGGGGTCGTTGGGCACCTCCACAGCACGCACAACGTAATCCGGCTCAGCATACTCCACGCTCGGATCTTTATTATACTCCTCAACAATTTTTTTAATGTCAGAGTTTCTTGGAAGCTTCAAAATGTATAATCTATCCAAATCCTTAATTGAAGTTTTTTTAAGAAGTTTCTCAGCAGATGCTCCGTATTTTAAATTCAGCATTCTGAGCGAGTTTGTCTCCTTCAGAATTCCCTTCTCAAATCTGTCTTCTTTAAATTTAACAATAATTCTATTCGTAGCATAGCTTGGCGCAAGCTCTGGCTGAGCAGGTATGCGGAGTGTTTTTGAGGTTTCGTTGAAAAGAGGTATTTCCTCGGATGCTCCCGCAAGGGAGACGGAGAGAAAAAGAAAGAGCAGCACCAGAGAGAAGGATTTTTTCATACACCACCACCTTTGCTTGTTGTTTATTTAGAGGGAGTTAATAAGTTTTGCCTTTTCCATCGCACTTTTTATGCATGCAGCCATGTTCATGTATTTGAACTCAGCAAACCTACCGCAGGAAACAATTCCCCTGCTTCTCAGGAATTTGAAAACTTTTGAGGTGTTTCTGTTGTAATTCAAATCGTATATTATGTAAGCATACTCAGTTTTTCTGATGTTTTTGTAGCACACCTCAGAGCTTTTGAGGAAGCCAAGTTTCTCCAAATCCCTTATCACTTCATTCATAATTCTCTCATCGCTCTTCTTGAGAAGTGGGTCGTTTGGAAGGCAGGTTATCTCAGCAAGTATTGAGGATTTTCCCTCAGGCGTCACATATGGGGAGAAGTTGAAAGGAAAGCTCAATCTGTTGAACTCCCCATCCTCCTCAGAAGGTATGTACATCCAAGAGATGTTGTTGATTTTGGGCTTGTCAATGCCAATCATCACAGTTATCAATGAATTGTATTTCAAATTGTTTTTTGCTTTCATAACTTCTTTTGGAACTCCTTCCATTGAATCTATTAAATCAGGAAGGGGCATGCACGAAATCAGTTTATCATACTCCCTCTCTTCCTTTCCGTTTGAAACGATGAATTTCCTTTCCTTTGAAACAGACTTCACTTCAAAGTTGTATGTTATTCTGTCTTTCAGCTTCTCCTCCATTGGCTTGACAAGCGCGTTTATTCCTCCGTGAATTGGGTAGTAGAAGAATAAATTCTGGTGGTAACCCTCTGTTCTTATACCAAGAGAGGATTTTATTATATCCTCTGCAGGTGGCATTGGTATTCCTGCTGCAAGCCACTCCAAAGAAAGCTTCTCGGGTGGATAGTTCCAGATTTTCTTGTTGTACGGAATTAAGTATTTCTCAGTTATTCCCTTCCCAAAAGTGTAATACATCCACTCCCTGAAGTTTCTCGGTTTTTTCAGCTTTCCCTTGCTCCTCTCAATCAGGTTCTGTATAAATGTTAATAAGCACTCGTAGTTATCCTGCAAAGGTAAATCGGACAAACCATTCTCAAATGGGTATTTCACAAGCTTTCCCTTGAAAAGAATTTTTGAGTTCCTTTTCTTCTTCCTCCAGTTCCCCCTCAGGAGTTTTCTGTATAGCTTGAAAACTTCCTCATCCTTTGTGAATATAACGTGGGAACCTCCGTAGTCAAATGTAAATCCCTTCTCTTGTAAACTTCTGCACAAACCGCCACATTCGGAGTTCTTTTCAAGTATTTCGAAATCCTTTTTCAGATGGTAACCAAGTGTTAAGCCGCTCAAACCCCCTCCAAGAATTCCAATTTTCATAATACCGCCTCAAGTAGTATATTTGAGGGGCGGTTTAAAATATTGCTCATTGTAATGAGCAATAATGCGTAATATTGCTCAATATAATAAGCAATAGTGAGTGTCAGGGGGGCTTGGTTATTGTCCTGCCGTAGAACAATATTTCGGTATTTCTGTTCTGCAGCAGAACAATTATTTAACTCTGTAAATTCTCACCTCTCCCTCCTCCCTCACAAGCTCCAGGAAGGGTATTTCGGATTGGGTGAACATTAGGTTGAAGAAAACTCTTTTCCTTGTTTCAGATGGAATTCTTATGGATGCGTCTGAGAAAATGCAGAGAAAATCATCTGTTAGTTCCGCGTCAGGGAGGTTTGTTTTGAAGTATTGTATCTGAGAGGTTTGCTGGTTGAAAACGCCTATTTCCTTATAGTAAACCTTTCTCCCTCCTGGGTATTCATCCCAAGCAACTCCTGAAACTGGGTTGTAGTATGTGGTGAACTTGTTGCTGAATTTTATTAAATACAGATTGCCTTGTTTCACTGGATAGCTGATTTGAAAGGTGATTTTCTCATCCATGAAGTTCTCAGCAATTTTTATTTTTGTCAATAACCCTCTGTTCACAATCACGTAGCTCACGTTGTATTTTCTTATTATCTTCTTTGCCTCCTCCCAGCTGTCTGTTCCAAAAAATGTGATTGAATCCTGAAGCCTTCCGGGAGGCTGGTTGTTCACAACTGTTTTCCTCTCAGCAACTGCGTTAATCCAGGGGGAGTAATCCCACCAGTTGAGCACAACTGCGTCAGAGGGGGAGTTTTCCTTCAACCAGGTGAGGGAGGAATACCACTCATCGGAGATTGATGAGAAAAGTATTGGGAGGGGAAGAAGCAGGAAAGCGGAGAGGAGCATAACTGGTATGAAAGCATCCTTTTTCAGTATCCCAGTTATTGTTTCTGAAAGCCTGTTGAGGAAGTAAGCTGCAAAAATTGAAACAAAAAAGCCAAAGTACTGGAGGAATCGTATTGCAGAGGAAGCAAGAAAGAGAAGTATAACGAAGCAGGTGAGAAGGAAAACTGTCTCTCTTTTGAACTCCTTCTGGTAGGTGAGAAACACTCCCAAGCCGAGAAGGAAAGGAAGGAGCTGGTTTCCGTAGTTCTGCGAGATGTAGTAGAAGTCAGGTGTCTGTAATTCTGCAACGTATTCAAGCTCCATTCCCCTCTCCCTTAACCCAATGTAGGTTAAGCCTGCCTCCACAATCCAGCTCCTGAAGAGGAGTAATGGAGGAACGGAGAGGAGAAGGATGAGTGCAAGGAGAATGAGAGTTGCATTTTTGTTCTTCTCAATTTTTATTGAAAGGTATGAGAAGGCAGCTGAGAAGAAGCAGAGAGCGGAAATTGGTATGAGCTCTGCACCGTACCATGGTGCAGCAATAATCGAGAAGGTTGCTGAGAGAATAAAGAAGCCAAAAACCATGTTTCTGTCAAGCAGTTTCATGCGTGAGTGGAGGAATGAGCAGAGCAGCATGAAGGAGCAGAGCATTATAACAAGCATGGGAAAGCCGAGCCAGGTGAGAGCAAATAAAGCGGCTGATAAGCCGGCAAGCGCGTAGTAAAGAAACTTTGGCTTCTCCTCAACACGTGTTTTTTCCTTTGGCAGCTCAACCCATCCCTCACCGCCAAAAGTGTAGGAGGGTGGGGGAGAAGGTTGCTCCTCCTTTTTTATTGCTTTGACAAAGAAGAAGAAAGCGGAGAGGATGAAAACGTAGTCAAGCGCATCGTGGTCGCAGTAGCCGAAGTAGGTTGTTGCCTTGAAAGCAGGTATCAAGGAGAGCAAAAGCGCTGAGAGAAGGGCTGTCCTCTCATCAAAAAGCTCCCTTGCGAAAAGAAAGAGAAAAATAAGCGCAACTCCACCTGCAAGCATCGGGTAGAGCTGGGCAACTGTCAGCAAACTCACTCCTGGTATGTGGGCTGGGAGAGCAAGCAAGTAGTGAAGAAGCGGGGGGTAGATTATTTTTTCTCCCATGTTTGACAGAGGATCAAAGGAGGGGCGTGTTCCCTGTTCCAAAGTGTATTCAGCTATTCTGTAGTGATACCATGGGTCAAAATGCCTTAAGTATGGAGAGGTTTGGGTGGTGAAAACTGCTATAATTATTATGAGAATGGCAGTTATGGGAATTTCCTTCTTCATGCAACCACTCATTTTATCCTGAACCTGAGGAGGGCAGCTATCCCAGATAACCCAGTTAGCTGCTTTCCTGCCTCGGTTTCTGAGGAGAATATGAAAACCTCTGCTTTCATTTTTTCTGCTTCCTCAACAATTCCTTCAACTTCCTTGTTTTTTCTTAGAAGCTCATCTGCGACGAGGAGCTTGGAAACTGCTTTGCACTCAACTGCATTTTTAACTTCATCAGCTCCGTAAACAGCAAGCCCTGTTTCCTTTGAGAGCTCTGCCATGAAGGTTTCAAGAAGTGAGAATTCCTCCTGCAGCCTCTGCTCTGCTGCAAGTTTGGAGAGCACTCCTTTTTTAAGAAGTTCGTAAACTCCTGTTTCCTCAGCTGTGCTGCACGATTCAAACGTGAGTTTGTTCAGCAATTCCTTGTCCCTTTCTGAGATGAATTTTTTGAGGTTATCCTTTGAGAAGCCAGGGCCTGCGACAACTATCCTGTTAACTTTCATCTCTTTAAGCTGTTTTGCTACATCGCCGAAAAACTGATTCCTTCTCTCATCAAATTTCTCATCTCCTTTTGAGAGGTTTATTTTAATCTCAGGCCCAAAATCAACTCCGTATTCCCTCACTGTTGCGAAGAGGGCTTTTCCCTCATCAATTACGGTTATTCCAATCAGTGGTTTTCTTGAGCTTTCCTTTGCCCTCTCAATTCTCTGGAGCTGGTGGGTTTTCCATTGTTTTTTAATCTCAACTGGCTTCTCAAGCTCAATGTCAATTGTGTGGTATTTGCCAAGCTGAACGTATTCCTCAGGTCCCCCGCCAGTTATCTTGCCAGTCACCCTTAATTTGCTTGCGGATTTGCTGAATTCAATTTTTTCTGCTTGCAGTTCAACGTGAACCTTCTTCCTCTCCTCCTCTCCTTCTTCTGGTTTGAAGGCTCTTGTGGAGGTGGAGGAGATAACATCGCCTGGTTCAAGCACCCTCTCAAGGTGCCATAAATCCTCCAGCACCTCAGGTATCAGTTTCATAATCCCTTCTTTCTTTTCAAAGCTGAGAATTTTCATCAAAGGAAATTAAGATAAGGAAGTATTAAAATCAATTATCATGTATGTAACCATGGTTACAATTGGGGAGAACTTGAATGTTTTTGGGCGCTTAATTAATTCCAAAAAGAAGTAATTTCCAGGCAGGCACTACGTATATGCCATCTATTTTCTCCTCTTTTTCAAAATCAACAATAAATGCTTTCTTCACTTTCCTGCCGAATTTTTGAATGAATCTTCTCAATTGCTTGAGCTTTATGCTTTCACTTTTAACTTCTATTGGGATAACTCTCCCATCTTCAACCAGCACGAAGTCTATTTCATATCCGTCTTTATAGAAAAATTTTGCGTTTGTTTTCAGAAGCACCAGATTCTCCAGCAAAGCAGGCATAATCCTCTCAGTTTTTTCATTTAAAGCAAATGGTATATTCGGGGTGACAAAATAAACTTTCTTCAATTTTCGCAGACTTGCCAATGGGCTGCCTCTATAGTTAAAAACAAATTTTATCAGAAAGCTGAACTGCAGGTATTCAAAATAGTTTGAAATCGTTCTCTGATCTCTGCCAAGGTTTTTTGCGATTTCTTTGTAGTTAAGCAGCACGCCGGGGTTTTTCCCAAGAAGAAACACCAAGTTTTTCAATAGTTCCAAATCCTTTATTTTAAACTCCTCTGGCAAATCCTTGTAGATTATTCTTTCTACAACATTATTTATTATGTACTTCTTTGCTGCCTCTTCATCCTCCTCATTAACGAGCTCTGGGAAAGTGCCAAATTTTAGATATGTGTGGAAGAGCGGTATGATTCTTCTCTTCCATATTTCGGGTTTCTCTTTTATTTTTCTCACATCCTCTCCTTTCAGCTCCAGAAACTCCTCAAAGCTCAATGGCTCTGCTGTGAAGTCGAATACTCTTCCAGCTAGGCTCTCCTTTGCTTTTTTCCTTAAACTCACTGAAGCTGAGCCGGATATTATGAACTTTAAGTTTGGGTATAAATCATAATACACTTTGATTTTATTCTCCCAGTCATCAACCTTTTGAATTTCATCCAAGAAGAGGTAGATTCTTTCTTTTGACTCATCAAATGCTCTGCCAAGCACCTGCCTCTGGTAAGTTTCCATAACTTCCTTCAAATCAAATGCAATTTCATCAAAAGAGAAGTAAAGGATGTTTTTGGGTTGTGTTTTGCTCAGTAGTTCCTGTATGAGCTGGAACATAAGGGTGGTTTTGCCCATCCTTCTTAATCCCTGGATTAGAAGCACCTGCCGTTTGTTTATGTATTTTAAAAGTTCAAAATAGATTTTTCTTTTGTATGGTTTAAGCCAATCTTCTTTTACGGTACCGGTTCTCCACCACGGATTGAACTTCTCGATTTCTTCAAGGTCCATATAGAAGTTATGAATAATTAAGTTTTTAAATTTAATTACGTTGTAATGTCATTAAAAGTCAAATTTAGTTACATTATGATGTAATTAAAATATAGCCTACGACGAGAGGTTGCAGGTGAGTATGTAACCATGGTTACATAAGAAGCCAACGCTGTTTTAAGAAAGTGTCACAGCACATCGGTCGCTATAGCCAAAAAGTGACCGATAGACTTTGGCAGATGAACCAGAGATTCAAAAGCAATAAGGTATAATATTTAGCGTTCAATAACTCTATTGATTTCCATGGGAGTCAGAATTGCAATAGTTGACAGGGAGAAGTGCATAAAGGAGAAATGCGGCTATCTCTGCCAGAAGGTGTGCCCAGGGGTTAGAATGGGCGAGGAAACAATCACCGTTGACTCCGAAGGCTTTCCAGTTATTTCAGAAACTCTCTGCACAGGCTGCGGGATATGTGTGAAGAAATGCCCTGTCAATGCGATAAAGGTTATCAACCTCGCCCACGAGGCAGGCAAGCTCATCTTCCAATACGGGGTTAACTCATTCCGATTATACAACCTACCTCTCCCAAAAAAAGGAGCAGTTGTCGGTTTGATTGGCGCAAACGGGATTGGGAAAAGCACCGCGCTTGAGTTGCTCAGCGGCAGATTGAAACCAAATTTAGGAAACTACTCAAAGGAATCAAGCTGGGAAGAGATAATAAAGCAGTTCAAAGGTCAAGAGCTTCAGAACTACTTTGAATTGCTTAAAGAGAAAGGGGTGAAGGTTAGCTACAAACCTCAGATGATTGACAGATTGCCAGAAGTTTTCAAGGAAACCGTAAAGGAATTCTTGAAGAGGAATGATGAAAGGAAGAAATTAAAAGAAGCAGTTGAAGAATTTGAACTCGATGAGTGCTTTGAAAGGAGAATTGAGAACCTCAGCGGAGGGGAATTGCAGAGAGTTGCAATCTGCGCAACCTACCTGAAGGATGCGGATGTTTACTACTTTGACGAGCCGAGCAGCTACCTTGACATCAAACAGCGCTTGAAAGTTGCAAAAATTTTGGAGAAGCTTGCAAAAGAAAAAGCAGTTATGGTTGTTGAGCACGATTTGGCTGTGCTGGATTACCTGAGCGAATACGTGCACGTCTTCTACGGAGTGAGCGGAGCTTACGGGGTTGTTTCAAAATTAAAAGGAGTGAGGAATGGAATCAACGAATTTTTAGCTGGCTATCTTAAGGAGGAGAACGTGAGGTTCAGAAAAACAGAGATAAGCTTCACCGCAACCAGCGCTGAAAGAAAAGGCGGGGAGGTGCTATTCCATTACGGGGGGATGGAGAAAAACTACCCTGGCTTCTCCCTGAAATGCTCAGAAGGAGACGTAAGGAAGGGAGAGGTGATTGGAATAATCGGGCAGAACGCGATTGGAAAGTCGACCTTTGTTAAACTGCTTGCTGGAGTTGAGCAGCCAGATAAAGGAGAAGTGGAGCGGAAGTTAAGAGTTTCCTACAAACCCCAGTACATCAAAACAGACTTTCGGGGAACAGTTAAAGAGTTAATTGATTCAACAGCCAACCTGAACAAAGACGTTTTTGAAAAAGAAGTCAAGGAAAGAATGGAAGTTGATGAGCTTATGGAGAAAAACGTGAAAAACCTCAGCGGAGGAGAGCTGCAGAGAGTTGCGATTGCGCTCTGCATCTCCCAGGAAGCGGATTTATATTTGCTTGATGAACCATCTGCTTTCCTTGACGTTGAGCAAAGATTGATTTTTGCAGATGTGCTTGGGAGAGTTATGAAAGGAACCGAGAGAAGCGCTTTTGTAGTTGACCACGACATCATACTCATCGACTCAGTTTCAGACAGGCTGATTGTTTTTCAGGGAAGAAGTGGTGTTGATGGTTTTGCTAACTCCCCAGAGGGAAAGAGAAGTGGGATGAACAGATTTCTGAAAGACGTCGGCGTCACTCTGAGAAGGGATAAGGATTCCTTGAGGCCAAGGGTTAACAAACCAGATTCAGTTATGGATAGGGAGCAGAAAGAAAAAGGGGAGTATTACTACGTTTAAGCTTTCTTCTCAGCAATTATCATCCTAATCCCATCTCTCCCAACCCTGTCTGGCTGGATGAAGTTGAAGTTACCCATAAACTCCTTCAGCTGCTTCGCCTCTTCCTCAGAGAAGTTGCCAGTTATCAAAGCAATACCACCTGGCTTAAGCACCCTCTCTATTTCGTGCAAAGCGTGCTTCCTCTCGCTTGGCTTGTGAAGCTCAAGCACAAGAGTGCTTATCACCGCATCAAAAGAAGAATCTTGCACTGCAAGCTTCGTGCTGTCAGATAGAAGTGGGCGAACCTGAACTTTTTCAGCTCTTGCATTCTTTTTCAGAATCTCAAGCGCCTCATTTGAGAAATCAATTGCAGTCACGTTGAAACCCTGCTTCGCAAGGAAAATAGAATTCCTCCCATACCCGCAACCAATATCCGCAACGTTCTTCACATCTCTCTCTTTCATAAGGGGAACGAACTTCACAACTGCCTCGCTTGGCTCCTTTTTCTCAGAGCCAAATATCCTTGCAAACTCCCCCCAAATAGCCTTCTCCTCTCCCTTCCTCTCAGCATTTTCAACCTTCCACATAGATTAATTTACTCAACTGCAGTATTTATACTTACTCAATGAACTTCGCAACTGCTGTCCCGCCAGTCTGATTCAGAATTAGTTTGATTGAGTGGTTTGCAAGCGGTGAGTTCCACCTCACCACCCAAACTGAGCGATACGTTGAGTTATTCTTTGGCTCGTAGTATGAATCATAGAAAGCAGCATCCACCCTCATATTCTCGTAACCAAATTCTCTTATAAATGAGTTAACCTCGGCGATATTATTCAGCTTGTGGGAGGCAATAACTGCCTCCTCAGGCATCACTATTCTGCAGTTTGGTATCCCCCTGCAGCCAAGCACCTCGCAGTCGCTTGTTATAACATTCTGCTCCCTTGGAACAAAACCAAACTTCGGGTACTCATAAACAACAATTGATGTATTTGGGCAGGGCGTGCCTGCTCCATAGACAACCTTTGCAGTTATCTTCCAGCTCCCATCCTGCGGAGTGACAATAAAAACGCTCGTCTCAGCTCCCTTGTAGTTAATCTGCATATGCTCCTTCACAAAACCAACCGCCTTCTCCTGAGTCATCTCCTCCTTCTGTTGAGCGCAGCCAGCAAGGAGGATAAGCACAACCAATGCAAGCGCAGCTGGTCGCATGCTCAACTAATCACAACAGGAGTATAAAAAGATAACGGCGGATAGATTATGTCTAATTAATTGGGATGACCGTAAGCCTTTTTCTGGGACTTCATAATCTTTAGTGGGGGTCCGCCTGCCAGGTGTGTAATCCGGCAGGTGTGCAGGACCCCGGAGGTTAAACAATGTATAAACAGATGGATTTGGATAGCTGCGCTTTTAGCTTTTTCCCTCACTGCAAGGCATGCGGCAGCCTTGCAGTTGTTAGGGACGGCAGGTACAGGAGAACGCATGATAGGGTGTACAGGTGCAAGCACTGCGGAGCCAGATGCATTCTTGGCAGGAGTGACCTGTACAGGATGAGGAATCACAGCCATGCGGTGTCTCTGGCTGTGGAGCTATACTCAAGAGGTGGCCTTTCATTCAGGACTGTTGCAGCAATCCTGTTGAAATATCTTGGAGTGAAGGTTTCGCATGGGGCTGTTGCATACTGGCTCAGGAAGACTGCAAGAAGTCCTTGGATTCCCAAGCTGATTCCTGAATGTTCCCCAGTCTGGCATATTGATGAGACGTACATCAGGATAAACAAAGAATGGTGGTGGCTCATTGTGGTGTTCTGCTCCACAAACAAGCTTGTCCTCTCCTGGAGGCTTGCAAGGGACAACAACTGCAAGGAGCTTGAGGCAGCCCTTAGGCAGGCTGTGGAAAATGCAGGCTTCCGCCCCAGGGAGATAGTCTCAGATGGTAATGTGCACACTCCCTATGCAGTGAAACAGGCGTTTGGCTGGAGGTTTGTGAAGCATAGAATAGAGAGAGGAGTGGGGCATAACAACCCAGTTGAAAGAAATTTCAGGGAAGTGAAAAGAAGAGTGAAATGGTTCTCATCATTCAGAAGCAGAAAATCTGCAGAGGACTTCTTCACAGTGTTTTTCTTTGCTCATAATTTCCTGAAAGCGCATAGCAGCTTGGGATGGAGAACACCTGCCTGTGCCGCAGGGATAAAACAGGTCTCACTCAAAGAACTCCTAGAAGCCCACCCGCCCTGACCCTAGTTATTTATACATTATCCTGAGTTTCAGCTGTCGTAGTTAAGTTATGCAATTCACGAACGTGTTGAAAAAATAAAATTCAAAATTCACGTCGTAAAATTTTGATAAAAAATTGAAAAAAATTGCTAAACCGAAAAGTATTTAAATGAGTGCTTGCGAAATGTTAAACGGCGATCAGTATGGAAGGACTTATAAAATCGGTTATTGGAGAGCGTAATTCATCTGAGTTGGATGAATTTGGTGGAGAACAGATCAAAATTGTGACAGTGGGGGTAGGAGGAGCGGGGAACAACACGGTGAACAGGTTGATAAGAGCCGGTGTAAAAGGCTGCAACCTGTTGGCAGTGAACACGGACAAGCAGCACCTCAACATGATAGATGAGAGAGCGAAGAAGCTTCTCATCGGCAAAAGCATTACCAAGGGTTTAGGTGCTGGAGGTTACCCAGAGATAGGGACGAAAGCTGCAGAGGTGGATAGACCGTTGCTTGAGAAGGAGCTTTCAGGTGCGCATCTTGTTTTCCTCTGCGCGGGAATGGGCGGTGGAACTGGTACGGGGGCTGCGCCTGTTGTTGCTGAAATTGCAAAGGAGCAGGGCGCGATAACTGTTGCGATGGTTACCTACCCATTCAACCTTGAGAGGGCAAGAAGGGTGAAGGCAGATGAAGGTATTGCAAAGCTGAGGAGAGTGACTGATTCTGTGATTATACTGGATAACAACAGGCTTGTGAAAATAGTGCCAAATCTACCTATGAATGAAGCGTTTGCGGTTGCAGACGAGATACTGGCGAAGGCAATTGGCGGTTTGGTTTGGACGATTACCCAGCCAAGCTTGATAAACATAGACTTTGCAGATGTGAGAGCAATAATGGGTGGAGGAGGAGTTGGGTTCATCGCAGTGGGAGAGGGAAAAGGAACTGATAAAGTGACTTCTGCTGCTGAGGGAGTGCTTAAGAACAGGTTGCTTGACGTTGACTTTGAGGGAGCAAGCGGTGCATTGATACACATCTCGGGTGGCTCGGACCTTACGCTGGGAGATGCGATAAAAGCAGGTGAAATTGTCACGGAGAGAATGGATCCGCATGCAAACGTGAAGTGGGGCGCAAGGTTGATACCTGGGTACGATGGGAAGCTGGAGATTGTTGCAATAGTGACTGGGGTGAGGGGAGCAAGCATACTTGGAAAGCCAGTTGAGGAGGCAAAGGAAGCAGTTCCATACGGCGATATAGAGGTAATCGGTTAGTTTTTTCATTTTTTATTTTCATGGGGTGACCAGTATGAGCATAGGAGAAAGAAAAGCGCTAGCGCTAAGAGCGATGATTGAGAATATGAATAAGGAGCTGGAGGATGAGGAGGATTGATGTTTTTTTGGGTATAACAACTATGAAGGTGTTATTATGGAGAGTTTGATTGAATCTGCGTTGAGGAACACGGGCAGAATGCCCGAGGAAACGAAGGTGGAAAAAATGGATGATAGGATTAGAATCTGTGTAGTGGGAGTGGGAGGAGCAGGGTGCAACACAATAAGCAGGCTGACAAGGATGGGGATAAAGAGCGCAGACACAATTGCGATAAACACAGACCACAAGCACCTGCAGATAACGGAAGCTGATAAGAGGCTTCTGATTGGCAAGAATATAACGAAAGGTTTGGGTGCTGGTGGTTTCCCTGAGATAGCGCAGAAGTGCGCTGAGGCAAGCAGGGATAAGCTCAGGGAGGTGCTTGCTGGAAGCGAGCTTGTGTTTATTGCAGCAGGTATGGGAGGAGGAACTGGTACAGGGGCTGCGCCTGTTGTTGCTGAAGTTGCAAAGGAGCAGGGCGCAATTGCGGTTGCAATAGTCACCTATCCATTTTCTCTTGAGAGAGCGAGAATTCAGAAAGCTGAGTGGGGTTTGGAGCAGCTGAAAAGAACAACAGACACAGTTGTTGTGATAGACAACAACAGATTAGTTAGCTATGTGCCAAACCTTCCAATGAATCAGGCGTTTGCAGTTGCGGATGAGGTGACTGCAAGGGCTGTTAAGGGAATTTCAGACACAATTATGTTCCCAAGCCTGGTGAACATAGATTTTGCAGATATACGGGCGATTATGAGCAATGCAGGAGTTGCAATAATTTCAGTTGGAGAGGGGAAAGGAACTGATAAAGTGAATGCAGTTGTCCACAACACGCTTGAGCACCCACTGCTTGACGTTGATTACACTGGTGCAAAAGGTGCATTGATACACATTGCAGGAGGCCCACAGTTAACACTGGGAGAGGCAACACAGATAGGAGAAGGTTTGACAAGCGCGTTTGACCCGAATGCCAATGTAATTTGGGGAGCAAGGTTGTCTCCAGAGATGGGAGATGAGGTAGTTGTGACAGCGATTATGACAGGTATAACCTCCCCGCACGTGCTCGGCAAGATAAAGGAGGATCAGAAGGCGCTTGACAAGATGGCGCTGGAGATAGACAGCATACAATACCTTTGATTTTTTCTCTTTCTTTTTATTTTAAGAAGCTTGGCAGTGAGGAGTAGGAGGACTCCACAAAAGCACCAACTGCAAGAAGAAGAGTTGCAAGCAGAAGCAGTTTGGCAACGTCAATGAGAAGTGGTTTGAAAATATAGGTTCTTTTGTATGCTTTTCTTTCTATTGCAACAGACAGAATTCCACCGGCAACGCTCGCCATGAAGAATGCGGAAAACTCCCATATTCCATGAGGAAGTAGGGAGAGAATTCCCTGAAAGGAACCGATGAGGAATGCAGCTGGGTAGGAAAGCACTCCAAGCGATGAGAAACTTGGAAGGATGCTTCTTATCCCTGCCTCAAGGAATAAACCGATAACTGCTGCGTTCAGAACGAGAAGGAAAACTGCTCCTATGCTGTAGATTAGGGAGAAGACAACCATTATCAACATCAGTTTGAAGTTGTGGCAGAAAATTTCAAAGAAGTCTGCGTTGAATGGGTTTAGCGCTTGGGAGCTCATCACGCTTATCATCAACCTTTTAACATCTGAGAAAACAAGATTTGAGGATTCTTCTGGCATGATGGAGGAGGTGAATGCAAAGCCAATCACGCAGCCAATGAAAAAATAGGTGTAAAGTTTAATTATCTCGCTGTAGAGCGAGGAGAGCCCTTTCTTTGCATTCTCAAGTTTTTTTGGAGGTATTGCTGAGATGAATTTTATAAGAATCTCCTCCCCTCTCTCCTCACAGATTGTCATTCTTATGAAAAACGGAATTGCGGGTATCACTGTGAGCGCTATTATGAAGAAACCCATTGGAGGCTGATGGCTCATAACAGCGAGTATTGTTGAGATGCAGACGAAAATGAAACCAACAGCAGAGATAAGGGAGGGTTGCTTGCGAACCTTTGCAATTTGAAAAATCTGCTCAACAACCATAAGATATTCTCTCAACCCTTATTTAAATGCTTAGCTTTAAAGATTCTGGGATACATGCTGGAGCTTGCTCCTTATTTGGGTTATTCTGCTCTCATCCAAGCTAAGCAAGATTTTCTTACATTTTGCAATATAATTTGGAGCTTCTTCAATCATTCTCTTATAAAGCATGCGGGGAACTTCTTTGTCTACATAGTATTGAGCATCAATCCTTGCGTCTAACGAATCCTCCAGTAATATTAACTCTGCGGATTCAAAGTAATCAGACAGGAAGCGCTTAGCAAACTCTATCGTGCAGGTGTGTATCTCGCATTTCACCCTATTTTCATGAGAATTGCGTATACTGAAAAATATATGGTGTAATACGCTGTTGAGATTTTCCAATCTCTGCTTTTTGCCAACCGCATTGTTTCCAGTGATTCCTCAGCTTTTTTGATGTACGCATCGGCTAGATTGCTGTTTGGCTCGGTTAGCTCAATTCCATTTTTCGTTTTGAGGCACCATTTGAGTTTACTCATTTCAAAACCTCTGCCACAAAAACGTCAGCACCAGAAATGATAATGTGGTTATCAGTTATTTCTTTTAATAAAATACTTTCCTTAATTTTTTTCTTAAAAAGTTTCATAGGGTAATTCTTTACGTTAACTTTTATTCCGTACAAATTTGAAATTTTTTTAATCGCATTGTCGTTATAGGAACCTGCAATGAAAATATCAAGGTCAGAGCTTTTCTTTTGCACTCCTTTTGCATAACTCCCAAAAATCACAAGAATGCCTTCTATGTGAGGGGTTATTTTCTCAACAATTTCCCTGATTAGCAGATTGCTCTCAAGAAAAGAGATTTTTTTGTATATCTCTGCCAGTGTCAGGTATCCCTCCGCAGTCTGGCTTTTCTTAATTTTATAAATTTTTATCTTTCCTTTCTTATGCGATTCCAAAACTGCCTTCCTTTCAAGATCCTCTAGTATAAGCTGGGCTGTCCTTGGGCTTATCCCAAGAAGCTTCTGAACCTCTCTTATGTAATACTCTTTATCAAAGCCCGCTGTGAAGAGGGTAAGGATTTGTAGGTGATTCTCAGTGATTCTTAATTTGTCTGTTTTTTTATACATATGTATTATTTATAATACAATAGATTTAAATTTCTTTCTCTTCTTAAAACAGCGGGACTGAAAGAATATGTGCTTAACATCTTTCAGGATGGAAATATGGGATTAATCCTTGATGAACACGGGAAGTATTAAACGGAGTATGAGCAATATTGAGAGTAGCATTGCTCCAAGCCACATGGGCCAGGAGGGGTCAACTGCTTTCTGTTGCTGCGGCGGAGCAGTTTCAACAACAGGTTTTGGGCACGCACCGCAGTCCCTCGGGCAACTTGAACATGTTTCGCCTGCGTTGCATGTTCCATCTCCGCAGAATGGAGCAGGTGGTTTCTCTTCTGGCGGGAGTGGTTTAGATGAGAGAGTTGTTCTGTTTGTTTTTGGAACGTAGTTGTAAACAACATATTGGTAAACTCCCTCCTGCGCTGCAAGGAAGCTCCCTTCCCCTGTTTCATTTGTTATGAAAGTAAGCCTCATTTCCGAGGGAGTTACAACGTCTATAATTGCATCTGAAACAGGGGCACCATCCTCCCTAGTTATTTTTAAGTTAACAACTTCTCCCGGTGTGACGTTTTCAGGAGCGTCAAGCTCAACAGCCACAGTTGGGGTTTCAACAGGAGTTGGTGGGTAATTGCACGCACCTGCTATGCACCTCCCAACACAGCACTCCCCTGATTCAGCGCAGGGAGAGTTAATCTGTTTGCATACGCTTCCCTCTGGCGAGAAGTTCACCGTGAGCATCACTGTGCTGTTGCCCATTATGTTATCTAAAGTTATCCCTATATCACCTATTCCATCCTCTGTCAAATCAAGTATTTTTGTCTCCCCAACTCCTGGAGCAACCCTTGCACCAGAAATTATGAACGTTGCAGTTTCCCTGGTTAAACCAACAAGAAGAGTTGGGTAGGTTGACTCGCCAAATGAGAAGTTTAGCTGCTCCCCAGGAATCATCAAAGCTGTTTCCTGCGCTGCTGCAAGGGAGATTATCAGGAGGAATGTGAGTTGTTTTGTTGACACAAAGGTAATTTTGTTTGCAGTGTTTAAATACTTAATCTGCAGCCCATTCATGGTAGAGACGCAATTATTACTCAGAAAGCAACCATCTCCAAAGTGGAATGAATTTCACTTCCTTCTTTTTTACTCTTTCCGATCCCTCATAATCCTCTGTCACAACTACCAGGTTGTTGCATTTCAATTCATTTGAAGCTTTGAGCAAAGCTTGAATTTCACGCTTCTTCACTTCTGCTTTCTCAACGCTACGACACGCTTGAATCAACTGCAGTTTTCCCCTATTTTTCACTACAAAATCCACTTCTTTGCCTCCGTTTCCCTTCCAGTAGTAAACCTCAAGAGTTGGGATGAAGCTCTGCCTTCTCCTGAGTTCAAGTGCAACCGCATTTTCAATTATTCTTCCTATATTCTCAGAAAACCTGAAACCAATTGCATTTGACAAACCGGTGTCTATCGCATAAACTTTCCTGGGGCTTTTTTCCTGCTCTTTAAGGGAGAAGGAGAATCTCTTAATGAAGAATATCAAGTTCGCAATTTCAAGGTAGTTGGAGAATCTCTCAGTAGTTTTTAGAGGGATTTTTAGGAATTCTGAAATTCTGCGGAAGGTGACAGGGGAGGAAACGTTTGAGAGGTAGTATTTTGCAAGCACGCGTATTTTTTCCCTTTCCCTTATTCTGAACCTGTCCACAACATCCTTTAGTACCACTGTGTCAAAGTAGCTAAGCAGAATCCTCAATTTTTCATTTGACAAAACTACCTCTGGAAAGCCCCCGAATTCCAAGTATTCCTTCATGTATTTTTTTATCACAAACCTCTTCTCAACAAGCTCCAGCTTGTTTTTAACCTCAATTTTTTTGAACTGCAAAAACTCCCTGAAGTCCAATGGGTATATGAAGAAGTTAAGAGACCTGCCTGTGAGAAGCGTCGCAAGCTCTTCGCTGAGCATCTTTGCGGATGAGCCAGAGATTATGAGCTTTGCTTCCCTTCTCTCATGAATTCCTCTTGCAAACTTCTCCCATTCCCTCACTGTCTGGATTTCATCTAAAAAGATGAATCTGTTTTTTGGAGATTTGAATTCCTCCATGTAGGTTTCATAAATATCTCTGAGAAGCTGGAGATTTCTTTCTCCAAACCTCTCATCTTCAAAGTTCACTATTAGAATGCTGTCTTTTCCTACACCTTTATTCATCAACTTTTTTGCAAGCTGTCTGAGAAGAAAGGACTTGCCCGCCCGTCTCACCCCTACAATAGCCAGTATGGTGTCAGTTGTGTTTAGTATATTGAACAAAACATTTAGGTATTCTTCTCTCTCGATACCTATGGGTTGCTCCTTGCTCCAGAAATTCCAGTCGTTCAATACTTCAAGTATCCTTTCTTTCTCCATAGTGTATCTTTTATGACACACTATTTATAAATTTTGTGTTTCTTGTGACACACTAATTAAAGGCCTTTACTCGGTAGAGGTAGAGTCCACATAAATTAGGGGGCACACCCTTCGTTATAATCTTTTTGAAGTGCAACGCAAGTATTCATTGTCAATGAACAAAAGTGTTCACTGGTAATGAAAAGATTAAATAATAAACTCTTTAAATAAGAAGTGGTGAGAGGATGGAGCTGCTTGGAAAAGCATTGGAAGTTCTTCCGATACAGTATGATTCAAAGAATGGCTCAATCACCCTGCATGAGCAGGGAATTGATATAAGGGCTGGAGTGAGGATTCAGGCTCCTTTTAATTATGTTGAATCCATCGCAGAGGAGAAAAAGCTTGCACTTGCAAAAAGCCAAGCAGTTATGGTTGTCTACAACATGCTTGGAGACAAATTTGAATTGAGGTTTATTATTGCGGAGAATCATCTTGCAATTCTGAAAAAAGCCTGCGGAAAGTGACTATTCTGCTGTGAGAATTGTCATAAAGTAGAGCCTCTTTAAGCTTGCATCAGCTTTATCCGGGGAATCTGTTATCACTGCATTATTGTGTGAGTAGAGTTTTAATTTAAATTCCTCTGCAAGTTTAATTATATCCTCATTTTGTATGTAAAGATACGTGCTGAACCATCCATATTTTACACCAATCAAACCATATCTACGCAGCACGTATATGTACTTGTCAAGCTCCTCTTGTCTATTTTAACTGTTTTTGAAACCTCCCTTGCAGTAGTCATTCTCTTCTTCTGAATGAGCTCAAACACCTCATCAATCTTTGTTTTTATCTCTTCCATTTTTTCAACTCGTTTTCAGCACAAACAGTCTGTTCACCCTGTTTTATTTTGTTTTTCTCTATATTTAAATGTATGTATCATATCTGATTATTTATAATATATGAATGATGCACATAATCCAGATAAAAATAAAAAAGAAAAAGAGTTATTTTTTCTTTCTTCTGCGCGTTGCCAGGAATAGTATGAGCAACAGCACAAGCAGCCCAAGTATCCAAGGCGCCAGTGAAGTCAGTGCCATTGCAACTGAAGGTGGTGCCGGTTCTCCGCGCTGTGGCTCTGGAGTCTCCACAAATTCAGCTGCTTGCGTTGGCTTTACCACGTTTGTTGTCCTTATTGCAACCAAGTAGTGCCCTGGTGCGCTGTACGTGTATACTCCCTCATCCATTGCCCTGAAGCCAGCCTTTCCTTCCGAGTCTGTTATCAGCACAAGCGATTCTCTGGTTGGGGAGATTATCAGCACTGTTCCATCTGGAATTGGCGTTCCGCTCTCGTCAACAAGCTGCAGCACTATCACTTCGTTCAGCAGCGCGCTTGCAGGTGCGAGTATGTCAACTCTTGTTGGAATGCCGGTTGTTTCCTGCATAACTGAGCACTTGTAGTTAACGCACTGTCCCTCACAGCAGTCTGCAGTTGTCGCGCATGGCTGTCCTAGCGAGCTGCACTGAGTGAAGCTTACCTGTCCGTTGCTTCCTGTTCCAGTTGAGCCTCCTGTTGTGCCAACGCTGCCTCCTACTGAGCCACCTGACGAGCCTCCTGAGCTACCTCCTGATGAACCGCCGCTGGAGCCTCCTCCACCGCCACCACCTGACGGGCATTTGCCGCAGTCAGCTGGGCAGTTTGAGCAGGTTTCGCCTGCGTTGCATGTTCCATCTCCGCAGAATGGTGCGGGTTGCGCAAGCACCGGTGTTCCTTCATTGCCAGCCTTGTCAACTGCACTCACCGTATAATTGCCTGCTGTTCCATTTGTCGCGTAGGTAAGTGTTGACACATCTGTGCTGTTCAGGTATTCTCCATTGAAGTATATGTTGTAGTGATCCATTCCACTCAGGTAATCAACAGCAGAAGTCCATGTGATCACACCGCTGGCGTCAATCAACACATTTGTTGGTCCAACCGGTGGATCCAAGTCTATTATGATGGTGAGCAATGGGTCAACGCAGTGTCCTAGCATATCGCATCCGCGTGCCCTCATGTAGTATGTGCCTGAACTCATATTCTCCGCGGTGACATTGTGCAACGCTGTGTAGTTGCCAACAAACTCGTTTCCTTCTGTGCGAGTTGTTGACCTCCATCCGCTGTCATAGCAGTTGCCAAGGCAGACTGCATCTGGGTCTGTTGAGTTATATATTCTGTACTGCACTGTGCTCGCATCAACGCCAGAGGTGCTGTCATTCACATTTATCTTTATTGGCAATCCTCCTGGTCCGTAGTATCCTCCTGGCTTAGGATCTATAATTGCTTTGGTTGGGTCTGTGTTGTCCACAAGCATTGCAGTGGAGGTATTCCCAGTGTTGTATGCATTGTCCATCGCTTCAAGCACCAGCTCATGCCCTCCATCTGATAGGTTGCATGGCACTTCTCCATAGACTATGCATTGCCTTCCTCCAGGTATTATTGAATAGCCATTGAAACGATAGGTGTGAACACCGTCTTTCACGTAACCTCCACATGCCTTTATTTGCGACATTGAGTCGCTTACGTTGAGGTAAACTTCGAAGTAATCGTTGCAGGTTACGTAGCCATCAAGCCCTACTGTGTGGTCTATGTAAACATTTGGAGGCACTAAGTCAAAGTCCAGCAGTATCTTGTCGCCAGTCCCATGGTAAGCCCATCCAAAGTACTCGTTGCAACTTCTGTCGGTTACTCTTACTACAAGGAAAGCCTTCTCAAACTTGTTGTCCATAGGAACTTGAACATCGCCAACGCACCATCCATCTTCGTATGGAACATCTCCGAGTTCCACTAGTTCACAGGAAGCTGGGTTCTGACATGTGAAGTTCACCAAGTAATACGTGCATCTGGCGACTCCGCTTGCTGGGTTTCCGTAATCCGTTGCGTTTGCTAATATATGTATAAATCCACCGTTGTAGTACCACCCAGAGTATGGGAATGGGTTCCAAGTTGTCACTTTTGGTGGGGTTTTATCAAATATGTCTGTCTCGTTACGTGTTGTCTCTGTGTTTCCAAGGTGGTCATGGCTGTAATACTGGAAGTAGTAGTAGCCATTCTTGTCAAAGTAACCACTGCCAAATGTTACGTTGTTGGCTGGGGTGTATGTGTACCATCCCTCCCAGCTCCATCCGTCATATCTATATTTGTATTTAGTGTAATCCACTCCAACCGCGCATATCTCCCCTCCGTCAACCGGCTCAAACCCAATCTTTGTTTGCGGGCCTACCCAGTAATCGCACCCCTCTCCTGGGTCGCATGGAGTGTAGCATCCGTGGAGTATTTTATTTGTTGTTGGGGGTGTGTTATCCACTTTGTCAGTCTCATTCTTTACTTGCTCAGTATTATTCAATGCATCAACGCAGTAGTATTCCAGGTAATGCACTGAATCCTCGTTGAATGTGAATGGTCCTTCATACAGAATCCAGTCTGTTGGCTCTCCTTCATCAACGCTGTATCTGTAGTAGATTTTAACACGGTTGACTGGGTGAGGTTGCTGGTCTGTGCAGGTAAGTGTTATTGTTGTCTGTGAGGTTATCCAAGTGAAGCCAGCGCCTGGGATCTGCGGCTGGCCAAGCGTTTTAGTTGTCACAGGTGGTTTTGTGTCAACTATGTCAACTTCAGTTCCTCTTGCTTCATTTCCAAGCTCATCAACGCACCAGTATTCCAATTCGTGTTTTGAATCCTCTGGGAAGGTGAATGTTATCTCTTCTCCGTTGTATTCAACTGTTTGAGTCCATCCTCCATCATCAACCTGGTATTTGTAGTATATTGTAACATTGTTAACTGGGTGAGGTTGTTGATCTACGCATCTCAGCGTTATGTTTGTGTTCTGCGTTATGTAGTAGTCGCACTCCTCTCCTTCACCTGTTACTATTACATCGTCAACAAATCCATAGTCATCATTTCCATTATCAAGGAAGAACCTCACCTGTATGAGCGGCTGGTTGTCCGCGCCTGGCAGGCTCCAGCTCTTTGTTGACCAACTGTTATTTGAAACATTCTCAAGGTAATTCCATGGGCCTGAAGCTCCAATCCTCCACATTATCCTCAACTTGTCACTTCCGTCTGCCTGGTAGGTTCTTCTTGTGTAGTTCAGCTTTATGTTGCTGTAGCCAAGCGTTGATATGTTGGCTGTTATGTTGGAATTATCTCTTATTGTCACGTGCAGGTCACCTGGAGTTGTGAGATTGCTGAGGAAGATGTCATCATCATTTACTGGGTGAGTGTAATCGGCCACTGTCCATCCCTTAGCATTCATCTCCACGTACAAAGGCAGACCGCTTGTGTGCTGGTAACCCTCAAAATCATCTGAGAACAGCACTGCTTGGGCTGAACCTTCGCACGGCACCTTCGGCTCTCCAACCAACTTCTCAATTACCGGTGGTTTGTTGTCAACTATATCCAATTCTGTGTGTTCAGCTTCTTTGTTTCCAAGCCCATCCTCGCAATACCAAGTTAATCTATGATATGAATCATTCTCAAAGTCTATGTGTATACTACTTTTGCCAGTGTTTATCCACTGCCCTTCCTGCCAGTCATCACCGCTCTCGTTCTTCCAGTCCACCTTGTAATATATGCTCTCGCGGTGAGCTGGGTGGGGCTCGGGATCACTGCACATAATTCCCACTCCTGCCTGGCTGGTCATGTAGTAGCATCCGTCAGTGTATTCTCCCTGTCCAAGTGTGCTGCATTCAACCTTCTTGTTTGGAGTGCCGACTGTCTTGGTTGAAACAGGTGGCTTGTTGTCAACGTATACGCATTCATGTTTGATAGGTTGAGTGTTGCCAAGTGAGTCGTTAGCATAGAACTCAATCAGGTGACAAGAGTCAGTTTCAATATAGAACGGCATTTCATATTCTAGCCATCCACCACTGCCTCCTGTTCCATCACAGTTGTACTTGCAGTAATCATCTGGCATTAATGTTACTCTGTATTGTATTTTATCAACTCCAATTGCACACATCTGTCCTCCATCTTGTGCAGTGAGAGTTATTGGAGTTGAGGAGTTAATCCATAATATTTCTGGGGAAGCATTTACTCCGTAATCCCAACCATAATCTCCTCCAAGACAAGCTTCATTTCCCACGCATGGTTCACCGTATTGTTTGTGAACTGTGGGTGGAGTTGAATCCACTTTATCAATTTCGTTATACGTTTCTCCTCTGTTTCCAAGCTCATCAACGCACCAGTATTCCAATTCATGTTTTGAATCCTCTGGGAAGGTGAATGTTATCTCTTCTCCATTGTGTTCAAACGGTCCTATCCAGTTTCCTTCATCAACTCTGTATCTGTAGTATATTTTAACATTGTTAACTGGGTGCGGGTCTTGGTCTGTGCAGGTAAGTGTTATGTTTGTGTTGTTTGTAATCCAATAGTCACATTCCGGTTCCGGTAATGGTTCCAACTGGTCCAAACCATCTAATCCGTCTATTGGAGGTCTTGGACACGGAATCTTCGGCTCTCCAAGTGTCTTGCTTACAAGAGGTGGTTTGTTGTCAACTATATCATACTCTGTGTGCATCTGCTCCTTGTTTCCAAGCTCGTCAACGCAGTACCACTCCAAAACATGTGCTGAATCATCTGTGACATTTAACACGAGAGGCTGTCCATAAACCACGTATTCCTTGAAATCCTCTGGCTGTGCTCCAACGAGGTAGTATCTGTAGTAGATTTTAACATTATCAACTGGGTGTGGTTGCTGGTCTGTGCAGGTGAGTGTTATTGGGGTGCTTGAGTTTATAAAGTAGCATCCGTCTGTTGGGTTAGGCATTTCAGGATAGTATAATGCCTGTTCCTCAGGTGTGCATGCTCGTTTTGGAGTGCCGACTGTCTTGTTTGAGATAGGTGGCTTGTTATCAACAATGTCGCACTCTCTGTGTTCAAGCTCCATATTGTTGACTTCATCAACGCAGTACCACGTCAGGAAGTGGGCAGAATCATTTTCTATGTAGAAGGTAGTTGTGTTTCTGTTTACAACCGTGTAGCTTCCTGGTGGAGTTTCATTAATCAGGTGGTAGATATAGCGAATGCTCCAAGCTCCGGATGGGTGTGGTTGCTGGTCTGTGCAGGTGAGTGTTATTGGGGTGCTTGAGTTTATAAAGTAGCATCCGTCTGTTGGCTGGATGTTATCGCAGTAAAGTTCCTCTTCTTCGGGTGTGCATGCTCGTTTTGGAGTGCCGACTGTCTTGTTTGAGATAGGTGGCTTGTTATCAACTATATCAAGCTCTGTTTCATTTGCTCCGGTATTGCCAAGCGCATCCTCGCACCAGTAGACAAACTTATGGTATGAATCATCCAAGTTTGTGAATTTCTTATAGCCCTGCTCTGTTCCACTTCCAATCAGCTGCCAGTTATCACCGCTCTCATTCTTCCAGTACATCTCCCAGTGGAGCATCTCCCCTCCAACTGGGTGAGGAAGCTGGTCTGTGCAGTTAATTGTTATGTTTGACAATGAGCTCAGGAATTTGTGGTATGGGTCTGGCGCATCCTGCTGTGGGCCTGTGATTGTCTTGCTTATAGTAGGTGGCAGTGAATCAACAACATCATACTCTGCATGAATTGGACCGGTATTATTCAGTCTATCCCTGCAGTAGTAGTAAAGCTCGTGATAGCTGTCCTCATTATAGTGGAACGGAGCAGTATACAGCATCCAATCCTGCACAAGCTGTCCATCGTTGTAATACTTGTAGTATATCTCTTCCCCTCCAACTGGGTGGGGCTGTCCATCTGTGCAGTTCAATGTTATAAGGGTGCTCTGATTTACATACCACGCATTATCCTCCACATCATATTTATCGCTGTATTGCAGAGAGTCCAGGATATATGGCACTTTTGGCTCGCCAACTGTTTTCATAACGCTTGGTGCCTGGCTGTCCACTACGTCAAGCTCTACATGCTCCTCTCCTACGTTTCCAACTCTATCTTTGCAGTACCAAGTCAACTTGTGATATGAGTCGATGCGCCCTGGGTTTGCAGCTTCAAGCTGTCCATACGTAATGTTTATTCCTCCTGGATAAGAGCCTCCTAGTTCAAACGTCCACTCTGAGTCATTCCAATAGTGCTTCCATTCAACCTGCCAGACAATGTATGTCTCACCAACTGGATGCGGGAGCTGGTCTGTGCAGGTTATGTTTATAGGGGTATCCTTTGTCATGTACCAGCAATCGTTAATTCCATAATATGTTTTTTCACTTTCGCTGCACTCAACCTTCGGATTTCCTACTTGTTTGTTTGAAATTGGAGGTGTATTATCAACAAACACGCACTTCTTCTTCACACCCTCAGTCTTGTTGACATTATCAACTGAGTAGAATTCAATCAAATGACAGGATTCCTCTTGCTTGTAGAATGGAGCGGTGTATTCGTTCCATGCTCCACTTCCATTTGCCCCTGCGCATGCTTGCTCTGAGAGACAGTACTCATCTGCAACAAGGGTGTTTCTCCAGTATGTTTTGTTAACTCCTGAGGAATGTGCTGAATTTCCATCGCTTGCTGTGAGAATTACTGGGGTTGAGGAGTTTATCCATTCCGCGGTGCCATTGTTGTAGTGCCCGCAGAAGCTGTGCGGGAAGCAGAATGTTATCTCTGTTACTGGTGGTGTCTTGTCAACATAATCAATTTCAAAATGATGCTGCTCAGTGTTATTCAATGCATCCTTGCAGTAGTACTCCAATTCGTGCTTGGATTCCTCTGGGAAGGTGAACCTACCTGTGTATACGGTGAAATCAACTGGCCATGCTCCATCATCAACTCTGTATCTGTAGTATATTGTAACATTGTTAACTGGATGTGGTTGCGGGTCTGTGCAGTTCAGCTCTATCTCGGTAACTCCATCTATGTACGTCTTGTTAGTGGTGCTGTTGTAATACTGCGGCCCGATTATTGTTTTAGTTGTCACAGGTGGTGTGGAATCAACAATGTCAAGTTCAACATGAGTTGACTCTGTGTTGTTCAGTGCATCCTTGCAATACCAGGTTAGTTTATGGTATGATTCATAGTTTTGGAAATCCTCGTAGTAGAAGCTGTATGTGCCTGGTTTAGAACCGTTGGCTATTACCTGCCAGCTGTCTCCCCAGTTCTGCTTCCACTCAATTGTGTAGTATAGTGTAACAGTGTCTATCGGGTGGGGCTCTTGGTCAACGCACTGCAACGTAATTGGTGTTTCATCTGTCATGTACCAGCAGTCATTCATTCCGTACATTGCTTTATCAGTTGCGTTGCACTCAACTTTAGGGTTGCCTATTGTTTTAGTTGTCACAGGTGGTTTTGAGTCAACTATATCAATTTCAAAGTGATGAGTTTCCTCATTACCGCATCTGTCAACTGCGTAATACTCAAGCTCGTGTATTGAATCCTCAGTGAACTGGAAGGGAGTGGCGTATTCAAACCAGTCACTCCATGCTCCCCATGGATCAGCATAATTGTGCTTCCATCTGTATCTGTAGTATATTTTCACTGCATCGGAGTAGTTTCCATCCCATGAGTTGTCAACATCCTGTGCTGAGAGAGTTATCAGTGTGCTTGGCTTTATGTGCCAACATGCTTCTGCCTCATTCTGGTCTCCGAGGTAGTTGCACTGGAACTTCGGCTCACCAACCGTCTTGCTTGAAGCGGGTGGTGTTCTGTCTATAACAACGTAAATTGGTTGCTGATTGAGCAGTTTGCCCCAGTTGCACGCACAGTCAATCGCTTCTGATTTTATTGCATGCGAACCTTCACTGTAATCTGTATTTATTATAGTCGCATTCGCCCACTCGCATGTCGTCTCAGGTTCTCCGAATTGGCCGTCTGATGGCAGCATTGGTATTCCTTCTCCTGCGGGCTGGTTGAAGCTCATTGGCGGCACAATAAAGTATTCTGCGCCTGCGATGCATGACTGGCTATTTTGGTCGCAGAAGTAGCCTTTGTAAACAAAGTCATCAGCACACACCCAATAACCTTTTGAATCGACCCAATGATAGTTTAATATTCCGGCAGTACCATCCATGAGGTTTGGGTGCATATTGTCAATCTCAAGCCTGACGCATGTGCAACTGCTGTTCGCCCCATCCATATTCTGTGCTTTCACGCACAGCTTGTAGTTTCCTGAATCATAGAAACCACCAACGTTTACTGTTCCACTGACTTCTTCAATAAGTTCATCATCATAATTGCCGTCAACTGCCTGCATCTTGCCCCACGCTTGTTGGGTTCCATCAGGCATGCATGTTGCAGTTTGATACTCCTTGTAAACATAGAATTCGGCATCATGTATGTATGTGCAGTTCTCAACTGCAGTTGCATTTATCAGAGTGGCTCCTGGGCATTGCGGTCCTGCGGGGTTAGGTTTGATTGTTATGCTGTCAAATGGAACTACTGGCCCTGTTGTGTCAATTGGTCCTAGAGTTGCATCGCAGACATTTCTGCACGTCATCTCCTCCTTATCAAGAGTGCATCCATTTTCATTGCAATCCCTTGTTCCATAGTAGCATACTCCATCCTTAACAGTTCCTGCTGGCGGGCAGTATTCCCCGCTGTATGTGCATGCGCATGAAGTTGGGTCAGTGTTGCACATTCCGTTGTAATAACAATAATCATTCTGTTGGTTCAAGTAAGGCTGGCATTCTGTTCCATATCCATCGCACTCAGCTGAACAACTTCTCACTCCGTCTCCAACAGGTATTACTGGACCTCCATCTTGTCCATCTGCATCCGCACAAGTGTGGGTGAATGAGTAAGTTCCATAATCACATCTATCATTTGCCTCATCGCACCAACCTGGAACAGCAGCTGCGTAATCAAAAGTTTCATCTCTGTTGTCTGGGTTGTAATCGCATTGCGCTATCTCTGGTTGGTTGTATTGGCTGCAGTCATAAGGTTTCCAGTAAACACAGTTTCCATTTCCATCGCAGTGGTCAACTGTGCAGAAAAGGTTATCTGCTTCGCATGGTGTGCTCTGTGGCTTGAATTGGTTAGCTGGACAATCCTTATTTTGTCCATCGCATTTTTCCTCAACATCGCATTGTGAGTTAGCTGGTCTACAAACATAAGTATTTGGTTGAACTGCATCGGCAGGGCAATCGTTGTTTATTCCATCGCAGTATTCGGCAACGTCACAATCGCCTGAAGCAGCCCTGCATTCGTAGGTGTTAGGCCTCTTTGCATCTGCCGGGCAGTCTGCGCTTGAACCGGTGCAGTATTCCTCCAAATCACAGGCTCCTCCACTCTGTCTGCAAAGCGTAGAAGCAGATTTGAACGTACAATCGGTATTGCAGCATACTGGCCATTGACCGCCAACTTTTTCGCATTGTTCGTTTCCTTCAAGTACTCCATTACCACAGACTGGCATTTCATAGCATACTTCTAGTTTTGGATCCTTACTTGTTCCGGAGCTCTCTTTACTGTCAAAGTCCCTGTGACGATATGTATCACCACTTTCATCAACTTTTGCAAGAAGGCTGATTATCTTGTTGCCAGCAAATTCTCCTTTCACACATGAGGTCACATCCCAGTTGTAATATGTCTTTGTGTCGCCTACTCCAGTTGAGCCGCATAAGTTTGAATAAGAAGGTCCGTTGTTCCATGTGACTGTTCCTTCTGTCCAAGAGTCGTCTGAAACATTATAAACATATACCGTTCGTGTACCGGAGTCATCATTATTCTCTTTGTAAAGCCTAAGTGTGGCTGAAGTTATCGTTGCTCCGGCAGGTATAGAGGAAAGACTAAATTTCAGGTAGCTTCTTCGGTCATCATCGGTTCCTTTCTTTGCTTCATGCTTTGTGTGAAGGGTGTTTTCCGACCCATAATTCTTGTCAGGACTATCTAGTCTAACAGCAGCATCATCACTTGGTGTGATGTCAATGCATGTTGTAGCTGGGCAATCAACAAATGTTGTTGTTGCAAGCACTTTTGAGTTGTAAGAAGCAGTAACAGTATAAGTATCTGTTATACCATCAAGCTTGAAGTTTGTTTCAAAACCTCCATTAACGGTATTTATATCTTGCTCGTTTACTGTAATTCCTCCTACGGATGTAGTGAGGTGGACTGGGTTAACATCAAAAGAGGAGCCATAAATATAAACAGTTTCTTCAGGTCTGTAATCAGTCTTATCCGTCCAAATAGCAGGAATTACATCAAGAGTTAAAGAGAGCGGGTCGGGCAATGCTGATAGTTCAACTACATTTGTATCAACACTCTCTGAATAATCTCCTATTTCGTAGGTTGGGTAGTATGCATTGTAATCGTATTTTGAAGCAACAACATAAACATACAAAGAAGAGATTGAGCTTATAGTTGCGAGTCCGCTAGAATCGGTTACTGTGCTCCCCTTAAGTTCGTAGGTTCCATCAATTGTATCAGAGCCATAAACTTCAACTTTGGCATTCTTCTGTGGGTTGCCGGATGAATCCTTAACGGTTACTGAGAGAGCGCTCACGCTAACGCTTATGAGCACAGTCGTGAGGATGAGAACGAACAGCATTCTACCCAGGGAGAACCTGCAAAAGGCATTCTCCAAACTACAGCTTTTTGTTTTCATATTCTCATCCTCCATTTATTTCAGAAAACCAGAGGTAGGTATGCACAAAAAAAGATAAACCAAACAAACAGCTATGCTTCAAAAGTCCACCTCATGGCCAAAGACAGTTAGTTTATGATGTTATGTATATATAAATGTTATGGTATGCACTTTGTGTATATATATAATAGAATATATAGAAATTCCTTTTAACATGGAAAAATTAACTTACCAAAAGAAAGTAGGAAATTCAAAGGAAACTGAGCTCCTTTCTCGTAAACCCTCTTTTTCTAAGTGCTTCAACCCCTCTTTTTTGCTCATTCTCTTGCGCATCTCACAGTAAACTTCTTTAAGAACTGCTTTTCTGTCAAGCTCCAGAAGCTTTTTCTTTATTGGAGCGTCTATCCCATGCTTCTCCTTCAACTCAACAAGCTTGTCGTAAAGCAGTCCGTACCATAATTTCTTTCTGCTCTGCAACACGCACTCGTCAAGGATGATGCCCCAGTCAACCCCAGAGGTTCTGACTATTGCAGCGATGTCGTTCACATCATCCGGCCTTTGGGTAACTCCCTTGAAAAGCACAACGTCCTCATTTGAAACAACTCTCACAGTAAGCCTGCCAAACTTCCCAAGCATCTCTGACCTGTCGCTCATTGCGTCGCTCAGCTTCAACGCACCGCATACTGTTTTTACAAACAGGTCAAAACCTAAACCCGTCCTGATTCTGCCATACCGAAGCAGCCTGCATTCTTTCATACTCGCGCTCCAGCTTCAAAAGCTCCCTGAAGCCCATTCTTTTCATTGCTTTTAGGAATTCAGAATAATCTTTGAAATTGGCGAACACAACATCCAAGTCCTTTGTTGCATTCTTCTGCTCTCGGAAACACATCGCCCCTCCGCCAACCAGAAATATCACGATGGGTTCTCTATTGTTTCCCCAATCCTCCAGAACATTTTCTTTAACCCGTCCTTCCCAAGCGTTTTCATGCTTTCCTCCATTGGTATGCCACATTCCTAAGTATCTCAAGCTCCCTCTCAAGCTGAACAGTTTCCTCCTCAACGCGATATCTTCTCGCCAATTCCCTTAATTTCCCCATGTTCAACTTTCTTGCGTTTTTAATAAGGAAAACTGTCAGTATTGGTTTATCCTGCTGCTGTTGCAATAGTGTCAGAAGCAACGCGTGAATGAACGCTTCCTCTGTTCCGATGCTCCTCCTCTCTCTGTCAAGATTGAAGTAATAGTCGTTGTATGAGGTACGGGTTGCTTCAAGCCCCTTTTTCTCCAGCAAGGTTAAACCAGTTTCAGAGAAGAATTCTGGCACTTCTTCTGCATCAGTTCTTACTACAACGTGCTTGCGCACACGAACTGAGAAGTTGTGCGCTTTTACCTCACAGAGAACTTTGTTTTGAACTGCATCCGCATAATTCACAACAAACTCCCTGAGGAGCCTGTCTGAGATGAGCGTTCTTTCAGTTCTTGCTACAACACCTGCAGCGCGTAGCAGTTTAAGCACCTTGAAGAGGGTTGGTTTTGAGCATCCAGCTTCCTCCTCAAGCAGTTTGAACTCAACCCCTTCCTTTGAATCCGCTAGGGTGAGCAAAACGCTCATTGAATTTCCGCTTAGCCACTCCTCAATTTTTGCGTTTGGGCGGGAATCAAGCATTTTTTTGAAGCTCTGAGCATGGGAGGCTGGCGATAGGACAACTTTCCGCCCTTCCCTGACGACCAACCCTTTCTCCTCAAGTTTATTCAGCATCCTGGAGATGAGGCTGTTTTTCTTTCCAAGCTCTTCTGAAAGCTGACCTGGGGTGGAGGTGCCCGCGCAAAGCCTTTTCAAAGCCAATATTTCTAATTTACTAAAATTTAACCACATGGTAAAAATATTGTCAAATAAGCTTATAAATTTAACTTATTTTTTACTTTTTATAAATTTTGCAAGGAGAAGGATGGCCAGAATCACAACGATTAAAACAAATGGAGATGCGACAAACCCTGTCACAAAAGAAAGCAGTTTATTGTTTTCTGCTTCCTCCATTTCTTCTTTCAGCTGGAGCAGTTTTTCTTTTATATTGGGAAGCTGGCTTGTTTCAGCAAAATCAATTTTTCCATCAAGCTCGTTTAACCTGTAGTCGAACTCACCAAGCTTGAAGTAAAGAAGGAAGTCACCCTGCATAAGGGAAAGGGAGGACGAAACTTCATTTCTCAGATTAATAACTTCAGCAAGCTCCTGTCTGTAATTTTGCGTTTCATTCAAAAAAGTTAGGAAAGCAAGCTCCGCAGCTTCAATCTGAGTTTCATTCATCTCACTGCATCCCTCAAGCTTTCCTTTCTGCTCAAGCGAAGCAACCTTTTCATTCATTTTTGAGGTGTTCAAACCACTAACTTTCATTTTAAATGAGTAAACAAGCTGGGAGTTGTTTGCAGAAAGGGAGGAGCAGAGCTTATCAATAATCAACTGCGCTTTTAATTGAACTCTCTCCAAAGTGCTTTTGTATAACTCATCTGCTGTTTCCTCAACTGTCAGAAGCGGAGCCACCCTCTCCCTCTTTGTCAAAAGCAGTATCTCTGCTTGAGTTAAATGGGTGAGGTTGTAATCAACAACATGGCAGAAGCCCATTGCCATCGGGTTGAAAATTTCATTGTTGTTAACTGCAATTGATTTATTTTTCATATTGCGTATTAGTTGCACGAGCTCATCAACTTCAGAAAGGTTTTTCAGCTGTGACAGCGAAGAAAGTTTCTCTTCGAAAGCAGAGATGTTTGAGTCAATTGAAAAGGTTAAATTTGAGAAATCCCATATTAAATCAAGAAACTTCTTTCCAGCACCTATTTTCACCTGCTGACACACTGGGGTGTAGCACGCCCTCCAGCAGGTGTCGTAATCAACGCACTCAAACCTGTCAATTCCTATATACGTTCTGCATTCATACTCATTATCCCTTGTTGAGTTGTATGATTCAACAAGCTGTATAAGCTGATTTTTGTATGTTTCATCTATTTTCAAATCCTCAGAAGTTATCCCAAGCGTTTCATAGTAACCAAGCAACGCATTTTTAATTTCCTCTCTTTCTGTAAGCATCCTCACTTCGCCATCATGGGGAATTGAAACCAAAAAGCAGGGTTCGCCTGTTATATTGATTATATAGTATTCGCCATCAGTAAGGTTGAAGGGTGTTTTTGTGAATGTTTCATTTTCATTCAAATAATCATAGACAAATAGGTTCACATCGCCAACACCGGCTTTTACGTAGATGGAGAAGAGAAGGAGGAATGCAAGTAAATGAAAAGCTTTCATAAATATTTTTTATCTGAGAATAATTATATAACTAACCCCGAGCCTTGAACTCTTCGGAGTTATCTAAAAAAGATTTTCCAGCACATACTGCAGGTTGGCTTCATAATTTCTCTCATTTCCAGTATACACAACCTTCTCTGCCCTCTTTTTCACCTGATTTTTTTCAAGCTTATACTTCTTGATGCAGGATTTTATGTCTTCTATATCGCGTTCATCAAGCCTTCCAATCTTGCTTACGATTATATCAAGTGGATGCAAGGTGTATAGCCTGATGTGCCTGAATTTATGAATGCGGATGCATTTCTGGAGATAGTCATCTGGAAGCTGTGTGAAGAAAATAAACCCACCAACGAAATAATCTATCTTCCAACCATGTGGTATCCTATCCGATGCTTTTTTAAATTCCTGCTCATCCTGGTTGTCCTTGAAATTGAAATCCACATCAATAGTTGAGGTTTTTAAACCGAGCAATGTCAGCGCAGTACCGCCAACAGCAATCAAGTCAATAGGCTTTTCTAACTCTTCATCTATCATCTCTAAAAATTCAACAAGCTTTGTTTTTCCAATTCTTTTAGATTGCATTATACAACCTCATCTTTTGTTTAATGCTCCTTTCATCAACATCTTCCCCTTTAACTCCAATCCTCTCAAGCATTCTAATCACACCCTCAATTGTCTTATCCGATTTTATTTTTTTTAGCACCTTAATCAACCCAAGCAGCTTCTCCAAGCGGTTGTATTTTTTGCATAGGAATAGGAGCAAGTTGTAGTTTGCTTTATTCTTTGCCAGGAGCACAGGTATCGCATCTATCCTCCTGGAATTACTCTGCAATAATAGAGAGGTGATAATAGTTTCTATGCAGATTTTTCTACCTTCTTTTATTTCCAAACCGATTTCCTTGTAACCAAATCTACTGAGGTTGTAGATAAGATCAGTTTCCGATATTTCTGCTGGGTTGGTTTCTTCAGCTGGCTTGAGCTGGATTCCTTGTGACAGAGCAGCTCTGATGACAAGCCAGAAAGCCTGAGGCGCAAAAAATGCTATTTTATCCGAAAGCATCTCTTTTAACGGGTTGCCATCTTCAGATTTCAGCAGTTCAATGAACTCCTTCTCTTTTAAAACAAGGCAGTCCAGTTTCAGGTTATGCATGCGCTGGAGTTTCTGCATGATTAGATGGATTTCAGTTATTTCATTCTCTGTTTCTTCTGATTTATTCTTTAATAAAAACAGAAATTCCGCTCTGTTTAATTTAATATTCTTCTCTGGATTAATTATCAAAATGGATTTTATGGAACAGAATTCATTGAAGTGTGTATCCATCTCGGAAAAAAGCATCAGCATCTCAGTATGTTCTTCCAGAAAATTTTGCTTCTTCCTTAACTCCACCTCTGCCAACAGATCTATTGTGACGTAGTTGTTGAAGTTGATGCTGGGTATGGAAGTCCTTCCTATTCTTGTTATATTAATAATATTGTTTTTTTCTAACTCACGAAGCTTGTCATATACGTTTTTGTAATATGCTGTGCCGTGCAATTTGTTGATTGTATTGGTTAAGCTGCTTATGGAGCTAGAGCTAGTTAGGATTGTTGAAGTGCTTAAAATCCTAAACGTTGTTTCATCCATTTTCCTCACTTATAGTAATTTTACTATAATGTTATAGTAAATAAACTATTTAAATATTTCGTTTGAAGGGAGTGCTGTTGCGGAAGTGGTTTATCCTCCTTAATGATTTTTCAGCGGCTCTGGGGGATGATGGATTATGCATCGCGAATTTTCAAATTTAAAAAGAATGTTTAAATATTTAATCCAATCAATAGAAACGTGGAGGTGTCTGTTTCTGTGAGGTGGGGGCGGATGAAGAGAGAGGAGTGCGGGGTGTTTGGGATTTACTCATTCAGGAAGGATGAGGTTGCGCTTTCAATTTACAATGGGTTGATTGCAATTCAGCACAGGGGGCAGGACAGCGCTGGTATTGCGACGTTTGATGGAAAGACGATTCATCTTAAAAAGGGGATGGGTTTAACCTCTGAGGTGATTTCTGAGAATGATTTGTTAGCTTTGAAAGGAAGTGTTGGAATTGGGAGCGTGAGATACCCAACAGTTGGAAGCTCATCAATAAGGGATGCCCAGCCTTTCAAGGTTGATTTTCCAAGGGAGGGAATTGCAATTGCGCATAATGGAAATTTGGTGAATTTTGTTTCTCTGAAAAATGAATTGGAAGGAAGGGGAACTCCAGTTCTCTCTCAGTGCGACAGCGAGGTAATTCTTAAAGTTCTTGCTGAGGAATTGAGCAAAACAGACGATGTTTTTCTTGCAGTTTCAAACATTATGAAAAAACTTGAAGGGGCTTACTGCGAGGTTGTTATCACTGGAAGGGGAGAGTTAATTGCATTCCGAGATCCTCATGGGTTCAGACCGCTGTGCTTTGGAAGAAATGAAGATTGCATAATATTTGCTTCTGAAAGCGTTGCGCTTGATATAAATGATGTTGAGCTAACTGAACAGGTTAAACCAGGTGAGGTGATTGTTGTAAATGAGAAGGGAGTGGAGAGAAGGATGGTTGCAAAGAGTGTAAGAAAGCACTGCATGTTTGAGTATGTTTACTTCTCAAGGCCAGATTCTATTCTTGATGCTGGAAGCGTTTACGATATACGAGTGAAGTTAGGGAGGAATTTGGCAAAAGCTCATCCTGCAAAGGCAGATGTAGTTGTTCCTGTCCCGGACACCTCAAGGCCTGCTGCAGAGGGTTTTTCAAGGGAGAGCGGAGTAAAACTGGAGGAGGGTTTGATAAAAAATAGATATATAATGAGAACTTTCATAATGCCGGAGCAGAGGATAAGGGATGAGGCGATTAAGAAGAAGCTGAACCCATTGAAAACTGTTCTGAAAGGTAAAAGTGTTGTGGTGATAGATGACAGTATAGTAAGAGGGACAACAACAAATAAACTTGTTAAATTATTGAAGGATGCTGGGGCAAAAGAGGTACATGTCAGAATAACCTGCCCACCAATTGTCTCACCGTGTTTCTATGGAATTGACATAGCCAACCATCATGAGTTGATTGCTTTCCGATGCAACGGCAAGGTGGAAGAAATAAGGAAGCTGCTTGGAGCGGATTCACTTGGCTATCAAACAATAGATGGTTTGGTTGATGCGATTGGAATTGGGAAGGAGAATCTTTGCATGGCGTGTCTTAATGAGGAGTATCCAACTCCTGGTGCTGCAAGAATTGCAAAGGAGATGAAAGGAAAAAGCAAGGAGGAAATGAAGGGAAAGAGGTATTGGGAGTAGGCGTCTGTCACTTATCATTTGGTGGGTATCAGAAGCCATTTCCAAAGAGGCATGAATATTATCTTAGTTCCCTTGAGTTTCTCCTTCCCTCCATAATCTTCTGTTATCACCAGTAGATTTCTGCATTTCAGCTCCTTAGATGCTTTAAGCAAAGCCCTCAGCTCTCTTTTTCTAACATCTCTATCCCAAACTTCTTTGCATACTTGAATAAGCTGTTGCACCTTGGAATTTTTTTGAATAACGAAATCAACTTCCTCCTGCTGTGGGTTTTTCCAGTAGAAAATGTTGGTGAGCGGTCCTCTTCTTCTCTCCAGCTCTAAGAAAACAGCATTCTCCATCTTTCTTCCTTTCTCCTCGCTAACTTCCACAAGTTTCGCAAAACCCAAATCTGAGAGGTATACCTTGCTCACGGCAAGCTCTCTCTTGCGTATGGAGCGGTGGAATTTCGGCACAAAAAAAGCAAAAATTGAATCTTCCAGCATAGACACGTACGCATATAAGGTATTCTTGCCTACGCGAACTCCTTGGGATTTGAGCGTGAGGTATATCTTGTGTATACTGAACTCTTTGGAGAAAGAAGCTGAAAGAGTTTTTATCAACCATTTCGCAAGCGCGGAGTTTTTTATCTTATATCTCTCCACAACATCTCTGTACACTAGAAGATTGAAGTACTCGCTCAGGATTTTCAGCTTATTTTCTTGGTTGTCCTCCAGAGCAACTTCCGGGAATCCTCCGAAAGTTAGGTACTCATCCAAGAGGTGAAGGAGGGTTGCTTTCTCCTCTGTGCTTATCCGGTTTACATCAAAAGTGAGATTGTGCATTTTGAGAAACTCCCTGAAAGAGAACGGCAACAGCATATATGCAATAGTCCTACCACGAAGGGATGTGGCAATTTCTCTACTGAGCAACTTTGAGCTTGAGCCACTTAAATAAATGTCAAACTCCTCATCGTGCAACGAACGCACTGCCTGCTCCCATTTTTCAATGTTTTGTGGTTCATCTATAAAGATATGGAGTTTTTCGTTCAAAGATTCGGGATACAGCTGCCAGTGCAACTTCGCAAGCTCTCGAATTTCCCTGAAAGTGATGCCGCTTAACCTAGGGTCTTCAAAATTGAGATAGAGGATATTCTCTTTTCTTACACCATCTGCAAGAAGCTTTTTCATCTGCTGATACATAAAATAAGTTTTTCCTGCTCTACGCGGACCTATGATGGATTTTACTTTTTTGCTTTCATGTATTTGTAGTTCTCTTTCCACAAGCTGTGGTAAAGTTCTCTTCTGAAAATCAACCAAATACTCCCTAACAGCTTCCTCGAGCATGTATTATTTATTGAGAAATAAATATATAAATCTTTCTCTATATGTGGAACTATTGGGGGGTAGAGAATATGCGCTTCATATCTTCGCTATGGTTATCGGTTTTATGAGTTCCTGACATGGGATAAAATAGGATTTTTGAATATATAAAAATTGCACATTTGTCGATTAATCGGTATCACTATGTAATACATGAAATTATATGAATACGCAACTTGATTGGGGGTGCGTTCCAGGTCCGGTTCTGCCTGCTCTGCCATACCCCGTCTACCTATGGTCGTTGAATACGTTATTAAATATTAATGCCAACACACAAAATCCATAGTGGATTATAATTAGCTCTACGTAATCAGGTTGCTTCTCCCAGCACGACATATAAACACGTATTACTTCTTCTTGGCGATGCTTTTTCACAAGCTTGTTCATCAAAAATTTCAGTGAGAATTATAAAAATGTATGCAGTAAATTATACGCGAGTTAACTGAGAGGTGAACTATGGAGAGAGTTCTCCTTGTTGGCAACGGTGGGAGAGAGCACGCAATTGCAAGGGCAGTTAAGAGAAGCAACGGCTCTGTTCAACTGTACGCTTTCATGGGAGCAAAAAACCCAGGAATTGCAAGATTATGCGAGGAGTTTGTTGTTGGAAACACGCTTGATGCGGGAGCAGTTGCAAAGTTCGCAACAAGCAAGAGGATTAGCTTGGCGGTGATTGGACCCGAAGCACCGCTTGAGGCAGGAGTTGTTGATGAGCTGCAGAAGAATGGAGTGGGGTGCGCCGGCCCAACAAGGAGTGCGGCAAGGATGGAAACTGATAAAGGGTTTGCAAGGGAGCTTCTGAAAAAATATAAAATAAAGGGCTCGCCTGCTTTTGGAGTTTTCACTGATGTGAACGAAGCATTTAACTTTATAGATTCACTTGGGAAGCCGGTTGTTGTAAAACCAGCTGGTTTGACGGGTGGAAAGGGAGTGAAAATACTTGGGGAGCATCTGAAAGATGAAAATGAAGCAAAGGAGTATGTTAAGGAGATTGTTGAGAAAGGGGTTGGGGGTTTGAAGAAAGTTGTTGTTGAGGAGAAGCTTGACGGAGAGGAGTTCTCCCTTCAGGCTTTTGTTGATGGGAGAAGGGTGATTGGCACTCCGATGGTGCAGGATCATAAGAGAGCATTTCCAAACGACGAAGGGCCAAATACCGGGGGAATGGGCTCCTATTCAGATGCAGGCTACATCCTTCCCTTCCTTAGAAAAAGCGATTATGAGGAAGGGTTGTCAATAATGCAGAAAGCAGTTGATGCTTACAGAAAGGAAACAGGTGAGGAGTATAAAGGGTTTCTTTACGGTGGTTTTATTGTCACTTCAAATGGAGTGAAGCTGCTTGAGTTCAACGCAAGGTTAGGTGACCCTGAAGCGATGAACACTCTTTCCGTGATAAAAAGCGATTTCCTGAATATTTTGGAGAGAATTGTTGACGGGAATTTGAAAACAGCTGATTTCTATAAGAAGGCAACTGTGTGCAAATACCTTGTGCCAGAGGGCTATCCTGCTTCACCGAAAAAGAATGAATTAATTGAGGTTGATGAGAAGGGAATTGAGAGAACAGGTGCAATTCTTTACTATGCAGCTGTTAATGAAATTGATGGAAAACTTTACACAGGAAGCTCAAGAACGGCTGGTTTGGTGGGAATTTCTGAAAGCATTGAGAAAGCAGAGAGAATTGCTGAGAGCGCGGTTGGTTTTGTGAAAGGAAAGCTTTTCTACAGAAAGGATATAGGGACAAAGGGGCTTATTCAGAAAAGAATGCAACACATGAAAAAGTTAAGGGGTCATTTGTAACCCATTTTTCTTAATAAGTTCAAATCAACTTCCCTGAAATCCTTTATTGTTTTACAATACGGAAAATAGCTTCTTGGCAGGGAGGTTGTTAAAGCAACGCACTTCATCCCAGCTCTTCTTGCTGCTTCCACTCCATACGGAGAATCCTCAAAAACCAAACACTCGCTTGGTTTAACACCAAGTTTCTTTGCAGCAAGCAACAACGCTTCCGGGTCTGGCTTTCTGTTTTTCACATCCTCCCTTCCTATGAAATTTTTGAACTCATCATAAAGTTTTAACTTTTTCAGCATTGTTGCTATGTTTTTTCTGTAACCACCTGAAGCAATTATCTTTTTCACTCCAAGTTTGTTAAGAAGTTTGTTGAACTTCATAAAACCCTTAACTGGTTTCACCCCTTCTTTTTTCACCAACTCCTGAAAAACCCTCATTCTCTTTCTCACCCAGAACTTTGCGCTTCTCTTTATTCCATAAGTTCTGAAAATATCCTCCATTATGCTCAAAGAGCCTAAGCCAACGTATTTTTCTCTGTAGAGTTTGTTTGGTATGAATATTCCAAGTTTTTTCAGAGTTAAGTTGAATGATTTTCTGTGCACTGGCTCGCTGTCCGCAACAACTCCATCAAAATCAAATATCACTGCTTTCAGAGTGTCCATAGTAAATTTAATATAATGTATAATATTTATATGAAAACCCTTGTTATCGCGCTTGGAGGAAACATGCTTCTCCAGAAAGGAGAAACAGGAACTTTTGAGGATCAGCTCGAGAATGCAAAGAAAACTGCTAAAGTTATAGCTGGTTTAATTGAGAAGGGTTATGAGGTTATTATAACTCATGGGAATGGCCCTCAGGTAGGCGCGATACTCATTCAGCAAGAAAGGGGGAGGGATGAGGTGCCAGCGATGCCACTTGATGTTTGCGTTGCAGAAAGTCAAGGTGAAATTGGCTACATGTTACAAAGAACTTTGAGGGAGGAGCTGATGAAAAGAGGAATTGAGAGGCCGGTTGCAACAGTTGTCACCCAGGTGCTTGTTGATGAAAAAGATGAGGCATTCAAAAACCCAACCAAACCAATTGGGCCGTTCTACTCAAAGAAGCAAGCGAGTAAATTGAGCAAGGGGACTGGTTACCTCTTCAAAGAGGATGCCGGAAGAGGTTACAGGAGAGTTGTGCCCTCCCCAGAGCCAAAGGAAATTCTTGAGAAGGATGCAATAAAGAGAATGATTAAGGGAGGAGTGATAGTGATTGCATCCGGGGGAGGAGGCATACCTGTTGTAAGAAGAGGAAACAAGTTCAGGGGAGTGGAAGCGGTGATAGATAAGGATTTGGCTGCAGCTGTGCTTGCTGATGAAGTTGATGCAGATATGTTAGTGATATTAACCGATGTAAAGGCAGCTTTTCTTAATTACAGAAAGGGAAGAGGATGCGAGATGGAGCTGAGGAAAACGACTGCTGAGAATGCGGAAAAGTATATGAAAGAAGGTCATTTTGCTCCAGGCAGCATGAAACCCAAAATTCAGGCAGCAATAAACTTTGCAAGGAAAGGAGGAAAAACAATTATCACAAGCCCCAAGTATCTTGAGAAAGCATTAAAAGGAGATGCTGGAACGCTGATTGAGTAGCTATCCTGGGCAGCCTGTGCATGCATCGCAGTCGTTTCCATTACCAGAGACAGTATTGGCTGAGAAGGTTGGCTTCCAGAAAGCAGTGTTACAGTTAACCCCGTACTGAGTATTTGAGAGTATTCTGTTGAGGGAAACATCAACTGCGCACTCTTCAAAGTATATTCCCGTATTGGTGTTGCTTGAAATTGTGTTGTTGCGTATAGAGCCGGTGCTCGCATACGTGCAATACACTCCATATATGTTATTTCTTATCGTGTTATTGGCGACTGATGCGTTATATGGTTGGTTTATATGAACTCCATAGCTCACATCGTAGATGGTATTGTTTGCTACTGTTACATTATCCGTGGAGATATTCACCCCTGCAAATGCTTTTGTGATTGTATTATTGAATACGAAGTTCCTGTGCGAGTTATCAATTATATTCACTCCATAGAAAGTGGTGTTGTATATTGTGTTATTTCTTATAGTATTGTTCAGCGAGCTATACCACACCTCAACAGCACCCTCGTAGAGAGGCATTCCACCCGAATAAAGGGAGATGTTATAAAGGCGATTGCTGTTGATAAGATTGTTTGATGAGCTGAGCAAGTTCAACCCTCTGGCGGAGTTGTATATTTCGTTAAGTTCAACTAGGTTGTTATAAGCATCTGAAAAGAGCACTCCGGATTTAGCTCTGTTTATTTTGTTTCTTAAAACTCTGTTTGAGTTACTTTCATAAAGGAATATGGATGCACCGCTGTCATATATGTTGTTCTCATAAACTGAGCAGTTGTCTGATGAGTAAGCAAGCCAGATTGGGTTGTTTGTGCTGTTGAAAATTGTGTTGTTGTAAATTAAGTTTTTTGAGGAGCTATCTAGGTAGATAACACCTCCTAGGCTGCCGGGTATGAGGAAGGAGTATGTGAAGTTGTATATTGTGTTGTTGTGTATTTTGCTGTTGTTGGTTGATTTCAGGTAGATTGCGTGGGTGTAACCTGAGATTGAACCGGGGTAGCCTTTTATCACGCAGTTTTTGATTTCGATATTTTTCCTTCCCTCAGCGTAGATTGCGGAATACTCGGCAGGCCAACCAGCGCAACACCATGAGATTGAATGGCCAGCGCAGTCTAAAGTTACATTATCCGCCCCAAAAGTGATGCACGTTGAATCATTTACTAAATCTGCTGTGAGCACTGTGTTTTTGGTTATTGTACCACATGTTGACATTGGCAGAGGTGGACAGGATGGGCATCCATCACAGTTAACCGTGTTGTTTGTTATGACGTTGTTATAGAAATATGCATCGGACTGGGGAACACCTGCCTCACAGTAAACTCCATAATCCGAGTGACCAGTTATCTGATTTGAGATGAGATTGATAAACCTCTGCTGGTATACATAAACTCCAGTGTGAAGGTTATCTTTTATTGTATTGAACCTGAGTACATTATTGGTTTTACTATTCTGCACAAACACGCCAATATCATTGTGATGTATGTGGTTGTATTGAATGACGTTGTTGTTGCCATAGTCATCTATCTGTATACCATATCGATCACAATTATAGATATCGTTTTGTGAAACCAGAGAATTATTGGTGTGCTGCCAGACAAATACGCCAACATAACACTTACTAAATTTATTATTTATAATCTGAATGTTGTTTCCATGTAGAATAACACAGTAATCTCGGGTGTTCGAGATTGTTGCATTTTTTATAACTGCGTTGTCACTAGCCACGTACAAACCTGGAACCCATGTGCCTATTCCATACGAGCCTAGGTATTCTAGATCAGTATTGTTCATTACAAGGGTTGAACCATCAAGAGCTTCAAAAACGAAACGGGGTTGCCCGTAGTTACACTTCACTATGCAACTGTAACAAGGAGCGGGCCAGTCCCCCGCATCACAACCGGATGGTATCGGATCTTCTGCGCAACAATCTGGTTCACCGGCGCAGCAATCCTTTCTGGTCGTATTAACAGTGAAGTTAGAGCGCACACCATTGTTATCTGTCACATAGAGTTGCCCTTCGAGGTAGATACCGTATTTTGGAGAACCTGGAAGGTTGGGGGTGAGGTCAAAAGTGAGATTAACTCCTTTGAGAGTTAGTTTACCACCTTTAAGTACCTTCAACCACCCATCTACAATGTGAATTTCTACATCATCGCATTTTATTTCCGAGTCAACAATTACCTCTCCCGATAGGAAGATGGGTACCCCATACTCTGCTATGGTATAGTTACTTAAGCTAATGCCGGGCGTGGCTGTCACCCCGCTTATTCTAACATCCTCCCGGACAGTATCCGAGAATATCGTAGTTGCATTTCCAGAGATATCAGTGATATTCAGAGAGGGAGTTAGGCTTGCATTTCCGGTGGCATTATGGATGAAATTGAGTGGATAACTGCATATCGCATTGCCGTATTTATCCTCCAGATGTGCTGTGATGAGAAAGTTCTTACCACATAATGGTGGGAAGCGAGAGTTAGTTAGATACAATAGATTTGGGGTATAATCCAGAACTGTTGAGTTTCTAATGGTAAGCCCAAGGTCAGGCGCGTACACAGTTGCATTCACTCTCACTTTTTCCATATGTAGCTTGGTATCCGAGAAAACTGTTGAAGCTTCACCTCCATCATTAGTAAAGGTGAGTGTAGGGCTGAGGCTTGCAATCCCCGTTGCATTATGGGAGAATGAAACATCAAGCTCTGGTATCCTGTTTCCCTTCTGATCAAGAACTGTCACAGTTATATGCGTTGCATTGCTGCATGGTTCTGTAAGAGAGTGGGTGAGAAGAACTGTTGAGGGAACGTAGTAAAACCTCACTGTTGTGGTGTTTGAAATGGGTGGTGCAACTCCTGTTATAGTTGCTGCACCGGGTGAAGTTGAAGTTATCCTAACTGTTGCCTGTCCTGCTGCGTTTGTTACTGCGGAGTATGAGTTAAACTGTCCAATTGTTGAGGTGAAAACAACCTCCACATTCGGCATTGGTTGGTTGTATCTGTCCCTCACTGTTGCAGTTATTGTTGAGTAGCTCACTCCATCAGGGGCAACCAACGTTGGGTTTGCCGTGAGTATTAGTGAAGCAGGCGGTGGGCAGTCAGAGGGGCAG
>JAVZHX010000003.1:0-111859 GCA_038871515.1 Candidatus Micrarchaeia archaeon
GTTTGGAGGATAACTAACAATTATTAATTTTTGCAGATAATTAGTATTTGGTGTTTACATGAAGGAGCTTGCTAATTTTGCAGTAAACTATGCTGTTGGCAAAGGAGCGGATTACGCTGAGGCAAGAGCGGAGCATTCGGAAGGAACCTCCTTTTCAGTTAAGAATGGTGTTTTACACGCAGCTGGTTTTGAGAGGGAGGAGGGGATTGGGGTGAGGTTGATTATTGGAGGTGCGATGCGCTTCATCTCAACAAACAACCTGAACAAAAAAATAATAAGTGAAATGATAGACAGAGCAGTAAGAAGTGGCAGGAGCTCTCTGAAACTTGCTTCAAAAATAAATTTTGCCAAAGCGCCAAAGGAAGAAGCAAAGTATGAAGTGAAGCAGAGGGTAAGAAGCGCTGACGTTGATTCAAGGGGTAAAATTGAGGAGTTGTTTGAAATTGAAAGGGAGCTGAAGGAAAGCAAGCTCAACATTCCCGCAAGGTTCTTTTCCCTTTCTGACGAAGTTGTTCAGAAGTATTTTGTCAATTCAGAGGGAAGCAGAATTGAATCAACAACTCCCTACGTTGCTTTTCACTCACTTATAACAGTGAGCGAAGCTGCGCAGACAGCACAGAGAAGCATACAGCTGATTGAAACGGGTGGTTGGGAGGTGGTGAAAGGCTGGAATCTTTCTTCAAAAATTGTGGAGGAGGCAAAAGCAGTTTACAACAACTTGAAAAACGGAAAAGCTGCTCCAAAGGAAAAAGTTGACTTGGTTCTAGCGCCAGAGGTGGTTGGGATAGCGATGCACGAAAGCGTTGGACACCCATATGAGGCGGATAGAATAATGGGGAGGGAAGCTGCGCAGGCTGGTGAATCATTTATGACAGCCGAGATGATTGGGGGGAGAATTGCAAAGGAGTTTGTCAGCGTTGTGGATGACCCAACAGTTCCAGGAAGTGCAGGTTACTTCTTGTTTGATGATGAAGGAGTGAAAGCAAGGAGAAAGTATCTTGTGAAGAATGGCGTTATAAACGAGCTTCTCCACAACAGGGAGACTGCATTCTCCTTGAATGTTGAAAGCAACGGCTCTGCAAGGGCGATGGATTATGCGTGCGAGCCAATAGTTAGAATGTCAAACACTTTTCTTCTTCCTGGGGAACTTTCTGAGGAGGAGATTATTGAGGATGTTAAATTTGGTGTTTATATGAAAAGCTTTATGGAGTGGAATATTGATGATAAGAGGGTTAATGAAAGGTATGTTGGATGCGAAGCTTATCTTATAGAAAAGGGCGAGTTAACCCATCCTGTAAAAAAACCTGTGCTTGAAACAACAACCTTTGATTTCTTCTCCTCAATAGATTCGGTTGGAGATAAAGTTGATTACTACGCTGGCACATGTGGAAAAGGTGAGCCAATGCAAGGTGTTCCAGTGTGGATGGGAGGGCCGGTGATAAAATTAAAGGGAGTGAAACTTGGGTGAGCTGATGGATTTTGATTTGCTTGAGAAAATTGTTAAAAGAAGTAAGCAGCTTGGGGCAGATGACGTTGTTGCGATTGGAGAGGAGTTCAGAAAATGGCAGGTTAAGTTTGTGAACAATAAAATAGAAACTGGGATGAGCAGCTATGGAAATGAGATTTCGCTGTTTATTTCAAAGGATAAGAGAGTAAGTATAACTACGATAAAAAATCTTTCAAAGAGGAACATTGAGGAGTCCATTTCAAAGCTGCTGAGGTTCACAAAGAAAATGCAGCCAAATCCAGAATACTACGGAATTGCATCAGGCCCGTTTAAGTATAAAGTTGTTGAGGGGATTTATGACGGCAGAATTGGGAAGCTTGATGAGAGGGCAGTTGATTACGTTGAGGAGGGAATTAACGCTTCTCTTGATGAGGGAGCAACAAGGGCTTCTGGCGTGCTTAAATATAATATAAAAAGCGAGTTTCTTGTCACTTCAAACAATGTTCAGGCAAGCGAGAGAAGCACAGGAATATACTTTTCAATAAGGGCACTTGCGGATAAGGATGCATCAGGGCATAAGGTTTGTTGTTCAACTTCCCTAAGCAGTTTTTCAACAGAGAAAGCTGGAAGGGAAGCTGGCAGGATAGCGAAGATGGCGCTCAACCCAGTTGCGGGCGATGCTGGGAGGTATGATGTTGTATTTGATTCATACCCATTTGCAAACCTCCTTAATATTGTGATGGATTCTGCTTCAATTTTTGCAGTTGAGGCAGGTTTCTCATTTCTTGGAGGGAAGTTGAATAAGAAAGTTGCAAGCAGCCTTGTAACGCTTGTTGATAACGGGAGGATGCCGCGTTGCCTGAGCTCATCAAAATACGATGCTGAGGGAGTTCCAACCAGAAAAAATGTTGTGATTGAAAATGGAGTTCTCAAAACGTATTTGCACAATACATCCACTGCTAAGAAGTATGGAGTGAAAACGACTGCAAACGCAGGGTTGCTTGCCCCAAAACCATGGAATGCAATTCTTGAAAGAGGAAAGTGGAGGGAGGAGGAGCTTTTTAAAGAAGTTAAAAAGGGTTTGTATGTCACAAATCTGTGGTATACAAGATTTCAGAATTATGAGAGGGGGGATTTTTCAACAATACCTAGAGATGGGATATTTCTCATTGAAAAGGGGGAGATTAAAAAATCTTTGAAGGGAATACGCCTTAGCGATAATATGGTGAGAATGCTCCAGAATGTAGCTGGAATTTCAAGGAAGCAGGAGCAGATTGTTGGGTGGGAGGTTGAAATACCTGTGATAACACCCAATGTTCTTGTAAAAGGAGTGCAGGTTACCAAGCCTGATTAACCGAACAATGTGGTAAGTAATATTAATCATTTACTTCTAAATAATTGGGGGTGAGAGAATGAGGAAACCTGCAGTGGTGCTTGCTGCTCTGTTCTTTGTTGCAGCAGTATTGGCAGTTGGAATGGGTAATGGCAATGCGCTTGGCAATGTTGTGAGAAACAGAACAAGGGCGAATATACCTGTAAACCTCACAAACCTCCCAGTTGCTGCTGTTGTGAGGGCACAGGTGCATCATGTTTTCTTTGCAGGCAGAGGCATTGCGGTTAACCCAGAAAATAAACTTGATTTCAAATACATACGGGTGATTACAGGCAGAGTGCTAGTTCCACCAAACAATATAAGCGAGGCATCCAGCACGTCTGCGGATTTGGAGGTAACCTGTGTTAACACAACTGGTGGAAAAGAAAAATGCTACACTCTTGTAAGGACAGGAATTATCTATCTGGATAATGAAAGGTACACGCTCAGGAACATTGACATTGATGATGAAACCGCAACTGCAAGTATATACAAAAACGGAACTGAAGTTGGGAGCATCGCAGTTATGAAAGTGAATAAAATGAACACAACAATTTGGGTTGGGACAATTACAATTGATGGAACAAGTTATTATGCATACATACTTGGGCTTCAGCACAGACTTCAAATAGAGGAGAGAGTTGAGGAGAGAGCTAGAAATTATAAGGCATGCGGGCCGAAGTTGCCGCAAGTAAATGCAAGCGAGATAGCGAACTGCAAGAAGAATGGTGGAAGAATTTATATAGGAAGAGATGAGGATGGCTGTCCGATGGCACCGGTTTGCTTGAACGTCACCTGCCCGCAGGTTCCACCCATTTCAGCACAGGCAAGAGTAGCATGCAGAAACAGAGGAGGCACACTTGTTGGCGGAGTTGATGAGAACGGTTGCCCAGTTGCGCAGAAGTGCGTGCTGGCAAGTGGGGAGACGGTGGGGTGAGTGAAATGAGAAAAGCAATACTCATCGCACTGCTTCTAATTGCAGCTTTTATTTTTGGCTGCGCACAGAAAGCAGAGCAACCTCCGCAGCAGGAGCAGCCTGAGCAACCAAAAGTTACAACACCAATTGAGGATATTGCGGCAAATGAACTTGAGAAGGAAATGCCGGCTGGCGAGGAGAATTTCACAGAGCTTGATGAACTGCTTGTGAACTCTGCTGTTTAATTTTTCATTTTTTATATTAAGTTCATTTTTGGAAAGTGTGCAAAAGCTATTTAAATTTTCTCAAATTAAATTGAGTTGTATGATTGAGATAAAGTTTTGGGGAAGAGGTGGGCAGGGAGCTGTCACTGCTGCTGAACTTCTTGCTGTTGCCGCTTCATACAGAAAACCTGAGGAGGGTGGGAAGTACGCTCAGGCATTCCCATTCTTTGGTGTTGAGAGAAGAGGTGCACCTGTGAAAAGCTTTTGCATGATAGATGATAAACCAATAAGGGTGCACCAGCAGGTTTATTCACCAGATTATGTGGTTATACTTGATGCATCCCTTATAGGAAGGCCGGATATACTTGAGGGGTTAAAAAAGAATGGAACGGTTATTGTGAATACAGGCAAACCAAAAAGTCAACTTAAGTTAAAAGCAAAAAATCTTTACGTTGTTGACGCAACCGGAATTGCGCTTAAACATATAGGAAGGCCTATTGTGAACACAGCAATGCTTGGAGCGTTTGTGAAAGTTACAAACATAGTTCCACTTGAGCCTTTGAAGGAGGCAATAAAGGAGAGGTTCCCTCCAGAGCTTGCTGAGAAGAATATAAAGGCAATTGAAGAATGTTATAATGAAACGAAGTGATTTTATGAAACCGCCAATTGCAAACCCAAGGAGCAGCAGAGAAAATAAGACTGGTGATTGGAGGTCTTTCAAGCCAGTTGTCCATAATGACAAATGTATAAAATGCGGGACGTGCGCAAGCTACTGCCCAGAGGGGTGTATAAGTGGAGTTGACAAACCAAATATTCAGGAGAGGGAGTTTCCAAAAATTGATTATGATTATTGCAAAGGATGTGGGATATGTGCAAATGAATGCCCAAAGAAAGCAATTGAAATGGTGCAGGAGGAGAAGTAGATGAGAAAAACTGTTGAAGCTTCAATTGCAGTTGCAGAAGCAGTGAAGAACTGCGAGCCAGATGTAGTTGCATGCTACCCAATAACACCTTCAACTCACATAGCAGAAACTCTTGCGCAGTTCTACGCAGATGGGGAGCTGAAAAGCTATATTGCAACTGAATCTGAGTTTGCTTCAATTTCGTGCATCTGCGGTGCTTCTGCAGCAGGCGGTAGAGCTTTCACAGCGACAAGCAGCCAGGGGTTAGCTTTGATGCACGAGGTTGTTTATGCAGCTGCAGGTATGAGGTTGCCAATTGTTATGGTTGTTGGGAACAGAGCGTTGAGCGCTCCTCTGAATATATGGTGCGACCATCAGGATTCAATTGCAGAGAGAGATTCGGGATGGATTCAGCTTTACTGCGAGAGCTCCCAGGAGGGAGTTGACACGGCAATTCAAGCGTTCAAAATTGCGGAAAGCGTTATGCTTCCAACAATGGTCTGCATAGATGGTTTCTATTTAACTCACACAGTTGAGCCAATTGACATACCAACAAAAGAAGAAATTAGAAAATTCCTTCCAAAATACCAGCCAAAGCTGAAGCTTGACCCAGAGAACCCAATCAGCATGGGTGAGTATGCGCTTCCCTCAGATTATCAGAGTTTTAGGGAGGATGTTCACAAGGATAACTTGGCTGCTAAAAGCAAGATAATTGAAGTTGATAAGGAGTTTGAGCAGATGTTTGGAAGAGGTTATGGGGGGGTTGCGCAGGGGTATAAACATGAGGATGCGGATTATATATTCCTCGCGATGGGAAGCGTGATTGGGAATGCGAAGGAGGCGGTTGATGAGCTCAGAGCAAAGGGTAAGAAGGTTGGCGTTGTAAAAATAAGGAGCTTCAGGCCGTTCCCAGAGGAGGAAGTAAGAAAGCTGCTTGAGGGGAAGAAGCACATTGCTGTTTTTGAAAAATCATACAGCATGGGAAGCTTTGCGCCTGTTTACGCAGATGTGATTAACTCACTGTATCCTTTGAAGAAAAAACCTGTTGTTTCAAGCTTCATAGGTGGTTTGGGAGGGAAGGATGTTCCAGTTAAAGATGTAATTGAAATATTCAAAAAAATAAGGAAAAAGGAGTCATTTAGAATATGGGTTTGAGGTGTGTTAATGGAGGAGTATTTCTCACCTGGTCACACCGCTTGTGCGGGCTGCGGGATGCCAATTGCTGTGAGGCATGCGCTGAATGTTTTAGGCAAAGATATAATAGTTGTGAATGCAACAAGCTGCCTTGAAATTGTTTCATCAGCCTACCCAAGGAGCGCTTGGGGAGTTCCTTACGTTCATTCTCTTTTTGAAAACTCTGCTGCAATAGCTGCAGGTGCGGTTGCATCCCTAAGGGCGCAGGGAAACACCCACACAAAGGTTGTTGTTATCTCAGGGGATGGCTCAACATACGATATTGGGTTTGGGGTTCTTTCAGGAATGCTTGAGAGGAATGATGATGTTCTGTATATCTGCTATGATAACGAGGCGTATATGAATACGGGTAATCAGAGAAGTGGTTCAACTCCTTTTGGAGCTGCAACAACCACAAGCCCTGCAGGAAAGGTGAAGCATGGGAAGATGCAGTGGAAGAAGCCAATTGCAGAAATTGCAGCTGCCCACAGAATACCGTATGTTGCAACCGCAAGCATTGGCTACATGGCTGATTTTGAGAATAAAGTTAGGAAAGCAAAGGAGATGAAGGGAGCGAGGTTTATCGTTGTGCTCTCCCCGTGCGTGACTGGGTGGAATTATGATTCTGCGAAAACAATTGAGATTGCAAAGCTTGCTGTTGACACTGGTTTGTGGGTTCTTTATGAAATTGAGAATGGGAAGAGAACGATAACCTACAAACCGCAGCAGTTCAAGCCAATTGCGGATTACCTTAGAATGCAGAGAAGGTTTAAGCATCTGAGCGAGGAGGAAGTGAAGCTGATACAGGAGAACATAAACAGAATGTGGGTTGAGATGAAGTAACTGCTTCTGGAAAAGATTTTAAAAAACTTCATTATATAAGTAGTGGGAGGTGAAACTGTGCAACATCTTCTTACACTGAAAGAATTGGATGGGAAGCAGATTGAGAATTTGATTGATAAGGCAATTGAAGTTAAGAAGAATCAGAAGAAGTGGAGCAATTCTTTAGAGGATAAAACGCTTGCGATGGTGTTTCAGAAAACATCAACGAGAACAAGGGTTTCTTTTGAGGTTGGTATGACTCAGCTTGGGGGGCATGCAATCTATTTGGATTGGAGAACAACGCAGTTCACAATTTCTGATATACGGGATGAGACAAAATGCCTGTCAAGGTTTGTGGATATAATAATGGCAAGGGTGCTGAAGCATGAGGATTTGCAGAAAATGGCTTCTGCCTCAGAGGTGCCTGTGATAAATGGTTTATGCGAGAAGTATCATCCATGCCAGTCGCTGGGGGATTTGATGACAATAAAGGAGCATAAGGGGAAGCTGAAAGGTTTGAAGGTTGTTTACTTGGGAATTGGAAACAATGTGAGCAACACGCTGAGTTTGGGTTGCGTGAGAACTGGGATGCGCTTCACTTTATGCGTGCCTGAGATGGATCCGCTGTGCATTGATAATGAACTGCTTAACGAAGTAAGGAGAAGTGGTTTATATGAGGAGGAGAAAGACCCGAAAAAAGCAGTGAAGGATGCAGACGTTGTTTACACAGACACGTGGGTGAATATGGAGTTTTTCACAGACCCCAAGTTTGAGAAGGAGAAGGAGAGAAGAATTAAAACATGCATGCCTTACCAGTTGAACAGGAAGCTTGTTGAGGGAACAGATGCATTGATAATGCATGATATGCCAATTCACAGAGGTTATGAGATAGATGAGTGGTCCATTTACTCGCCAAATTCAATTATATTTGACCAGGCGGAGAATAGACTGCATATACAGAAAGCAATTATGCTGTGGCTGCTTGGCAAGATAAGGGTTTGAGATGAAGGCGCTTGTTCTGCTTTCTGGTGGTTTGGACAGCAGGCTAGCTGTGAAGCTGATGCAGGAGCAGGGAGCAGTTGAAGCAGTGCACTTCAAGCTTCCTTTTGAAGGGTGCTGTTTCAGTGAATGCGCTTTCAGGTTTGCGCAGAGCGAAGGGGTGAAGCTGCATATAGTTGATATGGCAAAAGGAAAACTGTTTCAGGAGTATATGAAAATAGTAAGAAAACCTCGCTTTGGTTATGGAAGTGGTATGAACCCATGCATTGACTGCAGAGTTATGATGCTGAGAGAAGCTAGAGAATTAGCGAAGAAAATTAAAGCGGATTGCGTAGTAACTGGCGAAGTTTTAGGCGAGAGGCCGATGTCTCAAACAAGAAGGGCGCTTGAGCTAATTGAAAGGGAAAGTGGTTTGCAGGGGAGGATACTGAGACCGCTTTCAGCAAAGCTGCTTCCTGAAACAGATGCGGAAAGAAAGGGGTTGGTTAAGAGGGAGAAGTTTTACTCAATAAGTGGAAGGAGAAGAAAACCTCAGCTGGAGCTGGCAGAGAAGTTCAAGTTGAGAAACTTCCCAACTCCTGGGGGAGGCTGCTTATTATGTGAGATGGAGTTTGCGAGGAAGCTTGCTGATTTGTTCAGAAATAAAAAAAGAATAAGTTTCAGGGATGTGCAGCTCCTTAAACTTGGAAGGCATTTCCGAATTGGTGGAAGCAAGATAGTTGTTGGGAGAAATGAAAGAGAAAATAATCTATTGATGAAAATGAAGGGAAGAAGCGATTATATGTTTGAAGTGCCTGACTGTGGAAGCCCAACGACAATTCTGCAAGGGATGAAAAGCAAAGGAGCTGTGAAGCTTGCTGGGGAGCTGACTGCTGCTTACTCGGATTGCAAAGAGAGGAGAGTTGCTGTGAAGTACGGAAAAAACAGATTTAGCAGGAAGGTTGTTGTCGAGAAAATTCCCTTAAAGGAATTTGAGAAATTCAGAGTTTAGATTATAATTGTGGAGTTGTTGAATTAACTGTGAAATAAAAAATTAGCTTCCATACATCTTTTGTAGGCCGACTATGTCTGCCTGCTCCAGTGTTCTCTTCTGAGTTTCACCCTCGGTAGAGTAGCCGTACATTGTTACTGCGGAGCACATTGTAGAGTAGACATCATTAAGGCCAACGCCGTGCCCCAACTCATGCGTTGCTATGTTCTCCAAGTCCATTACAACGGGGTTTGAAGTTGCATCACCCCAATTGAATCGTGTGTTGAATAGAATATCAAATTCCACTATCTTCTTGGTTCTGCGGTTATACCAAATTGAAGTTACTGCGATTACATTGTCGTTCGGGTAATCCCCGAAAGCAACAGTATTTTTAGAGTCCAGAACCCCATACTGCGCACTGCTGTCTATCATATAAACATTATTAAAGAGCTCACTACTTGTTGCACCATCCCAAGTCTCTGCAGAAGCAGATACCGCACCAGTTACAAAACCTTCGTCTAACCCCTCAGGATTGGTTGGGTTTATCACATAAGTAACGGGTAGTGAATTCCACTTAACGCCAAGCAGTTTGTAGCAACCTTCTGTCTTTGGTGGCTTTCCCTCATTTGGTGGCTTTGCATAATGGATGAAATCAACTCTCTCAAGCTCCCAATTATCTCCTATCACGGGAGATTTTTCTGGTGCTTTTGCATTCTCTTTTGCATTGTCATTCGCAGGAATTATCATTGAAGCAGATACTAATGTTAATAGAAGTGTCATCACCAAAAACCAGATAGTTAGATTTTTCACTTTCATTTTAACCACCATTTTAATAGTTTAGGAGAATATTTAAGCTTTCTTAAATTATTCCAATCAACTCATCAATTTTTTTGATTATATAATCTGGTTTTGAGGGTTTCAATCTTTCAAGAGAATGTGCTCCCCAGGTAACCGCAGCTGTTTTCACCCCAGCATTCCTTCCCGCCTCAACATCCTCAATCATGTCCCCAACGTATAACGCAACTGAATTCGTAACTCCCATTATTTTCAGTGCTTCCAAAACTCCTTTCGGGTTTGGCTTGAACTCCTTAACCTCATCATCAGTTATAACTGCGTCAAAGTATTCGTAAATTCCATTCTTCCTCATCTCCTTCTTTATTCTCCCCCCTGTCCCATTTGAAACAACAGCTAGTTTTAACTTCATTTTTTTAAGTTTCTTGAGCATTTCCATAACCCCTGGGAAGAGGTGAAGCTTCTCCTCCATCTCGTGAAACCGTTTTAACCATAGATTATCAACCTCTTCCCACTTGCTTTCAGGTATCCCATGCATTGCATAGTATTTGTGGTAATCAACTATGAATGTGTTTTTGAAGTAATCAGAGCTCAAATTCAAATTCGCGTATTTTTTGAAAAGCTCCTGGTAAATTTTGAAGGATGCGCCTATTGAATCGTAAAGCGTTCCATCCCAGTCAAACAGAACTGCTCTGAACTGCATAAGAGTTTTTAAGGAGATGGTATTATAAAATATAAGATGATGAGGAAGGTGATCTCTGAGCTCCTAGGGCTGTGAAGATAGACGGACGACCTGATACACTTTACTATACTATACCTGCGTGTAGCAACCTGCTGATGGAGACAGTGATGGAGGAGGGTATAAGCTGAAAAGGACATAGTCAGAAGCAAGGATGGGTACCATGACGGCATTAGATTTTGAAGAAATTGAGGTGGGTATTCAAACTTTTGGGTGGTATCCTTTTGGTAATAAGAAATTCAAGTGCCCTGGAGTGGGGAGTAAGGAGAAAGAATTCTATGTGCAGAATAACGAACTACCTCCGCCCTGTGATAGATGCTATAAAGCTTTGATATTTTGGGAGGGAAGCTACTGTAAAGAGAATCTAAATAGGTTTTTTGATACGATTAAATCCTTTAATTTTGAGTACCGTGGTAAATTCGATAAAAGAGTTGTAGTGTTTTATTTTAGAGATAAGAGAAAGATGCTGAGTTTCCTCGAATATTTGAAGAATAAAATGCAGGAGTACGGCGTTAGAGGGAAGGTTGAGTGGAGAAGGGCATGCAAGGAGTATCAAGATTTAAAACCTGCACTTTGGAAAAATGCAAAAGAATTCATCCCGGATACGCTAGACAAACAAGCAAAATTGACTCATTTTTAAGCCGGAAGGTGTTAGAAAGCGAGTGGTTGCCTCTGCGAACGGACTGGCCTTCCCGAAGCCTCTGTTTTAAGGTATTTAAGCATCCAAGTCAGTTAGGGCTTCTTTCACATTTGGGAAGGAGATGGGTTTTGTAAACCTCTAATACCTGAAACTTATCCAGCTGAGGGCAATCTGTGTCTTTCAGATCCAACTTGCATAGTGATAGCCCAAGGAATGTAAGTACGAGGAAAGCTAAACTTCATATTTTTTAAGTAACCGCAGAAGCTCCTCACTTGTTTCCTTGGATGAAGGAACATTTTTCATCAGCACATTCAGTTCTTTTTCCCATATTTTCTGCTTGCTCCGAACTGCTTTTTCAAACTGCGAGAATTCAAACCTCTTTCCGTAATAAGCAAGCTTCAAGTTGGCTTGTTCTTTGCTGAAAACTGCGTTTTTCTTGAGGAGAAACCACGCATCATAGACGTCCCTTGGCTTTTCCCTCGTCATGATCGCGCGGATTTTCTCTGCAAGCATTTCATCTAGATTCATACAAAGCGCCACATACGGGCGCAAATCTGCATAGGGAGGAACGATGCGCTTTGCCAAAGGAGTTTTCAGCACTTCCTCCCGCAAGCTTATCTCAATCAGGATTGTCTGCACGCTCCGCTCAGAGCCATCATAAAGCGGGCCCTTCACCTTAAGTTTAATTGAAATGGAATCCAGCTTTTCTTCCTTTTTTGACTCACGCGCTTCGGTCATTTTTTCAAGCTCGCGGACTGCCCGTTCTATCAGTCTGCCAACCTCTTCACTCTTTCCAATAAAAGTAAAATCAAGGTCCTCAGAGAACCTGTCAAGCCCGAAAGCTTTTTGCAAGGCAGTCCCTCCCTTGAAGACAAACTCGTTTGAAGAAACGGTGTACAGCGAGGCAAGAAAAGCATGCTGTAAGTAATCCTTTTCGGCTTGGTATGTGTTAAACCCAAGCGAACGCCCAACTGATTCCAATTCCTTACGGGTGATCATTCCAAAACCTCATTTATAATAAGCATCCACTTCCTGTTCTTTTCCCCCTTTCGGGTCAAAAGAGGATTCAAGAGCGCATAACGCGTTGACTTCGCGTTTAATGATATGCTCTCTTTCACTCCAGCTCTCTCAAGCAGGAAGCCAATCCTTCGTTTTACAACTGAGGAGCCGAGCCTATCAGCGTATTCACACAGCTTATTTACTTCAAGCTCCCCATGTTTCAATGCGTAAAAAATTTCTGATAGAGGGAGGTATCCTGGCAGATATAACCCATCTATAATCGCTTTCTCAGGTTCTGCTGCAAAAACATTTCCAAAACGCCTGAAGCCGAAAAGAGCTGACTTCTTAAGCGTTATGAACTCAATTCTCACATTCCCAAAGCTAATGTTTTTCTTCTGTTTTGCACACGCCACCTGCACTTGAACTGGGATTTGGGTTGTAAGCTTGTGGAAAGCAAGTGCAGAGAGAAATGAGATGTAGGAGGGATAAACAAGATTTGATGCCACCTCAAGTTCGCTTGTAGTTCGCAGGCAGTATTTCCCTCTCTCGACTCGCAGAATCTTGCCTCGCTTCGCAAGCCTACTTAGAAACAGCTTCGTATAACCCAGGGGTTTTTGGATGACCCTTGCGGCGTCTTTTAATGAGAAAATAACAACCCCTTCCCTTTCGAGTGCTTCGCGGAATGCATCCATATTCATAACATATTTTTATACTTATGTATTTATAAAGTTATCTTTTTTGATAACTAAAGTAATATTTAGGTATAACAATTGGATGTGGTGAGATCCTGTTTTGCTGCTTTATGACCTACTCCTACCCTTAAGAACTTGTGAACGAGAAGCTTAAGTTCTACAACTTGAAATTTGATAAAAGAGTCTTTAGGAAGAAGCTCAGAGGGATAAAGCACGTATGGAAGAGTGAGATTTCAGCTTTGACGAAAGCCCCGATTGATTATGAAGAAGCAGCTAGATTGGTTCTAAAACAGGTTGGTTAACAAAGTAACAATTTTCGCGCCAAGGATGACTGATGGACTATCTGCGTCTTCGCCCTAACTCTAAGTATACATCGTTTAAATTCACTTCTTTCTTTGCAAGCAAAACCAGCACGTGATACAATAAATCGCATGCTTCCCAAATCACCTCTTTCTTACTTTTAAACTCGACAGCCTCTGTTAACTCATCGCTTTCCTCCTTTATCTTTGCAAGCAACTTCCTTTGCTTTCTGAGTAGCTCGTTAGTGTAAGAGCCATCTCTTGGAAACTTTTTTCTATCAAGAATTAATGAAAAAAGCTCCTCCAATGATAACTCTTTTTCATTTTTGAAAAAACACGTTCTATTGCCAGTGTGACACGCATTGCCAATTTGTTTTACTTTAAAAAGAACTGCATCAGCATCGCAGTCAACACGGAAGCCCTCAACTAGCTGAAAATTTCCGGAAGTTTCCCCTTTCATCCACAACTTCTTCCTACTTCTGCTATAATACCACATCCTCCCAGTTGTGAGTGTTTTTAGAAACGCATTTCTATTCATGAATGCAACCATCAGAACTTCTTTGCTTTCGCTATCTTGAGCAACAGCTACGATTAACCCTCTGCCTTTTTTGAAATCCAAAGTGTCCGCAGTTTCTTCTGCTTCTTTCAAATTCATTTTCTAACCTCCACTCCTTTACTTTTAAGATAATTTTTAACTTCTTGTATGCTGTACCTATTAAAGTGAAAGATGCTTGCGGCAAGAGCTGCGCTTGCTTGAGTTTTGTTAAAAAGTTCATAAATCTGAGCCGGGTTACCACAACCACCACTTGCAATAACCGGAATTGACACGCTTCTGCTAACTTGTTGAATTAGCTCAATATCATAACCCTTGTTCGTTCCGTCCCTATCTATAGAGGTGAGGAGTATCTCCCCCGCTCCCCTTCTCTCCACCTCCTCAGCCCACCTTACTGCGTCAACTCCCGTGAATTTTCTTCCACCATAAGCAACGCATTCATACCATCCTTTTCTCTTGGAAAACCTTCTTTTTGCGTCTATTGCAACAACCACGCACTGGCTGCCAAAAATTTTTGAAGCTTTGTCTATTAGCTCTGGATTCTCAAGCGCAGCAGTATTTATTGAGCACTTATCCGCCCCAGCTCTGAGTAACGTTCTAAAATCCTCTATGCTCCTTACACCACCTCCAACAGTTAAAGGAATGAAAACTTCTTTTGCGGTTCTCTTTACAACTTCGACCATTGAAGCTCTTCTCTCCCAAGATGCAGTTATATCCAGTAAAACTATCTCATCCGCTCCCTCCAATGAGTATTTTCTAGCTAGCTCCCAGGGGACACCAGCGTATTCTATTTCTTTGAATTTCACCCCCTTCACAACTCTCCCTTTTGGAACCGCCAAATCGCAGTCCAAACATGGAATTATCCTTCTTGTAAGCATTTCACAACCTCCTTCAATTTGATCCTACCTTCGTAAAGTGCTCTTCCCACAACAGCGCCATACGCACCTGCCTGTTTCACCTTTTCCAAATCCTCTACAGAGTTTATTCCACCACTTGCTATTACTGAAGTTCTGGTGCCTGCAACCAACTTTTTAATGTTCTTTACATCGGCTCCTGAAAGCATTCCATCTCTATCAACGCACGTAAATAGCATAAAGCCTGCCCCAAGTTTCTCAACATTTTTTGCGTATTCTAGGGGAGAGATCCTGAGACTATTCTTCCATCCGTCCACAACAATCTGGTTTTTTCTGTAATCAACAGCAACACAGACAGCTTGTTTTCCGTATTCCACAACCAACTTTTTAACCAGAAATGGATATCTGAAAGCAGCGCTTCCAGTAATCACTCTCGAGACACCTTCTTCAAAAAGTTTTTTTGCATCTTCATATCTTCTCACTCCACCACCTACTTGGATGGGGATACTTATCTCCCTCGCTATTTTGCTTATTATCTCAAAATTTTGCACCTTCCCTATTCTCGCACCGTCCAAATCGACTATATGTATAAATTTTGCACCTTCCCTCTCCCATCTCCTAGCAACTTCCATAGGATTTGCGGAAAAAACTTCTTCCTTGGAGTAGTCTCCTTGCATAAGCTTCACGCACTTTCTGTTTCTTATATCAATTGAAGGAATGACGAGCATTCAACTCACCAAATTGGCGAAATTATTCAACAACCTCAGCCCCACTTCTCCGCTTTTTTCTGGATGGAACTGTGTCGCAAAAATGTTTTCCTTGGATATGACGGAAGGGAACTCCCTGCCATACTCTGTTGTTGCAACAGTTATCTTCTCATCAAATGGCGCAACATAGGAGTTTGCGAAGTAGAAATATGCTCCATTGGGTATTCCTTCCAGCAAACTGCATTTTTTTACTATTTTTATTGAATTCCACCCAAGCTGCGGCACTCTAAATCCATTTCTTGCAATCCTTTCAACTCTTCCTTTAAAAAAACCGAATCCTCTGACACCAGGACTTTCCTCACTCTCCTCAAAAAGCAACTGCAAACCAAGGCATAACCCCAGAAGAGGTTTTCCGTTCTCTATCTCATTTAGAATCACCCTTCTCAACACCTCGATGTTCTTTATGCAAGCAAATGCCCCAACCCCCGGAAGCACTACAGCAGAGCTTTGCTCGATATCACTCTTACTCCGTGATATTTTCACTCTTCTCCCAAGCTTAGCGAAAGCATTTCTTATACTGGCCAAGTTACCAGTATTGTAATCAACCACCACAATCAAGGAATCACCCTCCCCATTCCAAATACAAGTATGTCCTTCGCTCCAGCATTCTTCAGCTTCCTCACAGTGCTCATCAACTCCCTCTCATCAACTACGGAGTGCACTGCGTATTCCCCTTCTTTTGCAAGTTTTAGAACTGTTGGGCTTTCCATCGCGGGCATAACTGCGATGACTTTCCTGAGAATTTCATCGGAAGTAACGTTTGCCATCACATATCTTTTCTTCTCAGCGGTCATCAACCCTTCAAATGAGAATTTAAGCTCATCAACTTTCTCCTTTGTGCTAGCCGGAGTTCTTCTGTTTGTAATGAGGCATGCAGTTGACTCAAAGAGTGTATCCAAAACTCGCAGATTGTTTACTGTAAGGCTTGTGCCAGTGGTTGTTTGATCAACAATCGCATCAGCAATACCTAAGTAGGGCGCAAGCTCTAAAGCACCAGAAAGCCCAACCACTTCTGCTTTAATCCCATTTTCTTTTAGATATTGTCTTGTTACATTCACCAAAGCAGTAGCAATTCTTAATTCATCTAAATCATTTGGTTTTTTGATTCCGCTTTTTTCAGGGACAGCTAAAACTACCCTGCACCATCCAATATTCAACCTTGTAACCAGCTCAACATCTGCATTCTTTTCCTTTATCATATCCAACCCAGTTATTCCAGCATCAGCAGCTCCACTTTCCACGTATTTTGGTATATCCTCTGCCCTAGCAAAAAGAAGAGAGATATCATCGCAGTTCGTTCTTCCGTACAACTTCCTTCCATTACTTCCAACTGCTCTTATCCCACACCTCTCAAGCAATTCTATAGTAGGCTTGAAAAGCCTTCCTTTGCTTGGGATTGCTATTCTCATCCTATCACCTCACAAAATCCCTTTCGTACTGGGGATTCCTGAAAAGTTCTTCTCGCAAGCAATTTTCAGTGCTCTTCCAAATGCTTTGAACATCGCCTCAATTTTGTGGTGTTCGTTTCTACCCCTGAGCAAGATTACCCATACATTGGAGCAGGAAGCATCGGAGAATGATTTGAAGAAATCATACAATAGTTCTGTGCTGAAATCCTCCGCCTTTTCCCTCTGAAAGACTGCTTCAACAGAACAGAATGGCCTTCCTCCTAAATCTACTGAAACCAGCGCCAGAGCATCATCCATTGGAATGATGGAAAAGCCGTATCTGTTTATACCTCTTTTTTCACCAAGTGCTTTTTTGAATGCCTCCCCAAGTGCCAAACCCACATCCTCAACTAGGTGGTGCTCATCATTGCTGAACATCTCTGCTTTTAACTTCAAATCAAACATTCCTTGCTTCGCAAGCGTTTCAAGCATGTGCTTGAAAAATACCTGAGAGATACATATCTCAAACCTTCCTTCACCATCAATGTTCAGCTCAGCAGAAACCTCACATTCAAGTGTTTTTCTTTCAATTTTTGCAACTCTTTTACTCATTAAGAACACCCCTCAACTCCCTTACGAGTATGGAATTTTCTCTTCTGCTCCTCACAGTGAACCTCAAGAAGTCCCTCAATTGTTTGGAGCTGAATTTTCTTGCAACAATTCCTTTCCTAATCAATCTGTTGAATACATACCTCGCATCCTTGAATTTGACAAGAAGGAAGTTTGCGTAGGAAGGAAAAACTCTCAAATCTAATTTCTTTAGTTGTTTAGCAAGTCTCTCCCTTTCGCTTACTATTATCTTAACATTGTTTTCCATTCTCTCTCTTTTTTTCAACGATTCCTCAGCAAGAAAAATTGAAACCGAACTCACGCTGTTAGGCATTCTTACTTTGTTCATCAATTTTGCTATTTGTTTTGATGAGAGAGAGTATCCAACTCTCGCACCAGCAAGGGAGAACGCTTTTGAAAACGTTCTGACGATCAGAAGATTTTCATACATGCCAAGCAAGTCTGCGGAACTTCTACCGCAGAATTCAAAATAGGCTTCATCCACAACAACATACCCCTCAATGTTGCTTACAATTTTCTCAATTTCCCTCAATCCAGAGAGGTTTCCTGTCGGGTTATTTGGGTTGCATACGAAAACAAGCTTCGCTTTTATTTCATTTGCTTTTGAAATTAAAATTTCTTCATCAAGCGAAAAATCCTCCCTCCTTTCCACTTCATAAGCCACTCCCCCAACTCCTTCAACAACAACCCTGAACATGGGGTAGGTTGGGGATGAGATTACTGCTTTGTCCCCCTTTTCAAGAACTACCCTGGCAATTATGTTCAGCAGTTCATCTGCTCCTGCCCCCACCACGATTCCATCACTAGGAACTCCTGTATATTCGCCAAGCATCCTGCGCAGATTCGTATAGGATGGATCTGGGTACTCGTTAAGCTCAATCCTTTTAAAACTGAAAGTTGGTTTGAATAGAGAGGTGTTGGTATCAAAGCGTATAATTTTAGTAAGGGGAATTCCGTACTTTCTGGCAATGCTCTCGCTAGAAACTTCCCATTCATACTGGTTCATCCTTCTTACAGTTTCACTCACTTCCACATTCACCACCAATTTCAGCTGCTCTGGCGTGCTCCTCAAGCCCTTCAATTCTGGCTAGCCTCGCAACTATCCGCGCAAATCTCTTCCTTGCCGTTTTGCTCAAAGTTTGAATGAACATACCTTTCATAAATGTTATAATCGACAATCCGGAGTAGCATTTCGCGCTTCCTCCCGTAGGAAGTATGTGGTTACAACCAGTAGCTCCATAATCGCCATACACCGCTCCAGTATTGATGAAAACCGCTCCTGCGTTAACCACCCCACTCAACACTCTCTTCCACTCATCTGCAAAAATTTCAAGGTGCTCTGGTGCGTATTCATTTGAAATTTCCAAAGCATCCTCCATATCTGAGACAAGGAGTACCGTCATTCTGTTGGGACATTTCCCTAAAATTGCTGAAAGCCTGTTCGCAAACTTTTTGGAAGTGGTTATGCATATGCTCTCTGAGCCTTCTCCGTGTTCCGCCTGGGCTAGCATGCTTGAAGCAACAACTCTCTCATCCGCATTCCCATCAGCAATCACAACCAGCTCGCTAGGCCCTGCAGGCAGATCAATTTTCACAACACCTCTTGCTGCAAGGATCTGCTTTGCGGCTGTCACATACGCATTTCCAGGTCCAACAATCAGTTGAACTGGTTCAAGGCATTCCAAACCATATCCCATCGCAGCTATTGCCTGCGCTCCTCCAATTTTGAATATTCTATCCGCACCAGCCTCTCTTGCTGCAACAAGAATGAATGGATTTGCTAAGCCATTCTTTTGGGGTGGGGTGCAGAGCACAACTTCCTGAGCACCCGCAACCTTCGCCGGTACTACTCCCATAAGAACTGATGAAACAAGCGGTGCCTTCCCAGCTGGTGCGTACACCCCAACTCTTCTTATTGGAAGCCACCTAAATTCTGAAAGCCCTTCACCAGTTGCGAGGGTTGTATCCACTATCCCTTGCTTCTGCAACTTCTGAAATTTCTCAATTTTCCTTTTCGCAATTCTTATCACCTGCAAATCCTCTTTTGAACACTCTTTATACGCATTCTCAATTTCCTCTTCATCAACTTCTAATTTTGATAGTTTAACTCCATCAAATCTCTCGGTGAGCTCAAAAACAGCCTGGGAACCTCCTTCTTTCACATAATCAACTATTCTCTCTGCTTCCCTCACCTTCCTTGAGAGAACCTCTGTTCTCTTTAAAAGCATCTTCAAAGCTTCCAAATTTCCTCTCCGGTATTTTATAACTTTCATAAAAACACCCGAAAGGCCGAGGCTGGGAATCGAACCCAGGCAGGAGAGTCCACAGCCCTCTGTGCAGCCTCTACACTACCTCGGCCGTAGAACAATCTGAGGAAAAGCAACAGTGGATTAAAGATGAAGTAGCTCGCCTTTACTCATCGCACTCCCTCCAGTTTTTTGATATGCTCCTCCCTGAATCCTCGTTTACCCCTCTTAGAACTAGCTTCCCCCCTTCAAATTCAAGTTGAATTAGTTTGGAAATTTTGAGTGCTTTTCTTATAGTTACGGGCAGAACTAGGCGTGACTTCTCATCAAGTCTGCATACCCACTTTCTTGTGAAGTAAACCGCCTTTCATCTCCATCGCACTATATTGGAGTTTTCCCACTATTTATATGTATCCCTTTAATGAAAGAATGTTTATATAAACTCCAACAAAAATCTACTCATGAAATTCACAAAAGAGGAAGCTGAAAGAATTGGCAGAGCAATTGGGATAGACTGGAAGAGAAGCAAGTTCAAGCTTGAGGAATTCTGGAAAGGCTTGCACGTTGAGCTTGAACACGGGAGAAAGGACCCTTTGACAAACGTTACAAATGACGACCCAGTGATGACAGGGAAGATTGCTCTGGCGCACCTGAACGAACTGCCTGATTACTACACAAGGCTGGAAAAAATGGAGAGAGGAGGGAAGAAACCCAGCAAGAGAAGGAAGTGATGCTGTGGAGGAACTTCCAAAAGTTGAAAGACCGTGGGAGCTTTCCCCAGAGGAGCTTTACAAGGAGCTTGGTTCATCTGAAAGAGGTTTATCTGAGCATGAGGCAAAAAACAGAGCAAAGTTCAGAAAGGAAATTCCTGAAAAAGATAGAAAGACAGCTCTTTCAATTTTCATCTCCCAGTTTGAAAATCCGCTGGTTTACATACTGATTCTCGCAGCGGTGCTTGCGTATTTTCTTGGCGACATTATTGAGGCAAGCGTGATACTGCTGATAATTTTGATAAACAGCCTGCTTGGCTTCTTTCAGGAGTATAAAGCAGAGAGAGCAGTGAGAGAGCTGAGGAAGTATATAACTTTCACTGCAACTGTTGTAAGGGATGGGGAAAGGAAGGAGGTTGATGCTCGTTCTCTTGTTGTTGGCGATATTATTTTGCTTCGCATAGGCAACATCGTGCCTGCTGATGCTAGGTTAATCTCAGTTGAGGAGTTTCAGACAAATGAATCCATTTTAACAGGTGAATCAACCCCTGTTGAGAAGAAAACAGCTCCAATAAAGCTTCTCACATCTGAGCCACATCAATTAAACAACATGGCGTTTATGGGAACAACTGTAACCTACGGGCATGCTGTTGGAATTGTAACTGCAGTTGGCGTTGATACTTTCTTTGGAAAAACCGCAACAACTCTCAGCGCAAGGGTTCCCCAATCCCACTTTGAAAAAAGCATAAGAGAGTTTGGAGAAATGCTGCTGAGAATAACGCTTGCCATAACGCTTTTTATACTTGTAATAAACGCGCTTTTTGGCAAAGACCCATTTGAGTCATTCCTTTTTGCAATTGCGCTTGCTGTTGGAATAACTCCTGAAGCACTTCCAATAGTTGTCACAATAAGCCTTTCCAACAGCGCGCTTGAGCTTGCAAAGAAGAAGGTTGTTGTGAAAAAACTTATCTCGTTGGAGGATTTGGGGAATGTTGATGTTTTCTGTGCGGATAAAACAGGGACGCTCAGCGAGAGCGAGCTTTTCCTTGAGAATGCGGTTGATTTGGAGGGAAACTTCTCAGAAAAAATTTTGGAGTACGGAGTAGTTTGTAACACTCAGTTTGGGGCAAGAAAAATTATGAAGGTGAGCCAGCTGGATGGGGCGGTGATGAAGTTTGCAAATCAGAAGTTTGGAAAGGAGAGGATGGAGAGAATTGGAAAGAAGGAATTGGTTGAGGTAGTTGATTTTGATTATGAGAGAAAGAGGATGAGTGTTGTTGTGAGAGAAGAAGGTTTGATGATGATAACAAAGGGAGCTGCGGAAAGCGTGCTTTCAGTATGCAGCAAAGCATTCACAAAAGGAAAGGAGGTGAGGATGAGCAGCCAAATGAAAAAGAAATACGAGGAGTATGCGAAGATGGGTTACAGCGTTGTTGCCGTTGCTGTGAAAAAAGTTAAGGAGAAGGAGGATTATACGAAGGAAGATGAGAAGGAGATGACACTGGTTGGTTTCCTCCTATTCACATCACCCCCGAGGAGAACTGCGCTGCACACTGTTGGCGAGCTGAGGAGGATGGGGGTGGAGATGAAGATACTGACTGGGGATGGGCCGATTGTGACGAGAAAGCTGTGCAACGATGTAGGGTTTGCAATAAATGATGACAGGGTGGTGCTTGGAAGCGAGCTTGATAAGATGAATGAGGAGGAGTTTGAGAGAGCAGTTGAGAGGTATAATGTTTTCGCCAGAATAACTCCTGTTCACAAATACAAAATTGTGCTTGCGTTAAGGAAGATGGGGCATGTAGTTGCATTTATGGGAGATGGGGTGAATGATGCGCCAGCACTGCGTGCTGCGGATGTTGGTATTTCTGTTAACAATGCGGTTGATGTTGCGAAGGATGCGGCGCATATTATACTTCTTACAAGCAGCCTTGAGGCAGTGCTTACTGGGATAAAGGGTGGAAGGAAGATATTTGGGAATATAACAAAGTATGTATTGAACACAATAAGCGCAAACTTCGGAAATATGTTCTCCTTTGCGCTTGCTTCCCTCTTCCTCCCCTTCCTCCCTCTTCTTCCAGCTCAGATACTGCTGAACAACCTTCTCTCTGATTTTCCACTGCTCACAATTTCAACAGACAACGTTGATTCAACTTTCTTAAGAAAACCAAAAAGGTGGAATATGAAGTTAATTTCTGATTTCATGATTCATTTTGGTTTGATAAGCTTCATCTTTGACATGATGACGATGATTTCTCTGCTTTACTGGCTGAAAGCTCCGGATGATGCGTTCAGGACAGCTTGGTTCCTTGAATCATTGATTTCAGAAGTTGTTATAACCTTTTCAATAAGAAGTCAACTGAAGTTCTATAAAAGCAAGCCAAGCTGGCTGCTGATTGTAATGTCCGCTGTTGCGTTAATTGGTGCTTTTGTGATAATTTACTCTTCCTTGGGAGCGCTATTTCAGTTCACTCCTCTTGGAGTTGAATACATTGCGCTTATAACTGGAGTTGTGGTTCTTTACTTTGCAACTGTTGAAACAACAAAGTTTGGTTTCTTCAAAAAATATGGGTTGTGATAGATTTAAATTGAGAATGCTAAAAAACAATTGGGGGTGAGTTTATGGCTACAGGAACGCTGATGGAAAATATAACTCTGGCAGTGATATACACTCTGCTTGGAGGAGTACTTGGCGTGTTGCTTATGGCGCTCTCCGCATTCATTGTCCCGAGGATAGTGGATGTGATGACTCCTAGGATAAATGATGAGAAGGAGATTGCAAAAGGAAACCTTGCTGTAGCAACGTACGTCGGGCAGATCACGCAGGCAGTGATACTTGGAATAAGCATAATCATTGCAGCTGCAATAATCTCGGGTATATTCTGAGTGGGAGAATGCGCGAGAGGCTGAGATTTCTAATTATTATTCTACTGCTTTCCTCCCTTGCTTTTGGGAGGGGAGGAGGCGGGTGTCTGCTACCATATACGCTTATCCTAACTCCATCGGGAGAGAAACCAGTCATTTCAGTTTCTCCTGGGGACTATGTAATTTCATTCAGTAACGGCAGAGCTGTGAGCGCAAAAGTTGTTGCAGTTTATGAGACAGTTGCTGAGGAATATTTTGAGGTGAAAACTCGAAAAACAGCGGTGAATGTAACAGGGGAGCATCCATTTCTGACTAAGGGAGGTGAGTTCAAGGAAGTAGAACATCTTGAAGTTGGGGATAGAGTTTTTGTTATTTCTGATGGTGAACTTGGAGAGGATGAAGTAGTTTCAGTAACTCTTCATAGGCAGCCTGCAAAGGCATATAATCTGCTTGTTGAAAAAGGAGATTTCTTTGCGAATTCAATTCTCTTGCACAACAAAGGATGTTTTCTTCCAGACACTCCTATTCTAACTGCTGACGGAGTTTTGGTTAACGTAAGCGCGGTGAAAAAAGGTGACAAGCTTATCGCATTCACGTATGATGGGAAGGTGCTCAACACAACAGTAGAGGAGGTATACACCGCAACTGCAGATGGTTACTATGTTATAAGGACTGAGGGCTATGAAGTGAGAGTTACTGGTGAACATCCATTTTATACGGGAGGGGGAGTCTTCAAAAATGCTGAGAGTCTACGGGTTGGAGATGTTGTTTATGTATTCAACGGAACTGAGCTTTCAAAAGAGAGGGTCGTGTTTAAAGAGTTTGTAGAGCGTGATGTGACTGTTTATAATTTAAGAACGGAATGGCCGAACACGTATTTCGCGAATTTCATAGCAGTTCACAACAAGGGAGGATGCTTCCTTCCTGGAACGCAGATTGAGACTCCTTCCGGAAAAAGGAGTATAGAAGAGTTGAAAGGAGAGGATACGGTTCTTGCGTTTGACAGCAATGGAGGAATTGCTCCAGCCAAAGTATTGAGAGTCACGGAGATGGATGAAAGAGGGTTTTATAAAATAAAAACAGAGAGTTATGAAGTTGAGGTGACCCCCGAGCATCCATTGCTTTCGGAGAATGGAGTGTTTGTCAAAGCAGCGGATTTGAGAGAAGGGGATGTGGTATATGTTTTAAAAGACGGAGAACTGAAAGCTGAGAGAATAGAGAAGAAAAAATTCTTTGATGAAAATGTAAAAGTATTTAACTTAAATGTGGATGGGTTGCATACTTTTTTTGCAAATAATTTTGCAGTGCATAACAAAGGAGGGTGCTTTGCCGCAGGAACGCGCATTCTAACCCCCAACGGTGAGAGGAGTATTGAAACGATACGAAAGGGGGATGTTGTTTTTGCTGTTGATGAGAAGAGCAGGGTGAGCCAAGCAGAAGTTATTGAGGTGTTCAGAACAAAATCACGCATACTGCAGGTGAGAACAACAGAAAGGGCGGTGAACACAACCGCTGAGCATCCCTTCCTCATTGATGGAGAGTTCAAGGAAGCCTCCCAGCTATCGGTTGGGGATAAGGTGACTGTTTTTGATGGTGGAATTCATTACGAAGTAGTTGTGTCATTGGAGTATTTGGGAGAGGAAACCGTATACAACCTTCATGTTGGAGAACCATTCAGCTTTGTAGCGAATGGGTTTGTTGTGCACAATAAGGGTGGCTCATTTGGAGGTGGCAGCGGAAGTAGCTACAATCCATATACGGAGGCAACATACTGCGGTAAAACAAAGAGTTTAACATTAAAGAATGGAAGCGCTTTGACTGGGAGCGAGTGCTTCTATGTTTACTATGCAAAAGCCAACAGCGCAGAGGCAACAAGGTTGGAGAGCTGCGTGAAGGGAACGGATTCTGTTTGGAGTTCCTGTGAGCAGTTTACGGGTTTTGCAATAAGAAAGGAGAGGCAGTTCAGATGCGCAGCTCCGGAGCCGTGCATGGGGGTTACCAGTGTTGTGCTTCCTGATGGAACCAGCGTTAAAGTCACCCGCCCAAAAACACTTTGGGAGTGGATTGTTGATTTGGTGACAGCTCTTATCATACTGGGTATGCTTGGTCTGTTTATTTTAAGCTTTTTGATATTTGGAGGGGTGGTAGGAGCTGTTGGTTTGGCAGCAAAAGCATCTGCGGAGAACCTTGATTACTGCTATCCCTCATCTCAGATTGATAGAAAAGCTGAGAGAACTGCAAAACTGCTTAACTATCTTAAGGGAATTGATAAACAGTGGGATCCTGAGCTTCTTAAAAGCACTGCGAGGGAAACTTTCCTCAAGCTGCAAGAGTGTTGGGAGAGAAGAGAGTATTCAGAGATGCAGCCTCTTCTAATGCCAGATTTGTATGCACAGCATCTTGAGCAGATAGAGTCAATGATAAGGAACCATGAGATAAACAAACTTGAAAACCTCCAGATAAACAGAATTGATATAGTCCATCTTAGACATTTCATTAAAAAGGATCAGCAGGAGTTCACCGCGCTTATTGAGGCAAGCGTGAGAGATTATTATGTTGATGACAGAACTGGCGAATTTCTTAGAGGGGATTCTGAGCCAGCAACATTTCAGGAGTTTTGGGTTTTTCAGAGGAAAGATGATAAATGGCTGCTGAGGCAGATAGACCAGACAAGGGAGTCTGATGCTCTGAGGGAGGAGAACTTTGTTGAGGAGTTAACCCCCATGCAGCTAGAAGATATATACGGGGAGCCCCTAGGGGTTAAAGGGGAGAAAGCACCATGGTTGGAAGGGAAGGTTGCGTGGAAGGCAGACAGGGTGCATAGGTTGTTGAACTTCCTTTCCTCAACTGATAAAAGCTGGGATGAGGATTATATGAAAGAAGTTGCAAGAAAGGCATTTGTCGCTGTTCTTTCCGGGTTTGAGAAGCTGAGCATTGAGGAGGCAAAGCCGTTGCTGATGCCAGATGCGGTTTCTTACTATGAAAGCAAAATTGAGGAGATGAAGGAGGAGAAAAGAAGTGTTGAGTACAGGAATATGTGCGTAAGGAAAGTTGATATTGTGCTTGTCAAGAATTTTGCGGACAGCAATAGAGATGAGTTCACAGCTTGCATAAGCGCGCATGCGCAAAGAATTGAGAAAAAAGGTGGAAAAGTGGTAAGGAAAGATGAGTATGTAAGTCCATTTGAGGAGTACTGGACTTTCCAGAAGCAGAATGGGGAGTGGAAGGTGAGGGAAGTCGAACCACCTGCAAGAACGCGCTCAATTATTGAGGAGGAAAACATAGATGAGGAGAGCTCAAAGGAGCAGCTGCAGTGGTATTACACGCAGGAAAGAGCTGTTTAGGTGATAGGTATTTTAATAGATGTGTTTTGATTAAATTAGGTGGTGAATATGCCTATGAAGGATAAAGCAGATGTGGGTAAGGATGCGGGTATTGCCGCGCTTATCAGCGTGGTTTGCATGCTGATTCTGGGAGCGCCTGCAGTTGGTTATTTCTATATTGGCAACGTAAAAAAAGGTATAGAGTGGTTGATAATTGGCTGGCTAGTGCTTGCTGTTGTTTTGGGGGCGTATTTCTTTGGTGGATTCCTGGGAGGTTTTATCACATATGGGCTTAGTAGCTTATGTTGCCTGCCTGTGTTTATAATTCCAGTTATAGTTGACTTGGTTGTAGTGTGGGATGTATACCTTGAAGCAAAAGGAGAGAAGCCAAAACTGCCAATGTTCTAAAAAATGCAAAGAAATTTGAAAGTGGTTGAGAGTTAGTTTTATATCCTGTTAAAGTTAATCAATACTGGGGGGTGAGTGGATGGGAATGGTTCAGGAGTTTAAGGATTTTTTGAAAGAATACAAGGTTCTGCCACTGGCAATTGCTTTTATTATGGGTGCTGCTGTAACTGCAATGGTGCAGTCCCTTGTGAGCGATATTATAATGCCGATAATCACTCCTTTTATACCTGGAGGGGAGTGGAGGACAGCAACGCTTGAGATTGGGCCGGTACTTATCAAGTGGGGCTCCTTCCTAAGCGCGCTGATAAACTTCATAATAATTGCTGCAGTTGTTTTCATGCTTGCGAAGATGGTGCTGAAGGAGGAGAAGGTAACAAAGAAGTAACTAGTGGCATTCCTCACAGCGATGTGCTGGGTGCCCTGCAGTTGCTTTGGGTTCGTACTTCCTCAAAGTTTGGGCATTCAACGCAACGATGACTGTGCTCAGAGACATGAGCAATGCCCCCACCGCAGGGCTTAAGGTTATTCCGTAATTGTAGAGAACACCTGCTGCAAGCGGAATTGCAACTATATTGTAACCAGCAGCCCACCACAGATTCTGCAACATTTTTGAGTAGGTTTTTCTTGATACTTCTATCACTTTTATCACATCTCTTGGGTCATTCTTCACAAGTATTATGTCCGCGCTCTCTATTGCTACATCAGTGCCGGCTCCTATGGCTATTCCAACGTCAGAAGCCGCTAGGGCAGGAGCATCATTCACTCCATCCCCAACCATAGCAACCCTGCGTCCTTCTCTTCTAAGCGCATTTATCTTTTCAACCTTCTCCTCTGGCAGCATTTCAGAGAAGTACTCATCCACCTCAATCTCTTCCGCAACCCCTTTTGCAACTCCTTCCGAATCTCCAGTAAGCATATATACCTTAATCCCCATCCACTTGAGTTTACTCACTGCTTCGTGCGATTCATCTCTTACCTTATCTGCAAGAGTGAAAGCGCCTATCAATTTCCCATCAACAAGCGTGAAGACAACTGTTCTCCCTTTCTCCTGAATTTTCTTCGTTTTTGCATCGTCCAACTCTATTCCCATTTCTTTCAGCAAAGCAGGCCCTCCCACGTACACCTCCCTGCCACCAACTCTGCCATACACTCCCTTTCCTGCCAGTGCTTTGAACTCTTTCGCGCTTGTGAATTTTATGTTTTTTCTCCTCGCGTATTCCGTTATTGCCTTTCCAATAATGTGCTCTGAGTTCATTTCAACTGCAGCTGTGAGTTTCAACAACTCCTTCTCCGAGACGAAGTGGATTACGTTCGTTACGCCGTAGCTTCCAGTTGTCAGCGTGCCTGTCTTGTCAAAAATTACCACATCAACATCCTTCACCATCTCAAAAGCTTTTCTATTTCTTATGAGAATGCCACTTCTCGCTGTTAGCGAGGTGGAGAGAGCAACCACTACTGGTATCGCCAAGCCAAGCGCATGCGGGCATGCTATTACAAGGACTGTTACCGACCTCTCCAGCGCAGTATCGGCTTTCCCAAGCAGGAACCACGCTAGATATGTGATTATTCCAACAATGATTGCAATATAGAAGAGCAACCCAGCAGCCCTGTTCGCCAAATCCTGTGTCCTGCTTCTGCTCTCCTGAGCCTGTTTCACAAGCTTTATAACCTGCGAGATGTATGTCTCCTCACCAACTTTCTCAATTCTCACCTTGAGCATTCCCATGCCATTTATGGAAGCGCCGACAACTTTGCTCCCTGGAATTTTGTGAATTGGCTTTGATTCTCCTGTGAGCAGGGATTCGTTGACAAAAGATTCCCCTTCAACAACCACTCCGTCTGAGGGAATTTTCTCACCTGGGCGAATCAGGACAACATTTCCAGGTTGCAGCTCGGAAACAGAAACATCAAAGATGCCCTCTTTTTTTACAAGATGCGCTGTTTTCGGCATTATTTTCACAAGCTCCTCCAATGCTCTGGAGGCTCCGAGAACGCTCCTCGCCTCTACCCAATGCCCAAGAAGCATCACGTCTATCAGTGTGGCAAGCTCCCAGAAGAATTCCTTACCTCCAAGAAAAATTGTTCCAGAGGAGTAGAAGAAAGCAACTGAGGTTGCAGTTGCAATGAGCGTCATTATACCCGGCTCCTTTTTTCTCAACTCCTCAGAAGCACCTTTGAGAAATAGCCAGCCACCGTAGAGGTATATTGCTGCAGAGAGAAGAAGAAGGATGATGCTCTGGAAGGGAATGGATATGCTGAACCCAAACCATTCCTGAATCATCTCTGAAAGGAGCAGAATTGGTATAGTGAGAGCAAGGGAAACCCAGAATCGTTTTCTGAATTCCTCCATGTGGGAGGAATGCTCGTGAGAGAAGTGTTTCTCCTCGTGATGATGGTGTTCGTGCATACTTCAGATTTTAACGCTGATATTTTTAATTGTGCTATCGTTGCATAAGTTTTAAAAGAATGCATGAGAATTAGATATGGGGTGAAATCACGCGGATGAAGCTTTGCTTCATTCTTCTATTTTTGCTTCTTTCTCCCTATGTAACAGGCTCTGCTGTTGGAGCGCCAGTTATCTGCTCCTATCAGGGGCCGGATACGTTTGGCTCATTGAGGATGAGCAACTTTGCAGTGGTGGGTGGTTCAACTCAGAATGGAAGCACAGTTGGAGTTTCCTATACACTTCAGAACGTTGACCCACAGCAGCGCACGATTGTTTTCAGCCAGAGCAAGGGAATGTATGTTGGTGCTTTGACTCCATCTGGTGCAAAGGAGTTCAACTATTCCAACAGGGGAACGCCGCTCCCCCCGGGAAGCAGCATAACTTTCAGCGCGCAGATAATTCTTAATGAAACAGGCAGCTGGAAGCTTTGGCCTGCGTTCTGTTACACAGTTGGCTCAACCTCAAACTGCTCCCCCTCCCAGTGGCATGCGTGCTCTTTCTCTGTTTATGGAGTTGAAGCGGACTCAGATAATGATGGGGTTCCTGATTCACAGGATAACTGTCCAAACAAATCAAACTTTGACCAGTTGGATTCAGACCAGGACGGAGTTGGGGATGCGTGTGATAACTGCAGGTATGTTCCAAACCCAAATCAATCTGATACTGATAAAGATGGAATAGGGGATGCGTGCGACAAGGAGAAAGGAAAGGGGCCTGCTGCTATAAATTTAACAACTGAACCAGAGAATTATTCAAAAGGCGATAGAGTAAAATTCATAGCAACTGCCACAGACCCGGATGGAATATCTTTTATAGCGATATTCATTGGAGGGCAGATGGTGAAGCAGTGCTTGTTCTCTCCATGCATAATGGAAACAGATGCTCCCTCAAGCAACGTTGATTTTGGAGCTGCTGTTATAGATGAGTTTGGAGGGGTTACAAGCAGCGGTAGAACAGGGGTTCCTGGAGTGGATTTGCCTTCCGCATGCCACGACAGCGATGGAGGGGATAAACCATTCATGAGGGGAGTTGTTTCAAATGAATCAGCGGAGATAAACTCAGATACCCGCACCATAACACTTGCGCCTCAGTATTTTGATACTTGTTTGAATTCAACAGCTATTGTTGAGTATTACTGCGATGGCAATGTTGTGAGAAACACAACCCACGCCTGTGGGAGATGCGTTGAAAGCCCGCGCATGCTTGCTGAGGGTGGAACTCCAGTTCGCGTTTTGGGTGACTTCTGCGCTTGCGAGGATTCGGATGAAGGGAAGAATCAGTTTGTGAGAGGAGTTGTGACTGGTTTGCTGCAGGATTACTGTGATGAGAGTCGCACGGGATGGGTGATTGAATATTACTGCAATGATGAGGGGGAAGTTGCAAACGCATCTAAATACTGCGAGTATGGGTGCAGTGAGGGAAGGTGCTTGTGCGATGACAGCGATGGAGGAAGAAAGTACATGGTGAACGGGACAGTTTCAAACGGCAGTGCGGATGTTTGCATGACAGGCGTGATAGAGAGTGGACCATCGGGTACAACTTGGGGGCTTATAATACTTAACGAGTATTACGTGGAGATTACAAGGGGTTTGGATGGGGAGTGGTTCAACTGCAGTATAAAGAATGAAACAGTAAGGTGCGAAGGGCGGTGTAAGGATGGAGCCTGTCTCCCTCCAACCTGCAATGACTCCCTGCAAAATCAGGGGGAGGAGAAAGTTGACTGCGGTGGTCCTTGCGAGCCCTGCCCAACATGTTTTGATAATAAAAGAAATGGCGGTGAGGTTGGAGTTGACTGCGGTGGTCCTTGCGAAAGGGAGTGCCCACCATGCATTCCTTTAATTAAAAACAGGGAGCCCGACAGGGCAATTGATGTTGTCTTCATCCCAACTCAGGAGTATAAAAATGATTGGGAGTTTGCAAGAGATGCTGAATACATGATAAGGAATGGTTACTTTGCAGAACCAACGATAAATAGAAGCAGAGAATATATGAATTTTTATTATATTCCTGTAAAAAATCATGGGAGTATTGATGTTGTAACCGGAAAGTGCCTTTGGAATACTCCTCCTGACTGGCAGAGCATATGCCCGCAGGCAGATGGTGGGGTGATTGTTCATAAAGTGGGCTGCAGGGATTACGCGTGTGGAAATGTTTTTTCAACGGAAAACACAAGTTTGGTAGCATTAATCCATGAGAGCGGACATGGTCTGTTTGGGCTTGCGGATGAGTATTGTTGCGACTCATGTTACTGGCAACCAGATCCCTATCCAAACATCTACTCAAACCTCACAAACTGCCAAGAGGATTCAAGAAGGGAGGGGTGGGATGAGAGGTTATGCTGGAACTTCTGCCCTGCGGGAATGGTGAACTGTGGGAATGGTTTTTGGACACATAATGCAACTGGAGTGATGGATTGCAGTGCTCCATGGTATAACATTTACCAGATTAGGAGGGTGGAGTGGGTGTTCAGCAATTATAGGTGATAATAATGAAAAAAGCTGCATTCATCATTCTTCTCCTGCTTGTTCTGCCAGTTTATGCAAGCGAAAATCCAAAAGCATTTGTAGTGAAAATAAACATAAAAAACAACAGTTTCACGGTGCTTGAGAGAAAAGTGGTTTATGGATATGCGCCGGAGCATTTTGTTCAGTGGAAGGATTTTAGGGTGAAATTGCTTTCTCAGAGTGGGGTGGTTGACCAGTATGGAGTGATGGATCCAAGGATACAGTTCTATGAGGGTTCAGATGGAAATCCAGAGGGGTTTGAAGCAAGATTTGTTGATGAGGCAAATCTCACATTAGTTTTTCCATTCAACGCAACGCTCAGCGGAGTGAGCGTTCATAACTACACAAGTGGTGAGGAGCTTGTGAAAGCTGATTTGAAGGATGTGATTGAAAGTTTCTGCTCCCAAAATCGGAATGATTCTGACTGCGCGGGTGTTGTGAAGGAGCCAGCTGACACCCCACCCGTATCACCTGATTTCACTCCACTGATAGGTTTAATTGTGATTGTTGTGTTACTGGCATTGGGAATTTGGCAGCTTAAGCGAAAGTAACATCAGTGTAGTTTTTTCTGAACTGCCTCGGTTGTAAGTTCCTTTAATGCATCATTTGCAATCCATCTTGCGCTCTTTGAATCAATCCTTTGAATTTCTTTTGCAACTTCAACTGCTGCTTTATTCAAATTCACATTGCGTTTGCCAATCTGTCTCAAAGCCCAGTTAACTGCTTTTCTCACAAAGTTCCTGTCGTCAAGGGCTTCCTTCTTTATTATGGGGAGGAATTTCAGAAACTCCTCATCCTTTGCATTCTTGTCATGGACAGATAATGTAGCCATTAGGACGAAGCCTGCTCTTTTTACGAATTCTTCCTCTCTTCTGCTCCATTCAACTGCCTTCTGGTATGCGTATTTTGTTTTATCAAACAGATTGCTACAGCACTGGTCGCACACATCCCAGGAGTCAAACTCATAAACCCATTTCTCCATCTGTTTTTCTGTGACGCTTGCTGGCTCATCAATAAGACATGCAAGTATCCTGGCTTCATGCACTCCTGATTCCCAGAGCTGCTGAGCTAGAAGATGGTTCTTGCCAACCTCCTTTGCTATCTCTCTTAGGTTTGGTATGGATACGCCGTAAGTATTATGAGGGTTTATTCCAAAACGAGCCATTCCATCTACTGCTTTTGGGTTTGAGAGCGATTTCAGTTTCTTGAGAATTTGGTTGCAGGTTGCTGTCAATGACACACCTTCCTCAAGGTTAGGTGGCGATGAATCAACCGGAATACCTTGTGAGCTCAAAATTAACTTTCATGTTTCCTCTTGAAAGGAAAGGAGCCGTTATTGTTTTGTTTGTAATAACCCATGGATACTCTATTCTGTCAGCGTAGGTTGTTGCCATTGTTGTGGGAGGCATGTCAAAGTCAGAGTATAGATAAACAAAGCTCAAAGTTCCTAGATTATCATGGTCATCCCCTATATCTGGGTTGTCCTCATCCCAAGCATCCACTTCAAGGAAGATGAATGGTCCATTGCTCTCAAAAGACATAATTGGGTTGGTTATGCATTCGCCTCTCTCATTAGGGGTGCATGAACCGCTGACGATTTTTGCATTATCTCCCAAACTCCATGTTCCTCCCTCTGGAAATCTGTAAACAACTCCCGAAAGATCCTTCTCTCCAAAGTTGGTTGATGCTCTCATCCAAAGCCATACTTCACCATCAAAGTAATCCCCAGTGTCTGAGATAGTTACGTTGTGCACTTTCACAGACAATTTTGAGTTTCTTGGAACAAGGACTTTTTTTATTGAGTACTTCACAGTCATTCCACCTCCCCTTACAGAATACTGCTCATCCCTCACTCCCCAGCTGTTGTTCTTATCGTATATCCTTGTGAATGCTCCTATCTGTTCATTCCCAGTTATCGCATCAAGGAACGCGGTGTTAACTTTCAGTTCCAGCTCAAGCTCAGCATCAGAAACAAGCTTGTCAGCTGTGTTCACAAGCGTTTCTCCAATTGAGGTGAGTATATTGAGTGGCGCTGTTGCAACAGCAAGAAATCCATCAAGCCAACCAGGAAGCTCATCGTTGTCAACTGCCCTTATTGAGATGGCAAGCCTGTCTCCCATCTCACTTTCTTTAACTGCAAAAACAGGTATGCGCTTCTGTATCTTTCCTCCGCTGTCAACTGAATACCAGATTCTGTAAGGCCAGTTCACCTTCTGAACTCTGTCTCCGCTTCCTGCGAAGGTGAACAGCATGAGCTCTCCAGCTCCAGCCGGGTCAGTATCGTCATGAACAGTTATCTCATCAATCACAACAACTATGTAGGAAACTGGTGGAAGCATAACCTGAACGCTTGGAGGGACGTAGGTGATGTTTGAGCATACGTTGTTGCTGCATACCTGTCCTGCAGGGCACCCACAATCCTTGCAGCAGTTTGATGAGTTTTCAACTCCCGGCTTGCAGTATTTGTTGCCACATACTTCCATTGCTGAGAAGTTTGAAACATAGATAAATCTTGCACAGCTACCGTTGTAAAGAATCTCTCCAGCAGGGCAGCCGCAGTCAGCTGGGCAGTTTGATGAGTTTTCAGTGATGTAGCAGAAACCATCCCCGCAGCGGGGTGTGGGGAGGGAAACAGTTATTGTTAAATTAGGAGTTGATGTAACCCCTTCTCTCTCATCGCATACTCCGTTGTAGTTCTCATCTATGCAGCAAGCGCTCCCAAAAAGGATGTAGGGAGGCGAACAGGAAGGGGTTTCGTTTCTCATTTCCGTTTCATTAGATGGAGTTTCAGTTTCGCATACTATATTGCTGAGGACGAAGTTTTTTAGGTCAGCAGCGCTCATCTGGCCACAGATTGATTTGTTTGTTTTTATGTTTATGAAAGCAGGAACCCCCAACACTCCGCAGTCACGCGTTATGTAATCCTTGTATTTCATCAACTCATTGTTATTTGTTCTGTTATACCATACCTCAAGCTTTCTGAAAACAACACCTGTTTCATTCTCAACAGCAGAAACAACAGGAACCATGGCTGTGCAATGGGGGCATCCCTCTCCGTAAAATTCAACAAACTCTCCCTCTGAAACACAAGGCTGGTAGGGTGTGAAGTTTGAAGTTTTTTCTTCTTCATCGCAGATTGAATTTCCGTTTGCATCCAAGCAACAGTTTCCATTAATAATTCTGTACGGTGGGTTGCATGTTGATTGATTTGAAGGAGTTTCGTTTGAAGGAACACTTATGTTTTTTTCAGGTTGCTCATCTGAATCGCATATTGAATTTTTATCTGCATCCAAGCAGCACCCAATACCAACTTTGATGTACGGCGGGTTGCAGGTGACCTCCTCCTTCTGCGTGCAACCGGCAAGAAGCAGAAGAAGCAATAAAATTGGTATTAACCTCATTTTCACCCCCCAAGAGATTTCTCATGCTGATTTAAAATGGTTACGTAGTAAGGAGGAGAATTCCAGCGCATTCTCATAGCAAGCGGAGTTATTGAACATCACCCAAAACTCCTTAACTTTCTTTTTCTCAGCAAGCTGAATGCATGTTTCTTTAACTTTATTCAACTCATCTTTGCTGAAGCTGTAACCATACATGCTTGGCCAGCCAAACCCATGCAACCTGAAGTAGGCAACTCCCCTTCCAAAGTATTGTGGTTGGTTGCGGAGAGGGTCAACAACGTTTATAACATCGAGCTCCTTGCAAGTTTTTTCAACAACCTCATCATTCCCCCACCACTTTCCCCTTGGCTCCCATGCAAGCAGAAGCTTTCCTCTTTTTATATTGGTGAAAAAGTGATGAAGACGTTCAATGTTTATTTTGCTTGGTGAGAAGCTTGCGGGCGATTGAAAAACTAGAATGGGTGCGTGGAGCGCTTCGCATACCTGTTTCATAACCTCAAACTCCTGAACTGATTTTCCGCCAAACCTGTGAACATGGGTGATTCCCTGAAATGCTTTTACAGTGAATACAAAATTTTTATTCACCTCCCTTGCCTCCTCCCTCCACCTCTCAGCAGTTTCCACTTTTGGAATTCTGTAGAATGAGCTGTTTATTTCAACACAGGAGAACTTGGATGCGTATGCTTGAAGCACGCTTTTGAATTTTCCCTTCCAACCTTCCCCAAAGTAGTCCGAAGGCCTGAAGTAGCTGTAGCCGCAGTTCCCTATGTGAAAAATGCGCATATTATTTATTAAGTTTATAAATAATCTAATAGCTCTGACATATTCTTCTTATCTATAACAACTGTTGCAGCTTCCCTCACTTTTTCAGGTGCATTAAACGCAACCCCCATTCCAACTGCCTTCATTGCATGCGCATCGCTCAAATCATCCCCAACAAGTACGCAGTTTCTGAGAGGAATGTTGAAAAGCTTTGAAAGGTGTCTAACTCCTTCTAACTTGCATACCGAATAACCGCAGTTCTCCTCGCAGATGAAATTCGGTGTTTTGAGTTTTCCTGTTATTTTATTATTTCTTATCTCAAGCTTATTCGCCAGCACGTAATCCGCACCTATTCTCCCACCCACAGCTTCACACACCTCCTCGTAGCTGTTGCTTAAAATTGTTATCACATAGCCTCTTCTCTTCAGCTCTCTAACCACCTTCTCCACTCCTCTGTTCAGTGGAATTTGGGAAGCAATTTCTATTAGCTCTGAACTGTCCATTCCCTTCAGAAGTTTTGCAATTTTCCTGCTTGCTTCCTCCTCAGGTATTTTTCCCTTTTCAACCTGTTTATTGATTTTTGAAATTCTCCCCTCCCATCCCTTAGCTTTCGCAAGTTTCATTATGAACCTTCCATTAAGGAGAGTTCCATCCATATCAAATATCGCCATTCTCCTCTCTTCCACCGCAGGAAGATGCAGCATGGTGAAAGCGCTTTTCAGTAAATGGGTAAGGTTCCTAAAAAACCACCACCTGCGTTTTACTCCGTGGCGTATTATCACCTGTGCAACCTCCCTTGACATAACTGCTAAATCGCTTGTCGGCCTCATCTTGTGCTCCTTATACCCCAGGTTAACCTCTTTTATTCTTGCTTTCAGCAGAAAAGCATTAAGTAATATTCCGATATCTATCCCCCACCCATCCTCAAACTCCATTTTGAGAAAAAGCTCCTTTTTTCCAGCAATCTCTCCACTGAGTGGCTGTTTAAGCCGCAGCTCAGGGAAGAACATCTCAAGTAAAGGCTTTGCAGTTATCTCGGTAACTCTCCCCGCTTTCCTCTCGTAATATCCTTTCACAAAATCCGCTTCATTACGAATTATGGGCTCGGCAAGCTTCTCTATAAAACTAGCTTTGAAATTCGCAATATCTGCATCAGTGAAAACCAGTATGTCTTCTTTGGAGTTCACCACCCCGTCCCACATCGCAATTCCTTTTCCTGGAAATTTCTTCCTGCTTTGCATAATAACTCTCGCACCTGCTTCCTCTGCTTTTTTAACTGTGTCATCCTTTGAGCCACCGTCAACTACTAAAACTTCTCCAACAAACCTGCACTTCTTTGCCTCCCTTACTACCCTCGCTATATTTCTCTCTTCATTTAATGTGGGTATTACCACGCTTACCTTCACATGCTCACCAGTGATAGTTATTTATAAGGAGCTTATAAAATAGGTTTGGTGCGGATATGACAACTGGAATAACCATAAGCAGCATCATAACTGGTGTTATTGAGTATTCAATACTTACAGGTAAAATACTCCTTGTTGCAATTATTGGCTGGGTATTCGGGATCCTTGTTGAGAGAGCTGTGAAGGAAACTCTGAAGCACTTGATAAGACTGAGAAGAGAAAAGAGCATAGAGTATTCAACTGTTGAAACAACTGTTGAGTTTGGCGTTGCAGAGATAGTTGCAAGGTTGATAAAATACGCGATATATTTGGGAGTGATAATAGTAATTTCTGATATTGCAAGCATAACGATAGTCAGAGATATGTTGCTTATAATTTGGAATTATCTCCCTAATGTTATTGCTGCGCTGCTGGTGCTTGTGCTTGGTGTGATGGTTGCACAGCTGGCTGGCGGAATAGTGAAGCTTTCAGCTAAAACTTCTGGTTTGGATGACTTATTTAAGGAAGTGGGAAGCACTTTCCTGCCCTCCTCACTCATCTCGCTGTTTTTCAAGTATTTCATATACCTTGTTTCCATTACTATTGCATTAACTCAGCTTGGTTTTCAAACACTGTTGCTCACTGCAATGGTGGGGATTTTTGCATCAGTTGTCACAATATTTGTGTTCCTGGTTCTTTTCTTTGGAATTAAGGAGATGATACCGGATATTTTTGCAGGAATTTTCATGAGAAGCTCCGGTTTTGTCAAGCTTGGGGAGAGAGTAAAGGTTGACGATGCGGAGGGAAAAGTGATAAGGATTGGTTTGGTAACCACAACGATAAAAAGCGGAAAGCACACGGCAAAGGTGCAGAACTCAAAAGTTATAAAGGGAGTGCGGATAAATCAGTAATAATTATAAGTTTCGCATCCCACTGCACAATCTTATTTAAACCTTTGATTTTATTATATACTCAAAATGGTGGTGATGTGGATACTCTTTCATTAATCCTCGTATCAGTTTTCATAGTCAGCCTTATCTCTTTTGTCGGGGTATTCAGCTTTGCTATTCGCAAGAAGCTTATGGAAAAGCTGATGTTCTTTCTGGTGAGCTTTGCAGCAGGCGCGATGTTTGGGGGGGCGTTTCTCCATATGCTGCCTGAAGCTGCTGAAAAGGCGGGAGTTGAGGTTTTGAACTTCGCGATTCTTGGGATACTTCTCTTCTTCATTTTAGAGAGATTCCTTCACTGGCAGCACTGCCATAACAAGCCGCACTGCAAGGTTCATACATTTGCGTATATGAATCTTGTTGGGGATGGAGTTCACAACTTTATAGATGGGTTTGTCATTGGAGCGAGTTATCTGGTTAGCACGCAGCTTGGTGTTGCAAGCACAATTGCAATAGTGCTTCACGAGATACCGCAGGAGCTTGGTGATTTTGCAGTTCTTCTTTACGGTGGATTCACAAAGGAGAGGGCGCTTATTCTGAATTTTCTGACCGCGTTAACAGCTGTTTTGGGAGCAGTTGCAGCTTTTTACGTGATGCCGTTGTTTGAAGGTTACATACCTCTTCTTTTGTCGTTTGCTGCCGGTGGGTTCATATACGTTGCCGGTAGCGATTTGGTGCCAGAGCTCAGGAAGGAGGTGGAGTTGAAGAACTCTGTGCTGGTGATGTTTTTCATGCTGATGGGTGTTGGGGTGCTCTGGCTCACTAAGATAATGCGTTAAATGTTGTTTTTTGAATAAATATTCAGAAACATTTATAAAGGTTTATGAATAAATATTCATTATGGTAAGACCTAAGAAATGTAAGATGGTTTATGCAGAGCCAGGAGTGACCTACTTCAAGCCACGGGCTATACCGCTTATTGATTTGAAGGAAGTGGAGCTGAGTGTAGAGGAGTTTGAAGCGATAAGGCTGAAGGATTATGAGGGGTTGGAGCAGGTGCAAGTGGCGAAGAGGATGGGGATATCACAACCTACGCTTCACCGACTTCTTGATTCAGCAAGAATGAAAATTGCGGAAGCACTTACAAAGGGAAAGGCAATCAAGATTCATGGTGGAAGTTACGTGGTAAAGAAAAAAAGGAGGTGATTTGAATGCCGTGGGGAGACGGAACAGGCCCATGGTGGGCTGGAGGAAGCTGGAGGTGCTGGAGGAGGTTCAGCTCTGGCTGGGGCAGAGGTTTTGGTTGGAGAATGGCATATGCAAGTGGTTTTCCTGGCACCCAGAGCGCTGCACCACAACTGAGCAGGGAACAGGAGCTCCAGGAGCTTAAAGCTTACTCCGAGGAATTGAAAACTGAGCTTGAGGAGATAAAGAAAAGGATAGCAGAGCTTGAGAAGCCTCAGCAGTGAAAGTGAGAGCATGAAAGTACTTATATCCACTTCCAAGGGTGGGCTGGATGATTTGGTATGCCCGGTTTTTGGCAGATGCCCCACTTTCACTCTTGTAGAGGTGGATGAGAAGGAGAAGAGAATAGTGAAAACAGAAGTGATGCCTAACCCGGGAGCTATGGCTGGAGGTGGTGCGGGGATAGCTGCTGCACAAGCAGCTATCAACAGCGGAGCTAAGAAAGTTATAACAGGCAGCTGCGGTCCCAATGCTATGGCTGTGCTGATGCAAGCAGGAGTGAATGTCTATTCTTGTGAAGGGAAAGTTGAAGATGCTGTGAAGAAACTTCTTGATGGCAAGCTTCCAGGCTTCACAGCACCGAATGTGCCCGGTCATTTTGGAATGGGATTTGGCAGACGTTTTGGGAGGAGATGGAGATGAGGATAGCTATATCGTCGGATGGAGGAGGGATGGAGGGTTATGTCTCCGAGCATTTCGGCAGATGCCCTGAGTTTGTAATTGTGGAAAGCGAAGGTAAAGAAATAAAGAAGATGGAGAGAGTTGACAACCCGTATTTCAACAACCACATCCCAGGGGAGGTTCCGAAGTTCATCTCTTCACTTGGAGTGAAGCTTATGATAACTGGCGGGATGGGTCCAAGGGCAATTGAGATGTTTGAATCCTTGGGTGTGGAGGTTATTGTTGGAGTAAGCGGAAAAATAAAAGAGGTTGTTGAAAGATACTTGAAAGGCGAGCTTAAGGCAGATGAGAACATCTGCAGGCATTGAGAGTGCGTTCTTCTATGATGATTGGGATTACTGGCGGAAAGGGAGGGACGGGTAAAACTGTTGTAGCCGTCAACCTTGCAGTTGCTATTGCCAAGAGCGGCAGGAAAGTAACGTATTTGGATTGCGATGCGGACTGCCCTAGCGCTCATATTGTTATGGGTATTGAGAGAGGGGAAAGAAGAGCGGTTAGGTCGTTCATTCCAAAGTTCAACAGCAGAAAATGTAAAAGGTGCGGTAAGTGTGTAAGCGTATGCGAGGTGAAAGCTCTCTATCAACTTCCAGGGAAAGCTCCAACTCTGCTTGAACAGATTTGCAATGGTTGTGAGGCATGTCTGCTTGCCTGTCCGTTCAATGCGATAAGGAGAGGGGAGAAAATTGTCGGTTGGACGTATAGAGGTGAGAGAGGTGGAGTTGAGTTATTCTCAGGGGAACTTAAACCATCCGAACCTCTCTCTGAAAAGATAGTTGATGCAGTGAAGGAGAGGGGCAGGAAGGAGGGGAAAGGCGAAATTTTCATAGTTGACACTTCTGCTGGTGCGCACTGCCAAGTGGTTCGAGCGCTTGAGGGATGTAAGATGGCAATCGCTGTGACAGAACCAACTCTTTTTGGAATCCATGATTTGAAGGTTATTTCATCAGTTCTCAAGAAACTCAAAATAAGTTACAAAGTGGTGGTTAACAGAAGCAGTATTTCAAAAAGAAAGGTAAAGAATGCAACAATGGAGATTCCGTATGATAGAATGATGATTGAATGTTATACAAAAGGAATTCCTATGGTGGAGAGATTTCCTGAGCATCCAATCTCAAAGAAATTTTTCAATTTTGCTGAGAGAATGTTGGCGTGCGCAAAAAGGAAGTGATGTAGTGGAGAAGTATTACGCGAGCTGCAGAAAGCCATGCGTGGGTCATTTATGCAAAGAATGTTATCTTGAACATTCCACCTATACGCTTTCGCATTATTACAACAGAAGAAGAAAGACGGGGAGAGGATGAGGGTTGTTGTTCTGAGTGGCAAGGGTGGGACGGGCAAGTCATGTGTAGTTTCCTCCCTCGCCGTGGAGCTTTCAAGAAAAAGGAAGCTGGTGCTCATTGATGCGGATGCTGACTGCCCAAACCAGCACATAATATTTCCTGGGAGGAGAGTTAAGAGGGAGAAATTGTATGTATCAAAAATTGCAGTTGTCAACTACAGAAAATGCAATCTTTGCAGGAAGTGCTTGGAAGCCTGCCAGTTCGGGGCCCTGAAAGCGGAAAAGAGAGTCAAGGTTGACAAATTGCGGTGCGAGGGGTGCGGGGCATGTGTTCTTGCGTGCCCCAACGGTGCTGTCAGGCTTGCTCCAAAGCTGAGCGGAGAGATGTTCGTCAGGGAAACAAAGAGATTCCCACTGGTTTATGGAAGGCTTGTTCCAAGCGAGTCCGGAAGCGGGAAGATTGTCCACGAGCTGAGGAAGGAGGGAGACGAACTTGCTCGGGAGAGAGAAGCCGAGCTTGTGCTTGTTGACGCTCCTGCGGGGATAGGGTGCCCGGTGATAGCAGCCGTGGCAGGATGTGATTATGCAATAGGGGTCTTGGAGCCAACGCCAGCTGGAATGAAGAACCTTGAGAGGGCTTTGGAGATGGTGGAGTATTTCAGGATACCATATTACATTGTCATGAACAAGGTTGGCATATCTAAGAAGAACGAGGATGAAGCAGTTAAGAAGTTCGGGAAGAGGATTGCTGGAATGATACCGTATGACGAAGAGATTCCACATTTGATTGCCGAGGGTATACCTCCCGTGCTTGGAGAGGGGAAGGCTGCTGAGAGCTTCAGGAAGCTGGCTGGAGAGTTGGAGAGATTATTGTTCTGATACATCACAGAGAGGTGGTTATACGCGTGCCCAGAAGAGTTGTGATGAAGAAAAAAGGGGGATAGAAAGTAGGATGCAGCATATAAAACATAAGCTTGCGGTGATGAGCGGGAAGGGAGGGGTTGGGAAAAGCATGATGACTGCTCTCCTCGCTTTGGCTCTGCAGAGAAGAGGTAATAAAGTTGGCGTGATCGATGCAGATATAACTGGGGCGAGTATCCCGAGGATATTTGGGGTTAGTGAGAGACTGTACAGCCTTCCTGTTGGCATGATTCCAGCCAAAACAAAATCGGGGATAAAAATCATCTCAGCCAATCTACTACTCGAAAGGGAGGACCAGCCAGTCATATGGAGGGGTCCGCTCATATCCCGGGTTATAACTGAATTCCTTGCAGGTGTTGAATGGGGCGAGCTTGACTACTTGTTGGTGGATCTGCCTCCTGGAACTAGCGACGCACCACTCACAGTTATCCAGTCAATCCCGCTTGACGGAGTTGTGCTCGTGACATCGCCTCAGGAGTTATCAATGATGGTCGTGAAAAAAGCTATGAATATGGCAAAAGAGATGGGAGTTCCTATGCTGGGCATGATAGAGAATATGAGCTACTACAAATGTCCCCACTGCGGGAAAATTTCATATATATTTGGTAAAGGAACTACTGATAAATCTGCAGATGAAAACGGAATCCCTTTTCTAGGGAAATTCCATCTGGATCCCCTCCTCTCTTCTCTATGTGATTCTGGCAGGATAGAGCTTTATGACACCGAGAAGCTGGATGGGATAATGGATAATTTGCTTAGAAGATTAACTGAAAAGAGTTGAATTTATGGAAATTTACAATAAAGCAAGAATGTTCAACAAAATAGCTTCTGACCCAAAAAATAAAGCGGGGGAGATATTGGATGCGTTGGGGTTAAAAAAAGGGCAGAGAATTGCTGATATTGGAGCAGGGGGAGGATACTTTTCTTTGAGGTTTGCGGAGCTGGTTGGAGGGAAGGGATGTGTATACGCAGTTGACACGAATCCAGAGTTTTTGGAGTTTATCAGAAAGGAAGCTGAAAAGAAACAGGTGGGTAACCTCAAGACAATTTTAGTAGAGAAGGAGCTGATTTTACCTAAAGGAAGCTTGGATTTGATATTCCTGCGCAATGTGTGCCATCACTTGCTAAACAGAGTTGAATATTTCAGAAAGTTAAGGAGCTTGCTAAAATCAGACGGCAGAATTGTTATCATAGAGTATAAACCCGGTGGGTTTTTCAGCTTCCATACAATATTTGGGCATTATGTTCCGCAAGATGTTATCATAAAGGAAATGGAAGAGGCAGGTTACAGGGTAGAAAGGAAGTTTGATTTTTTACCAGAGCAGTCCTTTACAATTTTTAAACCCAGGAAAGAAGCACGCCTAGCATTCTGAAGGCAACTCCTCCAAGAAGGATTGCAAATGCAATTTCAAATATTGTTATGAAAACTGCTCTTCTCCAGCCAAACTCCTTAACAAGCGCGCCTATTGTTGCCGCGCATGGTATGTAGAAAAGCGTTACAAGGGTGAAAACAATCATCTGAAGCGGAGTGAGCACATTCGCGAAGTTCTGGGTTCCAAGAAGGGAGGCGAGCATTATTATTGTGAGCTCCTTTCTCAGTATTCCAAATATCAGGGTTATTCCAACAGCCTCAGGCAAACCAAGCCAGCCAACTGTTACCGGAGAAAGCAAAGAGGAAAGTGAGTTGATAACTCCAAGAAGCTCAAGCAGTTTGATGAGGAAGGTTGAGGCGATTATTATTGGGAATGCCATGAAAACAAAATCCTGCAGTCTTCCCCATGTTTCCTTAACAACTGATTCAAGAGAGGGCATTCTGTAAGGAGGAATTTCCATTATCAAGCCCATGGGCTCGCCTGGAAGAACTTTGAATGCAATTCTACCCAAAAGGAAAATTGTAAGTAGATTGAATGCGTATATTGCAAGCGCCCACTGAAAGCCAAGATATGCTCCAACAAGGCTGAGTATTACAACTGTTCTTGCAGCGCATGGGACGAGGGTGACGAGAAAACCTGCAATGCTTCTCTCTCTTTCATTTTCAAGTATTCTGCATCCCAAGCAAGCTGGAACGTTGCATCCATAGCCAAGTAAGAGTGGGATGAATGCCTTTCCGTGCAATCCAACTTTGTGCATAAGGGTGTCCATAAGGAAAGCCATTCTCGCAAGGTAGCCTGAGCTTTCAAGAAGGGAAAGAATGAAGAAGAAAGGTATCAAATAGGGAATTGCAATAACAAGCGCTGCAATAACTCCTTCAAAGAAACCTCCCCAGACAATTTCTCCCAGCATTCCATTCCCAAGCAGTTCCATAATGAGTGGCTTGAGGGAGTTAAGTGAATTTGAGAGGAGCTGGGATAAAGCATCGCCAAACGTGAAAACAGAAGCGAATATGAGAATTGAGATGAGGAGGAGAAGTATATAACCAAATACCCTGTGAAGCAAAACTTCATCCAATCTGCTTTCAATTGATGGTTTTTCAGGTGTTTTTATCTTTTGGCACTTTTCAATTATCTTCCTTGCAAGCACGTATTTTTCACTAGTTATGATAATTGAGCAAAGCTCTCCCTGGCAGCTCTCAAGCTTCTTTCTGAGTTTCCTGGCAAGCAACAAAGTTTTAGTTGAAACAAGCTTCTCAGTTTCACTATCTCCTTCAAGAAGTTTTAAAGCAACCCATCTCTCTGGGTAGGGAAGCTCCTTTATGAATGGAGTTAAACTTCTCACTGCATCCTCAACTGGTTTTGAGTAGGTTGGCTGGAATTGCTTTCTTTTCTTTTTTGTAGCTTTTACTGCTTCCTCTATCAACTGCGTTATTCCAACTCCTCTTGTTGCAATTGTTTCAACAACAGGCACTCCAAGGAGTTTTGAGAGTTTTTTTGAGTCAATTTCTATTCCTTTCTTCTTTGCATCATCCATCATGTTCAGCGCTATTACTAAAGGTGCATTAAGCTCAAGCAGCTGCAGGGTAAGAAAGAGGTTTCTCTCAAGTGCGGATGCATCAATCACGTTTATCACAACGTCTGGCTTCTCCTTTGCAATGTACTCCCTTGAAATCAGCTCCTCTGGGGAGAAAGCTGAGAGGGAGTAGATGCCAGGTAAATCTATTACGTCTATCTCATAACTCCTAAAACGAAAGCTTCCTTCAGCTTTCTCCACTGTTTTACCTGGCCAATTTCCAATGTGCTGGTGCATACCGGTTAGATGGTTGAAGATAACTGATTTCCCAACATTTGCGTTTCCAGCAAGAGCAATTCTCAGTTTTTTCATTTTTCAACCTCAACAAAAACTCTTGAAGCAAGCCCTCTTCCAACTGCGAGGGTTGAGCCACGCACAGATACACTTATTGGGCCGAAGTAGCTTGTCCTTTTAACAACTTTTATTTCGGTTCCTTTTGTCACTCCCATCTCGCACAACCTTTGGGAAGCTCCTCTTCCAGCCATTATGAAGCTCACCCTCCCAACCTCTCCTTCTCCCATCTCGCTGAGCTTCTTTAAATTTTTCTTCTCTTCAGAGAGTGTTTTATGTATTGCGTGCTCAACTTTATCTGAAACTGCATGCTCAAGCATGCATGCTTCCTCATGAACTTCTCCTTTAATTCCCAAAAAAGCTAGGAATTTTTCAAGGAGCCTGTGCTTGCGGAGTATTGACTCGCCAATCTCCTTTCCTTTCTTTGTGAGCTTTGCGCCTTTGTAAGGGCTGTATTCAATAAGCCCATCTCTTTTCATTTTTTTGAACATGCCGCTTACGCTTGGTTTTGATACCTTGAGCTCCTTCGCAACATCGCTTGTCTTTGCATCCTTACCCTGCTCCTTTAATCTGTAGATTGTTTCAAGGTATTCTTCAGTTTTTTCGCTTACTTTTCGCATAGAAAAGTTAGCCACACCTAAATTTAAATAACCAATAGTTTAAACAAATACTTTCAGGTGATTGCAATGTGCGACGTTTCAGTGATAATACCTGCGTTGAATGAGGAGAATTATATTGAGAATACTTTGAAGTCTGTCCGCAGTCAGAAAACTTCTTTGGATTATGAGGTGATTGTTGCGGATAATAACAGCGAGGATGGAACTGTTGAGATTGCAAAGAGGTATGCTGACAAAGTTGTTGTTGCAAAGAGAAGGGGAGTTTGGTTTGGAAGGAATGCAGGAGCAAGAAAGTCAAAAGGTGAGCTGCTGGTTTTTGTTGATGCGGATACAGTTATACCAAGCAATTATTTGGAGGTTGTGAGCGCTGTGCTTGAGGATAGCAAGATAAGTGGTATTTCATGCGCGTTTGAGTTTGACCAGAGGAGCAGGATGCTTGATGCGATTCAGGAATTATCAAACAGCTATCTTGTTTTCAGAGGGATGCTGGGGAAGGGGGAGATACTGGGCTTCAATAATGCTGTGAGGAGAAAAACCTTCTTCCAGGTTGGGGGGTTCCCGAATAAACCAATGGAGGATGGAGCTTTTGCAAGGAAGCTATGGAGGAAGGGGAGGGTGATTTACCTCCCAGAGCCAAGGGTGATTACCTCTGCAAGAAGAATTTCAAAGAATGGACCAATCACAACAGCTGTTTATTACGCAAACCTTGCGCTGATAACTGAAATGCCAAACATACCTTTGAAAAAACTTGCAATTTTCAAAAAGTATATCCCGGTAAGATAGCTTTTATAATATCGTTCTCATAGAACTCATTATGAGTCAGAATATTGCTGGGCGTAATAGATGGTTGTCTGTACTTTCAGAAAAGTGTAGGCGCGAGTTTGAAGGTAAAAAACTTGAATCGCATGATTTAAGTCATTCTCTCAGAGTCTGGAGGAATGCTGAGAAGCTTGGTCAAAGTCTAGGGGCGGATATGGAGGTATTAATTGCAGCTGTTTTCCTCCACGATGTGGGTGTTATTTATACAACGGAAGTGAATCATGGAGCAAAAAGTATGGAAGTTGCAGAGATTATATTAAATAAAATTGGTTTTCCCAAGAATAAAATACCCCAGGTTCTTGAGGCAATTGAGAGCCATGATGACCCAAAAAAAGAAAGAAGGAGCCTTGAAGCAAAAATACTATTTGACTGTGACAATATGGATGCGTTTGGTGCAATTGGAGTATTCCGCTATCTTGATATATACGTGAGGAGAGGGTGGAACATTACGAAAATTGCCGAGCATGTCTGCGAGAACGTTCAAGAGAGATTCAGAAGTTTGTATTTCAAGCAGTCAGCGAAGATGTGCAGAGAGGATTATGAGTTCACAAAAAAATTACTTCATAAAACTAAAAAATGAGCTACGCTAGGAAAAAAGAAAAAGAGGAGAATTAGAATTTATTTCTTCTCCTAATACTTTTTGTGCTTCTGCCAACAGTCCCTGCAGTAAACAGGTCTTCCCTCTGTTGGCTTGAAGGGGACTTCGCACTCCGCGCCGCAGTCAGAACAGACAGCTTTGTGCATCTCTCTTGGCCCAAAGCGTTCTCTTCCAAATCCACGACGTCTGGAACGTCCCGTTTCTTCATAATCCATTTTTTTCACCTACATGCGTGCAGATTGACTGCGACGCATTACTGAGTGAGTATTTGACCTCTGGTGTTTAAATAGTTATGTAATGCCGGATGAACATCAGAACTCAAGATCTTCTTCATAAGCCAAGGGCTTCAGCTCCGAGTCTCATCATCTGTTAGAGTTTTAAAAAAAGAGATTTATAGCTTTTCCCCGCAACTGAAGCAGTATGCTGCATCAGAGGGGTTCTTTGCCTTGCATTTTGGGCAGACAAGCATTAGGAGCTTTCCCTTTCCTCTTTCCTCAACTGCCTCGCTTTTCCCTCTTTCAAGCTCCCTTCCAATTACACGGAGGAATGCTTTGAAGCTCTCGTAAGCGAAGAATAATGCACCTACAACGACAAGTGGAATTAGAAGGACGTAGATTGTTAAGCCCTGTTGGTTGTAAACCAACACAGCTGTAACTAGTGCTGCTATGAGCATTATTGAGAAGCCAAAGAAGTTTTCGCTTTGAGTAATTGCCTCAACTCCAGAGGACTTCTTCATATTTTCTGATTAGTTTGATGGGATATATTAAGTTAATTGTTTAAGAGGGAGAAGCTTAAAAAGCAAGTTTTTTATATTAACAGAGGCATATGTTATTTGAAGTGAGAGCATGGAGAAGGATTTGCTTCATTGACTTCTTCTCAGTTTGTCTAGCTGTGCTCTCAAGAGGTGTTGTTGATGGCTAGCCTTGATGTTTCAACTCCAAAGGGAATGAGGGATATAGAACCAGAGGAAATGAAAGAGAGGGAGAGAATTTTTGAAACAATAAAAGGAGTTTTCAGAGTTTATGGGTTTGTGCCACTTGAAACGCCTGCGCTTGAGAATTGGGAGGTTCTTTCAGCAAAGGGAGCGGGTGGTGAGGAAATTTTGAATGAAACGTATAACTTTGAGGATAAAGGTGGGAGGAGGGTTGGTTTAAGGTATGATTTAACTGTTCCACTTGCAAGGTTTGTTGCCAACAACCCAAACATCCCACTCCCATTCAAAAGGTATCAGATTGGAAGAGTTTGGAGGTATGGGGATGTTGCAAAGGGAAGGTTGAGGGAGTTCTGGCAGGCGGATAGTGATATTGTTGGTTCTGAAAGCATGCTTGCAGATGCAGAAGTTATAGCGTGCGCGGTTGATGTTTTCAAATCGCTTGGGTTTGAGAAGTTTGCTGTAAGAGTGAATAACAGAAAAATTCTTTCAGCAATGGTTCAGTTTGCAGGAGTTGAGAAAGAAAGAGTTTGGGATGTGTTAAGGGTGATTGACAAGCTTGAGAAGGTGGGGGAGAGGAAGGTTGCTGAGGAGCTTTCCCAGAGAGGGGTGAACAGGGAAGCTTGCAAAAAGCTGATGGAGCTGCTTATGCTAAAAGGTGACTCTGAGCAGCTTCTTGAGAAAGCAGATGGCTTGATTGGTGTTTTGAAGGAGGGGAAGGATGGGGTGAGGGAGTTGAGGGAGCTTCTTTCCTATTTGAAAAGTATGGGGTGCAGTGAGTGGGTGAGGGTGGATTTCAGCCTTGCAAGGGGTTTGGAGTATTACACGGGTCCAATTTTTGAGGTTTCTCTGTCAAAGGAAATTGGAAGCGTTGCAGGGGGAGGTAGATATGACAGGATGATTGGGCTGTTTCTTGGAAGGGAGATGCCTGCGACTGGAATAAGCTTTGGAATTGATAGGATTGCTGAGGTGATTCAACCAAAGAAAAGTGAGGAGAGAAGCGTTTTTGTTGCGTATACTGAGGGTTGCTTAAAGCAGGCAGTTGAATTTGCAGCTGAGCTGAGAAGGAGTGGAATACCTGCTGTTGTTGATTTGAGAGGAAGGTCTTTGGCAAAGCAGCTGAGCTATGCGAATTCAATAAAAGTCAGCTATGCGGTGATTGTGGGGAGGGAGGAGCTGAAGCAAGGGAAGGTTAAACTCAGAGATTTTAAAAGTGGGGAGGAGAGAGTGGTGTCAAGAGAGGAGTGCATAGGTTTAATTACTAGTAAGTGATTATATTTCATGTTGGAGGGGATGGGATGGCGATGGATTGGACGAGCATGAAGGCATGCCTTGTCTGCTTTGCCCAGGATGGAATATCGGTGAGGCTGGAGCTTCAGAATGATGTTTACGTATGCCCAAGAAACCCAGAGCACAGGTTTGTTATGAAGGAGGGGAAGCTGGAGAGGTTGTAGATGAAAACAGTTGAAGAGGTAAATGATGAAGTGATAAAGAATGGGGGTTTGCTGGTGCTTATGTATTTTGACATGCACGGCAACTCTCCAGATGTGATTCAAAACTCCCTAGTTGACATGATAGGAAGGTTAACCCAGGAGCCTGGCGTGGTTTATGCAACAGGGGAGATTGAGGAGCCAATTCAGTATGAGGAGCTGTATTCAACCTCTGCGGAGGTGAAGCTGCTTGCAAGGGATTTGAACTCTCTTGTGAATGTTTGTTTCAGGTATGGGCCGATTGGGATAGAGGTATTGCAACCTGAGGAGATGAAGCTTGGGCTGCCCCAGCTTCACGAGTTGCTTCTTAATGTCTCTCAAACTTCACAGGAGTATACAAAGTTTGTTTATGAGAAGCTTATGACGCCTGAGGAGAGGGAGAAGTTCAACAGGCAGCTGCTGAACAGGGCTGAGCTTGCGAAAAAGCTTGTTGAGAGAGGAAAGTCAGTAACTGGGAAGTGAGTTTAAATATTACAAAATGCTTATTTTATACATGGTTGTTGCTGAGAAAGAGGGTGGCGGAGAGCTGAAGCCTGGAATATCTGATGGGGCGAGAAAGGGAGCTGAAAAGAAAACCGAGATTGTTTTCTTTCTTGGAACCCACACTCCCGAGTATGCGCATAGGCTTCGAAGTATGACAGAGAGAAGGATGCCGGATTGTATTGTTCTTGAAGAGCCAAAGGATGAGGAATTCCAGAGAATGCTGAACTCATTAAAGGGGAAGAATGAGAAGGAGAGGAGCGAAATTATAGATGATTATGTGAGGAAAAGAGGGTATTTGCACCAGGATTGTGAAAGGGAGATTCTGAAGGTTGTTGCTGATTTGAATGAAAAAGGAGTTAAGATAAAGCAGATGGATGTTGTGCATGACTTAAGCTTTGCTACGCGAGGTGCTATGGTTCTGCCGCCGTTTCTTGCAATGGAGACAAGAGTGATTAAAAAAATGGGCGACGGTGATTTTGATAAGGCAGTTAACTCTGTTTTGAATGCTGCTGGAGTGATGGTGGTTGGGCTGGATGAGAGGAATAGAATAAGGGCGAATTTGCTAGTTACCGGAATAGAAAAAGGTGAGCTGGGAGGGTATGTGATAGTTGAAGCTGGAAAACAGCATGTGCTTCTGAAGAGAAGGGTGATGGAGAAGCTGAGAGGGGAGGGGGCTGTCATAAAAACAGAATATGAACATGGCGAAACAGCAAGGGAGGTTTTTGGAAGGTGGGCGCAGGAGGTTCGTTCTCCTTTTGAGGAGCTTGTGAACTTATATGAAAATGGAGTTTATGGACCAATTAATGAAAAGTGGAAGAAGAAGTGGGGGGATAGGTGGAGAAGGGATGGGTATGATAGTGATACGATAGATGAAAGAGGGAGAGTTGGTAGATTAAAAGATGCGGTGAAAGGGTGGGTTGAGGGGAATTATGGAGATGAGAGGGAGAGGTTGCTTGGAGCGCGCACTGTGCTTATGTTTCGGGTTGTTGAGGATCCTTTTGATGTGAATGAGAAGTGGATGGGAGCTGTGAGAATGGTGAATAGACTTAATTATACGGAGTGCAAAAAGGTTTTTGAGGAGATGAATGCGAAGGAGATGGATGAGGAGGCTGCATTCAAGTTTCTTGAGAGTTATGTGAAAAACAGAAAATGAAAATTATTTATAGCTGCTTCTCCCAATTGATTAATGGAGGGTGAGAGGATGGCTGATAAGAAGAGGAGGAGAAGCTTCTTTGATTTTTTTGGGGATTGGGATATTTTTGATATAGAGGAGGAGATGAAGAGGTTTATGGAGGAGTTTAATATTGATGAGCTGAAAAGTGGTGAGCCGATTGTTTATGGTTTCAATATAAGGGTTGGGCCAGATGGAAAGCCAGTTATACAGCAGTTTGGTAACGTTAAGCCAACCATTAAGGGACCGATGGTTACAGATAAAAGGGAGCCGCTTGTTGATGTGATTGAGAGAGAGGATACTATAACAGTTATAGTGGAGCTTCCTGGGGTGGATAAGAATAAAATAAAGTTGAATGCAACTGACAGGGTGCTCACAATATCTGCGCCAGGAGAGGAAACGGATTTCTATAAGGAGGTTAAACTTCCTGCAGCTGTGAACTCAAAGAATGCAAAAGCAACGTATAAGAATGGGGTGCTGGAAGTCTGTTTGGAGAAGAAGGAGAAGAGCAAGCCGAAGGCAGAGAGCATACCAATAGAGTAGTTAATTTCACTGGAAAGTTACCCCCCTTCCGCCTATTTAAATACCCCTCAAAACTACTCCTAAACGTAGAGGTGGTTGAGGTGAGGATGGATATAAGCAAGCTGAAGGATGAGGAGATTGATGAGCTGCTCTCATTTCTTGACAGAAGAAATATTCAGTCATTCATAAGGAAAAGTGGGGAGAGAATGGAGCTGGTGTGCAGCTCAACTCCCATAAAGCGAAGGGTGGAGCTTGGGATTGAGAGCATAGCTTGATGAATTCCAGAAAGGTATATTAATATTCCAAAAGTTAATCTATCGGTTGAAATGGAGTGCGCTTATCATCCGGAAAAAGAAGCTGTTTCTGAGTGCTCAGTATGCGGAAAGCCACTTTGCAAGGAGTGCGGAAGCATATGCGAGGAGTGTTTAGCAAGAAAGGAACTTGCGGAAAGTGGAAAGGTTAAATTAATGAATTGGGAGGGGTGGTTTGGTTCATTCCTAACTCCTACAAAAACTTTTAGAGTGAATAGAATGAACTCCTCATTTGCAGGGGTTTGCATGAACCTTCTTGCTGGTTTGGTAAATGCAGGTGTGATTGCTTCCTTACTTTTTATTGCAGTTGGAGCGCGAGATGCGATAGTTATTTTCAGCTACACAACCCCATTCCTTGAGTTTCTGGGAGCGTGGTTGTTCATAGCGTTAATTTCCTATCCTTTTGCGATGATTGCTGGTGGGATGGGCAGTTTAAAACAGCACCTTTACATCCTCTCCCTTCCAGTTCCATTCTCGCCAGTTATTCTAGGTTGTTTGTGGTTGCTTTTGAACTTTCTTTTCTCAATTCATCTATCTGTTGGGTTGTTTGGCGCTATTATTGCAACAGCATATCTGATACGTATTCAAACAAGCGGGGTGAGGGAGGCGCACAAGCTTGGTGGTATGCAGGCAATGATAGCCGGCACTGTCCCAATTGTTGTGTGTGGAATAATAGCTGTTTTAATATCTGCTGTTTTAAGAAAATAGGGGGTTGAGATGGAGAAGAAGTTTGTTGTGAGCCCGTGGGAAGTGAAAGGGGAAGTTGATTACGATAAGCTGATGAAGGAGTTTGGGGTGCAGCCACTTTCAGCAGAGTTGATGAGGAAAATTGAGAAGAAAGCTGGGGAGATGCACCTTTATCTTAGAAGGGGTTTGTTCTTCTCCCACAGGGATTTTGATGTGATAATGAATGAATACGAGAAAGGGAAGGAGTTTGTGCTTTACACTGGGAGAGGCCCTTCAGGCAAAACCCACCTCGGGCATTTGATTCCCTGGATTTTCACCTCTCACCTCCAGAGAGCATTCGGCTCCAAGTTGTATTTTCAGATGACGGATGATGAAAAGTTCCTCATGAGAGACGTTGAATTGGAGGAAGCAGTTGGCTACAGCTATGACAATGCGCTTGATGTTATTGCGTGCGGTATGGATTCAAAAAACACTGTTATATTTTCCGATGTGGAGTATATGAAAACAATCTACAGAATTGCCCTGCAGGTTGCGAAGAGAGTTACTTTCTCAACAGCAAAAGCGGTTTTTGGTTTCACAAACAGCTCCAACATTGGAATCATCTTCTTCCCGGCAGTGCAGGCAGCACCTGCGTTTATGGCGCAGATGCTTGAAAAGAGAAATGTGAATTGCTTAATTCCATGCGCGATAGACCAAGACCCATACTGGAGAATAGCGAGGGATGTTGCTCCGTCTCTTGGGATGCCGAAGCCAGCTGGGATATACAGCAAGTTCCTCCCTGGTTTGCAGGGGGTTGGAGGCAAAATGTCTGCTTCGGAGGAGCAAACTGCTGTTTACACAACTGATTCAAAAGAAGTTGCTAGAAAGAAGATAATGAATGCATTCACAGGTGGCAGAGCAACTGTGGAGGAGCAGAGGAAGAAAGGAGGCAACCCAGATGTTTGTGTGGTGCACCAGTGGTTGTTTTACATGTTTGAGGAGAATGATGAGAAAATAAAAAGAATGAGAAGCGAGTGCAAAGCAGGCAGAATACTGTGCGGTGAGTGCAAGGAGTATCTGGTAAATAAAGTAGTTAGATTTCTGGAGGAACATCAAAAAAGAAGGGAGAAAGCAAAAAAAGAAATTGAGAGATTTGTTGTGAGGGATTAATTACTTCTCTTCCTCAGCTGATGCTTCTAAATCCATCTTTATTCCGTCAAGCGCTAGCGTAATCTGGTCCTTTGCAACGTCAAACAGCCCAACTGGGTTGAGGGGGAAGAAAACGTAAACTCCTCTGTTCTTGTTCTCGCCTACAAAAACCCATCTGCCAACTTTGTATGACTCAATTGGCATGCTTGCGTTCACAACAAACATGCTTCTCCTAGCAAGCTCATCTATCAATCCATCAAAAGATGGATCGTAATTGTCAATGAAAAGCACTTCATCCTCATCCTCCTTCCTCACGAAGAAGAGGGGAGTGACGTATGGTTTTTTCTGGCTGTTTGCTTTATCCTTCACAACCATCTCAAGCTTTTCAGCAAGCCTTGTTGCTTTCAATGCATCTTCCTTGTATTTGCTCAGCTGCTCCGCAGCTTCAGCTTTCTTAGTTTCAAAGTATTCCTCAATATCTTTTTTAAGCTTGTCAATCTCCTTTCCAACGTCAGGTATGTCCGAGTAGTCATCTGGGTTTTCAAGCAAATCCCTCAGAGTGAATGGGTATTTACCTGCTATTGTGTTGTCAATGTCGTCAATTATCATATCAAGCTGCTGGGAGACAGTCATCATTCCAGGAGGTGCAGTTCCATTTGGCATTTTTATCACCTTGTATAACGTTGATTAATAAGTGGTATTTATTACTTTCATTTTTAAAGGTATATTATTTAAATAATAACGTCTAATAGTTATTGGGGTGGCGATGAAAGTGCTGAAAATTGTTGAGAAGGACAGAGTGGGGCTAATGGCAGACATAGCGCTGGCGTTAAGTGAAGTTGGAATAAATATAGAAAATATAAGTGCAACAGGAGTTCAGGGAAAAGCGGTGATTGTTTTTGAGGTGAGGGAGGAGGAGGAAGATAAGGCAGTTGATGTTCTGACAAAGAAGGGTTACAAGGTTCTTTCTGAGGAGATGATACTGATAAAGTTAAGAGATAAACCAGGAGAGCTGGCTAGAATATCAAAAATGCTGAAGGATAGGAAGGTGAACTTCACAAACCTTCAGGTAATGAGCAGGGATGGGAAGGAGACGCTTGTTGGTTTAACAGTTGAACAGCCAGAGGAAGCAAAAAGGGTTCTGAGGGAGTTTATTGTTAAATAAATTAGGTTTTTCCTGCTTTTCCTTTTCCCTTCATGCAATACCAGAGGAACTGCAGTGTTTCGCGTATTTTGTTTGAATCAACGTCAACAATTCTCATGGAAGCTCCACCGGTGCCTCTCAGGTATATATCTGCGATACCAAGGAAACGGCTTATTATTGACCTTTCAACTTTCACCTCGCTTATCTTCTCAATTGGAAGGGAGGTTTCTGTTGGTGCGATCAAACCCTCAATTCTGTCAACATCCTCTGCACCTATTCTGTAAACCAGTGAAACTCTTTTGTATATGATGGATAAGCCAATAAGAAGAAGGACGACGAAGATTGCTCCTCCAGCAAGCAGAACAAGGTATTTTTCCTCAAGATAAGTGAAGAAAACTGCAGTGATGGCAATATCTAAAATCATTAAAATTATCAAAAGAATGATGCGTGAGCTTATTTTTGGTCTTATGATCAGCTCCTCTGGCTCAGCCACTTGCACCCCAGAGAGATTATAGAAGGCAGGGTATATTAATTTTATCGTTATTTGTTTAGTTATACTTTTTTGCGAGCCATTCTATGAACTTATCAGCTGCCCTCTCTGTATCCATCTCGGTTCCACCTGCAATAATTATTCTGTTCGTCCCAGCTGCAGTAACCACTGCCTTTCCTTTTGTTAATTTTGGTAGAGATGAAACTGCTGAATAAACCTCCCTGCTAACCGAGTTGACTTCTGGTGGGCCTATGAGAATGAGAATTGATGCCTTATCTACGTCTCTATCAAGCACGACAAGTTTATTAGCTGCTGGATTAAGGAAAACTCTTGATGCCGAGTAAGTAGGTGAAACCTCGCAACGGATAGAAGCACCGGAACCCGCAATGTTTGCAGTAATGCTCTGCTTTCTAAATGCAAGATTCCCTAGAAGGGTTGCGATGTTTGCAGCTCCAACAGATTCCTCCGCTGTAGTTCCCTCACCAATGACTATCGTGAATGTTGGCTTACCCTCCTGGTTCAGTACCAGTACGTTGGAGAATGTGAGAGGGGTGGGTGTAAGAGAATTGTTCGTAGCGGCAACTAAGATGCCGATAAACTGGTCTGCCCCCGTTATTATGTCAACCGCTCTGTAACCGGCAACGAGAATTCGATTTGACCCAATAGCTTTCATAACTACTTTATCACTTTGAAGATCTATGGAGGTTGCTTTCAGCAAGTCGGAAATAACTTTATTTCCGGAATTTCCAACTAATAAAAGGTTCTGGTTCGTCATTTGAGGGGCGACTTCGTCATCCAGCAGCACAAGCTTCGTTTTTGATGTATCAATCGGATAAGGCAGAGCTGCCTGTTGAATAATTGGGATGCAGCGCGGAGGGGAGGTAGTTGTGTCGATGGATGCAGTTATGTTAATTTTTCTATATGCCCTATTACCAATCACTGCGGCAATGTTGCCAGCAGCTTTCACGTCCCTTGCGGTTCCTTTTTCGCCAACAACAATTTTCACAAGAGGTTGCCCGTAAGCATTGATGATTGGGACGTTAGATAATTTTGCTTCTTCAATTGTTACATTGGTTGACGGGCTGTAGTCTCTGTATCCTGCTGTGACATCTCTCTGAAGATGTACATCCAGTTCCCATGAATAGTAGCTTATCCCAAAGTCCGGTCGTATAGTACTCGCATTTATATATCCCTGCTTGCTCACTACGAACTTATATTTTTTTAGGGAGGGAATGTGAATGTCATCAAACTTTGCTACTCCGTTAGAATCGGTGTATCTTGTGCTCTGAAGCTCATTGTCAAAATAGAGTTCAACCTTTGCTTCTGGTATTTTTGTCATACTGCCCGATTCATAAACCACTACTCTGATTGAAGCGTTTTCACTCCAGCGCTTCTCCTCTCCTTGAAGTGAAATTGAGAAAATTGTTTTCTTTGCATTCTCTAAAGCGAAACTCTTTGATCCTTTTACAATAGTGTAAAGCAAAATTGAGTATTCTCCAACGCCTCTTTGCAGTATCAGGTTTGAGCCCCCAATGGCGGTTACTTCATCCATACAGGCTTCCTTTCCACCCTCCTTTAGTATTGATGCCTTTCCAGTTGGTGAGTAGCATACGTTACTTTTAATCGTAAGGGTTAGGAGGGGGATGTTTGACTGATTCTTTGATATGTAAACGACGTATACACCATTATCATCACTGAAAGCAGTGCCAAAAGCACTCTCTCCATAAGCTTGATACTCGCCGACTAATTTCCCATTTACAGGAACTTCTTTCTTGATTGCATTGCTTTCCGCAAGCAAGCTCTTAACGTTTTTATAATCGTATTTTGTTTCCAATATTTTTTCGCAGTTTTTTGAGTCAGTTGATTTGAAGCGGTATGAAAATGCGCCAACTGCGATTCTTACTAAACCAGTATCTGCTTCGGTGTAGTTTATGATTATCCTGCCACTGTAGCTTGAACCAATAGATGTGCCGAGGGGTTTTCCCGCAGCATCCGTGCATGCAATATTGATCACGCCTGGTTGCGCAATAAAAGCTTTGCCTCCAGAAGGAATTGTCACATTTCTCGCTGGCTGGTAGTATATACTCGCTTCTGTTGTATACTCAGGGCTTAAGTTCTGTGTGCAAGCAACTCCTTTCACAATTATTGTTCTGCCTGTTCCCTGTCCAAGCTCAAGGGTAAGCAGTCCATTTTCATTCAAAGAGTAAGAAGCACAAGTGAGACCGGCGGGGAATGTGCATTGTGATGGTGTAGGTAGGGTTAGTTTTTGAGTGAACACCAGCTTGAGCACATCTCCCTCCTTCCATACACATATGGGATTTTCTTCATCAAAAGAGGGGCTGAGAACCGTGATTTCCCGTCCTCCTATATTTTTAGTTTTCTTAGAGATTTCATAATACTCCGGAAGCTCTTCCAAAAGATTATCAATTGTTAGATTTGTTTTTAGGTATGTAACAAATGTACTGGAGCCATCTCTATATGAAATAACTCCAATCTGTCCACCACTGAGTTTTTTTAGAATATTTCCTCCAAGTGCTACCCCCAAAAGTGATGAGAGCTCGCTTGCACCGTGCTCTGTGAGTTTAAAAAAATGTAGCGAAGCAGCATTTTCAGTTGGTATGTTTGAGAATATTTCGTACTCTGTTGATGGTGTTTCTTGGGGTTGGAATAAGGTGCACCCAGCTATGAGGAGAATAAGCAACAAAACCAGAATTGTTTTTTTCATATGACCACCACCATGAAATTAAATCAGGTTATATATTTATTGTTTTATGAATTCGCGGTATAATTGCGCAGAGGAATGCCTGCTCGCTCATCTCCCTTCTCTCAGTCAGCCCTTTTGAAAGGTAACCAATTGCACCTTTTTTCTTCCCTATTTCGTCTATTCCGCTGAGCTTTTCAAATACCTCACTCATTGTTTTCCTGTCTTTTATTATCTCCTGAATAAGCTCAGCAGGAACCTCAAATCCCATGCTGAAGCCAAGCGTGGTTGTTTCACCATCATAAACAGCGCACCACTGGCAGTCAAAAAACTTGTCTGAAAACTTGAAAAGCCCGCTCTCCAAACCAACTCCATAATCTGCTTTAAGCTTCTCCCTTGCAGCTTTTGCCCTTTCAATTGCTCCCGTTATCGTCTCCTCCTCAAAAGGCTGTGAGGAAATTTTTGTTTTCACCTCAACTCCAACAAGCTTGAATTTTTTGAATATTTTTTTTGCAACTCTTTCAACTCCTTTGAGCTTTGATGGGTTTGTTGAGCCAACCGCAATTAAAACTGGCTTTCTTCTCCTTCCAGCAACATCTATAACTCCTTTCTTCACTCTCTCGCAGGAGATTTTTTTCAAATCCTCCCCTGCAAGCAGTGGTATTGAAATTATCTCAAGCTCCTTCAAGCCTCTGCTCCTCCTCATTCTGTTAATCTCCTCAGCTCGCTGTCTCGTTTCCTCGCTGACAACTATTGCGTCAAATTCACCATCAACGGCAGGCCCGTAGAAGTCATCAAGCTTGAATATTTCAACTCTTTTAAGCTCGTTGCCAAGAAACTTTTTGAGGTTTCTCATTCTGAGCTTGAACGAAGCGCACCTGTGCTTCTTGTTTCTTCTCACAAACTCATCTGAGGTTAAACCTATGTAAACTCTTCTTCCAGCAGACAGAGCTTTCCTTAAAAGTTTTTTGTGCCCCTCATGGAGAGTATCAAAAGTCCCTCCGAGTATCACCTTTTCGTGCATACAAATAAATTAAAGAGAAGAATTAAAATGCTTTTATGGATCAGGAGAGGAGAATAAGGGAGGATATAGAGCAGTTCCATAAAAATGTTAAGGGGATGAAAGGTGAAATTGTTGAGCTTGCGATGAGATACTGCAAGGATGCGGAGTTCTATCTGGAGAGGAAGGATTATGTGACTGCTTTTGGGTGCATAAACTACGCACATGGTTTAATTGATGCTTTGAGGAGGATGGAGAGATGATGTGGGAGTTTCAGCTTCCTACAAAGATAATTTTTGGAAGGGGAAGCTTGAGCAGGCTTGGGGAGAACGTTGATGTGGATAAGGTGCTTCTTGTAACAGGCAGAGGTGGTTTCAGAGAGGATGTTGTTAAGAGAATACGCAAACAGCTGAAAGTTGATATAACTGTTTATAATGGAGTTGAGCCGAACCCAACCCACCAGAGCGTTGATGAAGGGATTGCAGTTATTAAGGAGAGGGGCTGCAAGCTCGTGATTGCTTTGGGAGGAGGGAGCGTGATTGATGCTGCGAAGATGATTGCATGCCTTGCGGAAGCTGAAGGCAAGGCATATGAGTATGTTTTTGGAGGGAGGAGAATTGAGAGAAGGGGTTTGCCTGTTATAGCAATTCCAACGACAGCTGGGACTGGAAGCGAGGTAACTCCATTTGCAGTTATTTCAGATAAAGAGAAGAAGCTGAAGCTGCCTGTGAGGAATAAATACCTTTTTCCAAAGGTTGCGATAGTTGACCCTGAGTTGACTGTCACCATGCCGAGAGAGTTAACTGCAAACACAGGTGTTGATGCACTGGCGCATGCGCTTGAAGCTTTATGGTCTAAGAAAGCTCAGCCGATAAGTGATTATCTTGCTCTCAGAGCTGTGAAGATTGTTTTTGAGAGTCTTGAGAAAGCATGTGAGGAGCCAAATAATATTGAGGTGAGGGAGGAGATGTCGCTTGCAAGCTTGCTTGGAGGAATTGCGATAAGCAATATAGGGACAGGTCCGTCTCATGCAATCTCGTATCCTTTAACAGTTCATTTTGGCATTCCTCATGGAAATGCGTGCTCCCTTACTCTCCCTGAAGTGATGGAGTTCAATGCATTGGGATGTGAGAAAGTTAATAGGCTCACCCAGCTATATGGGCCGGAGAGAATGAGGGAGCTTTTCAGAAAAATTGGGTTGAAGATGAGGTTGAGCGAGTTTGGGGTTAAGAGGGAGGATATACCGCTTATACTTGATGGAGTTGTTTCATCAACTCTGGAGAGGAATATAAAGGAGATGGGGAGGAAGGAGATTGAGGAAATTTTGAATAAAATTCTTTGATTAGGTTAATACTTGCGGCATGAAGATGAGGAGCAAGCCAAGGATGAGCAGGACAACTCCTCCAATCAATTGGGAGAGCTTTCCATATTTTGAGCCGAAGTCTGTTGAGCTGAGTGTTATAACTGCCATGCTGAAAACAATCATGTCGTCAAGCATGTAGAAGAATACGTATATAAGGATGTAGAGGTAGTATTCAAGGAAGGGAAGGTTTCTCAAAGCAAGTATCCTTGTGAAAGTTGCTGGGAAGCCTGCTGAGCAGGCAAACTCAACTGTGTTAACTGTGAATGCAAGAAGCACTATTCCGAAAAGGGTTGCTGGCACTGCGCTTGGTTTTGTTAGCTCATCAATTCTTTTCATAATCTTGCTTTGGGAAGCTGCGTCAGTTACCTTGCAGACTGCTTTTGGAAGAGTTATGTAATCCTTCAAGTTTATCAAACCGGCTCCAACTGCTACAATTCCAACTAGCACACGGGTTATATCAGTGAAGCTTATAATCTCCCATAATTTCAGCCAGCCGGAGAGGATGAGAATATACCACACACCAGAGGCAAAAACAAATGTTCCAACTATGAGTATCATTTTCTTTCTGTCCTTTGTGCCAGTAAGCATTGTTATCAAGTAGATAAGCACCCACATGGCGCATGGGTTAAAGCCGTCAAGCAACCCGAGCAGTATGCTGAGGAGGGGGAGGGAGGCGGTTCTCATGTCAATTTTCCCAATAAATGGGTAGTTTATTACGTAGGTTTCAACCACTGTTGCATTTGTTGTCTCATTTCCTTCACTGCGGAGGACGTTTGTGTACGGGTCGATGCATCCAAACTGAATGCAGTTAGCTACTCTCTCCTCAATTATTCTTCCCGTTGTGTCATCATCCATATAACCAATTATCACTCCATCTCCAACGTAAGTTTGGGGGACACCGAAGAAATCAGTTTCAGAAACTTTGTATGCTCTGGCAAATCTAGTCATTAAATTAAGATTCTCATCTGAGATGTCAACTGCAAACTTCTTTATTTCCAGAGAGGGGTATTTTGCTTCAAGTTTTGAGAGGAAGATTGATTCAGCGTGGCAGTGCGGGCAGGTTGTTGAATAGAAGAAGTACATAGTGACATTATATGCAGTAATATGATGTGCTAGCAGAAGCAATAACAGCAGCAGTGCAGTTTTTCTCAAAGTAACACCAGATAGATATAAAGCAGAAAATTTATAAAACTTGTTTATTGTTTGGAGTTTTTGCATAGCTTGTTGAACTCAACTCTTGAGGAAATTTCAAATGAGTTGACAAGCTCGGAGATGTCCTTCTCTGGGAGCTCAAGGAGCTTGCTCAAACCACCTATGTTTTGTCTGTTTGCAAATTGGATGAGTTTATTTATTGTTGATAAATCCACCCAAGCCTCAATTTCAAGATTTACTGGGTTGGATTTGAGAGATTGGCCGTCAAGTATTCTTGAATTCCATGGATTCTCCATTCTTGAAGCGAGAAGCTTTCCTGTGTTTTTCAGTTCATTTTCAAGGAAGAGGGTGAATCTATTCTCAATCTCATCTGCAACTGGGAATTGAAGTTTTGGCTTTGTTTCGTTTATTCTGTCAAGAACTTTTAGGAGAAATTCCTTTGGTTTCTCCTTCCAGTCTGGTTTTGAGTCAATCATTCCCATAATTCCATTAGCCAGCTCTCTGAACTCCTCCTCAGTTCTTCTCTGCTCTGCCTGCTTGAACGCAATGCTCATGGTTGTATTTTGGTTTTTTGTATATAAAAAGTGCATTCCTTCCTGAGCGGGCAGGGAGGGCAGTTTGGTTTTGTTTTGCAGTAGTTTTTCCCAAGCTCAACAAGGAGAGCGTGCATCTCCTTGTAAACTTCCAAGTTTCTCGGAAGGTTGGAGTGAAAGAAGTTTTGAAGTTTGTTATAATTTCCTTTTACAACTCCCAAGCGCTCGCAAATTCTTTTTGTGTAAGCATCTATTGGGAAAATTAGTTTCTCAGCAGCGTAGAGGAGAATTGAGTCAGCAGTCTCGTATCCGACTCCTTCAAGTGAGAGGAGCTCCTCCCTTGCTTCCTCAAGTGGTTTGGAGAGAAGTAGTTTTAAGTTTCCGTTGTATGTTTTTTCAATGTATTTTGCAAACTTCCTTAATCTTCTTGCTTTCTGTCTGTAGAAGCCGGTTGGTTTCACGCATGCATACAGTTTGGTTAAGCTTGCTTCTGCGATTGCTTTTGAGGTGAGCATCTTCTCATTTTTTAGATTTTCTATTGCTTTCTCAACGTTCCTCCATGTGCTCTGCTGTGTTAGAAAAGCACCTACAATTATCTCAAACTGGGGGTTGTTGCTTGTTGTGGGCCACCAGTGCTGCTTTCCAAAGTGCCTGAGAAGTTTTTTGTAGATTCTATTCATAAGATCAGTTAAGCAAGAAAAATATTTAAGTTCCTTCCATTTTATATTATGGCAACGTTTCTTATAATGGACTTGTTCAAACTTCCTTTTGGAGTTGTTTTGACGGGAGAGGTAAGAAGTGATGTGCTTAGGGTGAGAATGAAAGCGAACGTTGAGGGAAAGATGATGGAGGTAAAGGCAATTGAGATGGCGCACAGGCAAGTGCAGGAAGCGAAAGCAGGTGAGAAGGTTGGTGTAGTGCTGAGCAATGCTGATTACAATCTACTTTACAAGTATAAGGGGAAAGTTGTGGAGTTTTTGTGAAGTATTAAATTAATTTCCTTTCAAATAGATAGGGGGTTGCTATGTCCAGGCCTTCTTGGGATGAGTATTTTATGAAGATATGCAATGTGGTTGCTGAGAGGTCAACGTGCAAGAGGCATCAGTTTGGAGCAGTAATTGTCAGAGATAAAAGGTTGCTTGCAACGGGTTACAACGGCGCTCCAAGCGGCTTGCCGCATTGTTTGGATATCGGTTGTTTAAGGGATGAATTGAAGATACCTAGTGGGACGCATCATGAGATATGCAGGGGAGTTCATGCTGAGCAGAACGCGATAATTCAGTGCGCGCTGCATGGAGTTTCATCAAAGGATGCTACAATGTATGTGAATGGAATCCCGTGTAAAATATGCGCTAAAATGATAATCAATGCTGGTATAAGGAGGGTTGTTTACTCAGGCGATTATGCTGATAAGGAAGCTTTTGAGCTTTTCAAGCAGGCTGGAGTGAAGATGGATAGAATTAACTTGAAGTGAGAGGATGGCGTTAAGGGTGCTGCATTCGTTTGTTCATCAGAGTGATGAGAAAATAACCTCCCTTACAGTTTCTCTTGGGGAGGATGGAGTTTTCATAACGCTGAGTGATAAGAAGAATAAAAATAGGGTGAAGCTTGGGTTGGATGAGGTTGCTGGGCTTGCTGATGCAGTTGAGAGGAATAAAAGTTGGAGCGCATTTCACACTTTTACAACTCTTGAAAACAAGGAAAGCAGGAGCAGAATAAACTATGCTGATGGTTTCTTCAGTGTTGAGGGTGAAACGAAAATAGCGGTGAAGCTTGCTGAAAATGAAAAGGCTGCTTTCAAGCGAGTGCTTGAGTTTGCTTTGGAGAGGATGCTGGAGAGCAGGTTGAGGGGAAGTGTTAAATCAATTAGGTAGCTATCCCAGTTTTGACTTTTTTATTTCATCTGATGCAGTTATTTCGGCAAGCACCTTTGCAAGTTCATCTATTTCTTCTTCATTATTCCTTATTGAGAATGAAACTCTCACGCTGTCCGGCTTGGGTATGTAGGTTGTTTCAATTCCACGTTTGTGCAACTCCTCAACAACTTTTTGGGAACTGATGTTCTCCAATGAAAAAGCAAGTATTGCTGGGGAGGAATTGTGAGGAGAGAGAATCTGCATGTGTGGGATTGTTTTAAGCTTATCAACAGCATATTCTTTTAGGTGCTTGATTCTCTCATGAACTTTATCCCATCCTATCTCATCAAAGAATTTCAGAGATTCGTTTAATGATGCAATTTCTGGTGTGGAGATTCTCCTGAACTCGCTGAGCGTTCTCTCATCCAGGCTTGCCCAGTCGTTGATTGTCCTACGCTCTCCTTTAAATATGTTGATTGGCTGGTTGTCCGGGTGGAATTGAAATGCCTTCAGCTCAAACAGCGGTGCAGTTCCAAAGTAGGGGTTGGGTTCAAGCAACTTTTGAATTAGCTTGGCGTTGCGCTCACTGATGTAGAGTATGCCTGTCGCTGGTTCGGAAAGCAGTGTTTTATGCGCGCTTGCAACGTAAAAATCACATCCAATTCCCTCAACGTTAATTTGGCTTGGATGGAGGTTGCCAAGCACCTGCGCCCCATCTATGAGAAAGTAAACTTTTCTGTTTTCATCTGAATGTTTTTTGGCTATCTCGGAGATTTTTTCAACTGGCGCCACTCCTCCATCCCCTCTGAATACGTGGCTTACAACAATAAGCTTTGTTTTCTCATTTATTGCATTCTCTATGTTCGCAAGCATCTCCTCATCGTTTCTTCCAACGTTTACAACTCTCATTTTCACATCAAGGTATCTCCTTTCACCAAGCTGTAGTTGAACGAGGTAAGCGGAGCGGTGTTTTATACTATCCGAATCCAAAGCATAGTTCTGCATGGTAAGCCCAACCTCATCAAACAGGGATGGGGTTGCAGTGAATTCGGCTATCGGAAGACGTCCGAGTTGAAACTGGCGGAGAGGGCGCATCTTTTGGGGAGGGGGAAGTCTGTATAGCGGGTCAAAGAAAACCCGCATGCTCGGGAAGTATTCGCGGGTGGTTGTTATGAATTCATCTCCCTCCTTCAGCACCATTGCAGCCACAAGCTTCATTGCCTCAGTTGTGTTGTTATCAAAAACTATATTCTGGGGTTTTGTCCCAAGGAGTTTTGAGACTCTAACTCTTGTTTCTTCAACTAAGTTGAGCTGCTCTTTGAAGTTTTCATCAAGACGTACGTATTTTTTATGGTATCTGTCAAACTCCATTACTGCAGCCTTGATTGATTGCGTTGGGGGTATGCCGATGCTTGCGTCGTTAAAATAGATTTTTCCAATAGATGGGTCTTTGAAGAAGAGAGAAGGTGGCGGAAAGCGCTCCTTGATTTCGGACCAGAATTTCCTTTCCTCTGCCTCCTTTTGCATAATAATATTATACCAGAGCTCGTTAATAAAAATGAGTGATTCTATGAAAGAGATAAGGGAAGGAAAAGCAAAGCTGTTTATCTCGGATAAGGTTTTCTTCAACCCAAAGATGGAGCTTTGCAGAGATGTTTCAAGCCTGGCAGTTGGCGCTTACTGCGAGGAAGCTGGGGGAATAAGGGTGGTTGATGGGTTATGCGGAAGCGGGGCGAGAGGGGTGAGGTATGCAAAGGAGAATGAAATTGGTGAGGTGCAGTTTGTAGATGTGGAGGAGGAGGCGTGCAAGCTTGCAGAAAGGAATGCAAAGCTGAATGGTTTAAAAAATTACCGAGTTCACTGCTCCCATATAAATGACTTTCTTTTCCACAACAGGGAGTTTGGTTGGGTGGAGATAGACCCGTTTGGAACGCCAATTGGGTATTTGCATGCAGCAATGACTTCTTTCAGAAAAGGAGGGGTGCTTTCTGTCACTGCAACGGATACGGCAGTTCTCTGCGGTGCGCATTCAAAAGCATGTCTGAAAATTTATGGAGCTGCTCCAATTGATAATGAGTACTGCCATGAGATTGGTTTAAGAATACTTGCGGGTGTGATTGTCAGGTTTGCATCAAGCATGAACTTCAAAAGTGAGTTTCTTCTTTCAATGTCAGCGCAGCATTACTTCAAGTTGTTTGTTAAATTAAAGTTGGGGGCAGAGGGAGCTGTGGAGAGCATTAAAGAATTGGGGTATATTTCACACTGTCCTAAATGCTTGAACAGGGAGTGGAGGTTCAATCCACCTGTTTTGAAGGAGAGCTGTCCTCTCTGTGGTGGGAAGTTTCAGCATGCAGGTCCTCTGTTTCTTGGTGAGCTTTGGGATGCGGAATTCATAAGCAGAATGAGAAAGCTGAATATGGAGAGGGAGTATTCAAACAAATGGAAAATTGATGAATTGCTTGAGCTTATGGAGGAGGAAGCGGGGATGCCTCCCACGTATTTTGATTTGCACAAGCTTGCGGAGAAATTGAGGAAATCATCTCCTAATTTTGAAAGTTTTATTAAAAAAGTGAAAGAGATAGGTTATGGAGTTTCAAGGACGCATTTCAAAAGAAATTCAATAAGGACAGATGCAACGGTGAGAGAGCTTTCATCTATTTTTTAATTTTAAGCCAATCATAACGTCATTCAGATTCGTTCCAGTTGCTCCTGTTATTATGCAATCTCCAAGTATTCTGAAAAAGTTGTATGTATCATTATTTTTCTGAAAAACTTCTGCATCCACCCCAAGCTCTTTTGATTTGCTTATTGTTAACCCATCAACCACTGCTCCGGCTGCTGGTGAGTTCCCGTCTACTCCGTCAGTCCCAAAAGAAGCAAAAAGCAATTCAGAAAAACCCGCTATTGCGAGAGCACAGCTCAAGGCAACTTCCTGATTTCTTCCTCCAGCTCCTTTGCCGGTGACTTTAACGGTTGTTTCCCCTCCTGCAACAAAGCTTCCTTTTTTTAGAATGCAGGCAAGTTTCCTTCCAGCTTCCCTTGCATCTCCTTTTATGTTTTGGATTAACCTGTGCTTCACCCCAAGAGAGTTCAGGAAGCTGCTTGCTGAGAGAAGGGCTGTTCTGTTGTTTCCAATTATGAAGCTGTGAACTTTTTTGAAAATTCTGTTATTTCTCTTTGGGGTTTCCTCAACCAACCCTCTCACTCCTTTCTCAATAATCCTGCATGGCAGGGAGGTATCCCAGAGTTTGTATTTGAGAAGCACTCTTTTTGCATCTGAGAAAGTTGTGGTGTCAGGCACGGTTGGTCCTGAGGAGATGACGTCAAGCGGGTCGCCAATCACGTCTGAGAGGATGAGGTTGATGATTGTTGCTGGGTGGAGTTTTTCTGCAAGCCTTCCTCCTTTCACTTGGGAGAGGTGCTTTCTCACGCAGTTCAACTCATTTATATCCGCGCCTGCTTTCATTAATTTATCAACAATCAACTGCTTCTCGTGAAGTTCAATTCCTTCAAGGGGGAGGGAAAGCATCGCTGAGCCTCCACCTGAGATGAGGCATATCACCAAATCATCTTCTTCAAGTGATTCCGCGTAACTTAAAATTTCAATTGTTCCTCTCAAGCTCCCTTCTTTAGCTATTGGGTGCTCTGCCTGGTTGAGCTTTATCCTTTTTGTTTTGAAGCGAGTTCCTTTCAGTATGTTCACAACTCCCCCTTCAATTGGGAGAATTTTTTCAATCTGCTCAGCCATGCGCCCGCTTGCCTTTCCCCAGCCGAGCACGTGGATGTGTTTGAAGTTTCTGAGAGGGAAAGTTTTGGTTTTCCTCTCAGTTTTTATTATAAGTTCATCTTCTTTCAGAATAAGTGCTTTTTCAATTAATCTGTCTGGTTGGATGGAGAGGAGGGTTTGCTCAATTGTATTAAGGAGAAGCTCCCTTCTTCTATCCCTGTAAAGTAGTTGGGTTCTGTTCTTTATGAAACTCATATCTTTATCAGCTTTGTATCGCAGATTGAGCAGTGAGGCGTTTTTATTATAACCCCTTTTCTGTCTGCGCATTTGGAGTGATAGAAGCTTTTGCATTTTGGGCACATCATTGTTGCTCCGAAAAGCATTGTTGCGAATATGCCACCCACTCTGTCTTTGCAGATGAGGCATACCTCATCCAAAGCTACCACCAAATCAGTTTCGTATTAAGTTGTATATTAACTTTCTGCTGGATGGGAATTGTTTTAATAATTTTTGATGAGATTAGGAATGCATGGAAGTTTCAAAGAGAGTTGTTAAAACGCTTCAGGAGCTTATTAGAATTGACAGCTCCAAGGGGATTCAGAGCATATCTGATTACGTTCAACGGGAGCTTGAGGAAGTTGGGTTAAAAGTAAGAAGAGATAGGGATGGAAATTTACTTTCCGAAATTGGGGAGGGAGAGGGGTTTCTGCTGAATGCACACCTGGACACGGTTAAAGCGGAGTGGGAAGGCGCATTCTCAGCAAGAATTGTTGGGGGGAGAGTTTATGGAAGAGGTGCGAGCGATTGTAAGGCAGGAGTTGCTACCATGATTGAAATAGCTCGGTTGCTGGAAGAGGAGAAGCTCAGCAACAGAGTTGTTTTCACATTCACTGGGAATGAGGAGGATAAACCGCTTGAGATGAACGGAGCGTATAAGCTCGCGAGAAAAATAAAAGCAAGAAGGGGGTTGGTGCTTGAGCCAACTGCCCGGGAGGATGGTTCAATTGGAATATCTGTGGGGTGCAGAGGAAGCTACAGGTTCAGAGTTGATGTGCTGGGAAAGAGCTGCCACAGCGCTCATCCTGAGAGAGGGGAGAATGCAATATACAACGCATTCAAGTTTATTGAAAGTTTCAGAAAGATGAAGAAGCCAGAGAGAAAGATACTGGGTGAGGAGGTTTCTGCAACCGCAAGTATAACACAGATTGAAGCAAAGGAAGGGGTGAATGTTATACCTGGGAAGTGCTCGTTGAGCATTGATTACAGAGCATTGCCAGAGGAGGATGAAAGAGAGATAGTGGAGAAGCTTGACAGAATCTGCAGAGGTTCTCTTGGAAAGAAGTATCGGTTGGAGAAGCTTAGTGGAATTCCCGGAGGAGTTTATAAAGAGAGGAGTTTCCTTGAGGAGTGCAGGAAAGCAGTTGAATCGGTTGGTTGCGTTCCAAGGGTTTATTTCAAGAAAACTAGAAACGACTCTGCAGTTTTTCAAAAACACGGAGGAATTGGTTGTTATGTGATGGGACCTGGGATAGAGGAGCAGGCGCATAAAGTGAATGAATACTGCAGTGTAGATTGCCTGATGAGAACAACTGAGGCAGTGAGGAAGGTGGTGTGGAGGTATGCGGTTCAGTGATAGGAGTGCTCCTCATCTGGGAAGCTTCCCTCCTCAACTTCTTTTTTAAATTGGGAGACTGCGTTTCTTATTATTTCAGCTAGACTTGCGTATCTTTTCACAAACTTTGGCTTGAAAGTATCATCCATTCCCAGTAAATCATTTATGACAAGCACCTGCCCGTCGCAGTATTTCCCTGCCCCAATTCCAATTGTTATTGTTTTGACATTTTCGGTAATTCTCTTTCCAAGTGATTCTGGTATGCATTCCAAAACAAGGGAGAATACTCCAAGTTTGTCAAGCGTTAATGCATCCCTGAATATCCTTTCTGCTTCCTCCCCATCCTTGCCAACAAGCTTGTGCTTCTCAGCTGTTTGAGGAAGCAAACCAAGGTGTCCCATAACAGGAATTCCATCTGAAAGAAGTGCTTTCACAACTTCCTCACAGCATCCCTCAACCTTCACTCCTTTTGCGCCTGCCTGAAGAAATTTTCTTGCGTTCTCAAGCGCAAGCTGTGGTGTCGAGTAGGAGTTAATTGGCATGTCTCCGATTATTGGTGTTTTCTTAGCTCCCCTTGCAACTGCTTTTGTGTGGTGAAGCATCTCCTGCATTGTAACTTCTTTTGTGGTTGGGTAGCCAAGCACAACCATGCCTAAGCTGTCCCCTACGAGTATCAAATCAACTCCTGCTTCTTCAACAAGTTTCGCAGTTTGGTAGTCGTATGCTGTGAGCATTACAACTTTCTTCTTACCTTTCATTCCTTCCAGCATGCTTCTCCTCCATAAACTTTATTAGAGAGACAATTGTGTCGTTGACAGGGGTGGGTATGCCGTGCTTTCTTCCCAGTTCAGAAACTTTGCCGTTGAGAAATTCAATTTCTGTTTTCCTTCCTTTCACCAAATCCTGATACATGGATGAGTAGTTCTGAAGAGTTGAAAGCTCTTCATCTATTGATTTTCTCAAAGTTCTGTCAAACTCAACCCCCTCTGCTTTTGCAACGCGAATGCATTCATCCACAATTGCATCGCGAAGGTTTTCCAGAGAGGGAGCAACAACCTCATAGTCTCTTGCCTCAAGAATTGCTGAGAGTGGGTTGACGATGCAGTTCGCAACAAGCTTCCTCCAGGCATCCTTCTTCAGGTTATCAACAACCCTTGTTTCCAAACCACTTTCATTAAATAATTTTGCAATTCTCCTTCCAAGTTCTGTGTTTCCAAGTGTTACCCATCCTTTCATTATTGTTACTTCTCCTGGTTTTAGAAACTCTGCTCCAAAGTGAAGCACTCCTCTTTCAACGATGCATCTGTCCCCAACAACCGATTTAACAATCTCCTCGTTTCCAATTCCATTCTGAAGGATGAGGATTGTTGTGTCCTTTCTTAGAAGCTTAACAACTGGTTCAAGCGCTTTTTTTGAGTCATGAACTTTTGTTGTTAAGATGATTAATGAATTTGGGGGTAGCTCCCTTATCGCAGTGTCTGCCTTTATGCGCAGCACTCCCTCCATCTCCCCTTTCACAACAAGCCCTTTTGCGTTTATCGCATCCGCATGCTCCTTTCTTGCAATCAGAGTTACATCGTTCTTTCCGCAAAGCCTTGCTCCGCAGGAGCTGCCAATAGCTCCTGCTCCTAAAATAAATATTCTGCTGAACATTCAATCACCTCGCTTTCAGCCAGGCTGAGATGAACTGCTCAACCCGCTTGATGTCTTCTCCTTTTGCTGTGAGGGAGTAAAAAACCCTTATTGGTTTTTTCTCAGCATCAACCCTTCTCCTCACAAGCCCCTGAGTCTCAAGGTGTTTCAACTTTGCTGAGAGGGTTTTTGGGTTGGCGTTGATGAGCTTTCTCAGCTCGTTGAAGCTCATCTCCTTCTTTTGAATGAGCTTTTCAACAATTATGCAGCCCCATCTGCTTCCAACAGCTTTGCAGAATTTCTCCATTGGGCATGATTCAGGTTCCATGTATAGAGTTGGTAAGGTTGTTTATATTAATTTATTCAACAAGCCTGTATTTGACAACTTCCTGACATTCCTTCCTAAGCCCACTTACCTCTGTGCAGGTTTTTCTTTTCACAACTGAGGTTGCGTAGCAGTAGCAGCCTGCAAACTTCTCATCCCAGTTCAGTTTGAGCTGTTGGCTGAAGCGGATTGTTTTTGAGGAGCCAGCTCCAATGTAAACGGATTCATTTATCCCAATCTGCCTATTCTTGAACCACTTTCCTTTGGGGAGATACCGGTTGGGCGTGATTTCAAACCCAGTGTAAATTATAAAGTTACTTCCAATTGTGTCAGTGTTTTTTATTGTGCACTCAGAGTTTGTCCAGCTCTGGTTCCAGCCAGATAGGTAGCATTCTCCCTCCTCTGTGTGAAGTAGATTTTCGTAGGTGCACTCCTCTGTTGTGTAGGGGACAATTATGCAGTATGGTTCTGTATACTGCTCTACTCTTCCGGGAGGTGGTTCAAGCAAGTATTCAGCCTGTGTTTCTTCTGGGGTTTCAACAACAGGTTGTTCTTGAAAGACGGTTTCTGTGGTTGTTGGGTGATAAATGTAGAAGGTGAAAGCTGAGGCTAGAAAGGAAAGCAAAAGGAATGCTAAAACAACCCTTAGCTTCAATAACCCACCTCTTAAATATTGCTCATGGAGAGTATATTAATCTAACCTTCCAATAGGTATAGGGGGTAGAATGGAGGAGGAAGTAAAAAACAGAATACTTTTCAACCAGAGGAATGAGATAACTGAGCATTTAATATACAAGAAGCTGGCTGAGCTGACAAAAGAGGGGAATAACAGAAGGCTTTTGGAGAGAATTTCCAAGGATGAACTTAGGCATTATGGAGTTTGGAAGAGGTATACTGGAAAGGAAGTTGAGCCGGACGGGTTGAAGGTGTGGTGGTATGTTCTTGTTTCAAGGGTGTTTGGTATAACGTTTGGTTTGAAGTTGATGGAGAAAGGGGAGGTGAATGCAGAGGTTGAGTATAAGGAGATAGGGAGGTTTGTGAGGGAGGCAAAAAGAATTGCAAAGGAGGAGGATGAGCACGAGAGGAAGTTATTGGGGATGATTGATGAGGAGAGGTTGAGGTATGTTGGCTCTGTTGTGCTTGGTTTGAACGATGCGCTTGTTGAGTTAACTGCCTCCCTTGCTGGCTTAACCCTTGCTTTGCAGAGGACGGATTTGGTTGGGATGGCTGGTTTGATAACTGGTATTGCAGCTTCATTTTCAATGGGCGCTTCTGAGTATCATTCAACGAAAACAGAGGAGGGGGAGAGGGAGCCGGTTAAAGCAGCTGTTTACACAACAATTGCTTATCTTCTAACAGTTCTTTTTCTCATTCTTCCTTATTTTGTGTTTAAGGAAATTTACACTGCGCTTGCTTTTACTGTTCTGAATGCGATAATTGTTATCTTTCTATTCACTTTCTATGTTTCTGTTGCAAAGGATGTGCCTTTTAAAAGAAGGTTTGTTGAGATGGCGTTGATAAGCTTGGGTGTTTCTGCTGTTACGTTTGGAATAGGTTTTTTGGTGAGAGTTGTTTTAAACATAGAGGTGTGAGGTGAGAAAATGATGTCAAAAATACCCATGGATATGGGAAAGATGAAAGAGAAGGAGGTGGATGTGGAGATACTGAGAGTGGGAGTGATTGCGGAGCTGGATGCGATAAACCTGTATGAGCAGATGGCAGGGATGACAAAGAATGAGAAAATAAGGAAGGTGTTGCTGGAAATAGCTAGAGAGGAAAAAACGCATGTCGGGGAGTTTCAGGCATTGCTTCTTGAGTTAGACAAGGAGCAGGTGAAGGAGTTGGAGAAAGGGAAGAAGGAGGTTGAGGAGCTGGGGTGAAAGGAGTGGCTGGGGAGGTGCTGTTTGGGCTGATTGCCCTCAAAAAAATGCTTGAGCCATTTAAATCAGATGGCGATCCTCCTTAGAAGAAAGAAATGTATTGCTACGAGAGAGTCGTTGAGCGAGAGTTATAAATCCTTCTCCATGGCTGCTTTCACAAATCTATCCTGTCCTGTCTGTTTGAGCCATTCCTCAACTGCAGCAACGTATCTGTAGCCGTGTTTTTTGAAAATCTTCCACGATTCCTCTGAGCTTGGGAGGGTGGTTATGTGCTTTATCCCCATTCTCCTCAATTCATCGTCCATAACCTCAAGCAGTTTTGTGCCTATTCCCATTCCTTGAAATTTAGGGGAGACTGCGAAGCCGATGCCCTGTGCGTAGCCTGATTCGGTGTCAACTGCCCTTTCTATCCCTCCAATCACCTGGTTGGTTTTCTTGTCAACTGCAACAAGGATGAGTTTTTTTCCTACTGAGTCTGAGGGGTTTTCAAACAGAACTTCCTTGTAGAGTTTGTATAGTGCTTTTCTGTCCGCTGGGGTGGCTTCCTTTATGAGAAAATTGGCTGATTCGTAGAGAATTTTGTTTTCGGCAATCATAATTAGTTTGTGAATTTTGAAGTATTTAAAGTGAGAGAGCGGTGGTTGTGTAACCATGGTCGCATTTCTAATTTAATTAACCAAACATATACTTTTTTATATGTTACGTTCATTAATATAAACATGGAAATACCACTCTCGAAGAGACTTAGGAAGAGGGCACACCAGGAGGTTGCCCTGCTGCAGGACGAGCTTGTGGAGATGATGTACGCCGCATTCCAGCAGGAGAGACCAGTGCTCCACGGCGGGACAGCAATCTGGAGATGCTACAAAGGAAACAGGTTCTCTGAGGATTTGGATTTCTATGCCAGAGAAAAGAAGAATTTCAGAGAGCTGTTCTTCAGGGAAGCCGCGGCAAGAGGGTTGGAGGTAACAAAATACAAGCAAACCTCAAACGTGATCTTCGCGAAGGTGTCAAACGGCTCCGCAGAGGTGAGGCTTGAGATAAACACCACAAAGACAGTTAGCGGCATTGTTGCCGAATACGAAAAGGTGAATGGGTGGAGAATGGATGTCCTCACTCTTTCCCCAGAAGAGCTGATAAGGGAGAAGATGTCTGCCTATGAAACAAGAAGGATGGCGAGGGATATTTACGATATTTATCATTTGAGCAGGTTTGTAGGAGAGGTGCGGGGGATGAGGGAGTTCCTGAGGAAAGCAAAACCACCTGTTGATGAGAAAAATTTGAGAGCGGTAGTTTACAGCGGAGTAGCGCCATCCTTCACCCAGATGGTTGAAGCGCTTTCAAGGAGGTTTTCAAAATGAAGTATATGAAAAGCTTTATTGAGCATTTCTCATCTTTTCCTGTTTTCACCGCAGTTGATGCAAAGATTTTTCTGACTGCGCAGGGAGCAAGCAAGGGGTATGTGTATCTGGCTATAACGAACCTTCTGAAAAGCGGGAGGTTGAGAAAGCTGAAGAGAGGTGTTTACACATTCAAGGATGATCCGATGCTTGCTGAGTTCGCCTTCTCTCCCTCCTACCATGGGTTGCAGGATGCGCTCTCCCTTCATAACTTATGGGAGCAGGAAGCGAACACGATAATTATAACTCCCCGCAAGGTTAGGGTTGGTATGAGGCAGATGCTGGGTGGCAATGTTCTTGTGAGGAGGATAAGCAGAAAGATGTTTTTTGGGTTTGAGAGCATGAGATATCATGATGTGTGGATAAATGTTTCGGATGTGGAGAAAACGTTGATAGATTTTGTTTATTTCAACGAGCCGCTTGATGAGCAAACTATTGGTGAGATTAAGGAGAGGGTGGATGAGGAAAAAATGGGGGAGTATTTGAGAAGGTGCCCAGAGAGAGTAAGAAAGGGTGTGGGGAGGATTCTTGGGTAATGTAACCATGGTTACAAGTAGCCCTCTAGTTCATTTAAACTTGATACAAAATTATCAAAAATGATAACTTTAAATACTTCATACAAGATAAATAAAACATGAAAGAGGAGTGGCTTGGAAGATACCCTGTGCTGAGATTCAACGATGCGGCAAGACATTTCAGGAGCAGGGAGTATGCAAGGGTTTTTCTGCACAGAATGGCAAAAGCCAACAAGGTAAGGAGAATTACAAAGGGAGTTTATGCTACAACTGACGACATCTTCGCCATTGCATCCAACATCTACTATCCATCCTACATCTCCTTTCTCTCCGCCTCCTATCTTTATGGGTTCACAGAGGCAATCCCCATAGCCGTGCATGTTGCCACTCCGGGAAGACATAAACCACTGGAGGTTATGGGTTACAGGATAGAGTTTGTGCAGATGAAGGAAGTTTGGGGATATGGAAAGGAAAGGCGCGGCAGTGCAGATGTGTTTATCGCAAACGTTGAGAAGCTGATGATAGATGCATTCCTTAAGCCGGAGCATATGGGTAATTTTCACGAGATAGAGAGAGTTTTTGCAAATTCTGGTGGGATAGATATTGAGAAACTGAGGGAATACCTGCTCAGGCTTGGCTCTGGAAGGGTTTATAGACAGGTTGGCTTCATGCTTGAGAAGCACAAGAAAATTGATATATGGGGCTGGATGGAGGTTGACAGAAATTACTACCACCTAAACCCCTTCCATCCAGGCAAGAAAATTAACACGAAGTGGAGGCTGAGAATATGAATTCCAAGGAGCTTGGGGAGTATGCGGTAAAAAGAGGGCTGAACCTGGGGCAGGCGGAGAAGGATTACTACCAGAACATGCTGCTCTTCATCCTTTACCAGAGAGTGGGGAGGGAGCTGGTTTTCAAAGGTGGAACAGCGCTGGCGAAATGCTATGGGTTGAATAGATTTTCTGAGGATTTGGATTTCACTGCTCTGGAAACCAAGGATTACTTTGGGATGGTGGAGGAGGGGCTTGCATCTTTTGGGATGAGGTATTCCGCAAAGCGCCAGGAAGGTAAAGAAAGCGCTGCGATGATGGTGAAGGTTGAGGGGCCGCTTTACAAAGGAAGTGAGAAAACTCTCTGCAGCGTGACTGTTGAGGTGAGCTTCCGCGAGAAGGTTGTGATGGAGCCAAGGGTGGTTACAATTGGGTATCATATGGATATAATACCTGCATTTGATGTTTACGTTATGAGGGAGGAGGAGATAATGGCGGAGAAGACGCGCGCTCTCATGACAAGGGTTTCTGCAAGGGATCTTTACGATATTGGCTTTCTTGTTGCAAAGGGGGTGAATGTTGAAAAGGAGTTGATAAACGAAAAGCTCAGCGCAGTGAATTTGAAGTTTGATTATAAAGCATTTTCAAGAAAGTGCAGGGAAGCCAGAAGGGTGTGGAACTCTGAGCTCAAATCGCTTGTGAGAAACGTGCCTGATTTTGATGATTGCATTAAAAGAGTTTTGGAGTTTTATGGGAAGTTTATGTAACCATGGTTACAAATGATTATTAAATCTCTTCTGAGGTATTTTTATTATGGCTGACCTGTGGTTTGTTCTTAACCGCTGGGCTTTTCCTTATCTTTTTGCAGTCACCCTTTTCTTTTTAATACATAAAGAGAAGGAGATAAGGAAATACCTGAAAAGAAAGGGAACTGTTATTGAAAAGCTCTCCTTCTTCCTTGACGGCTTCAGAGCTGAGCTCTCCACCCTTGCGGTAATTGCAATTCCTCTTGCGCTCATCCTCCAGCACTTCCTCTCCTGGCTCTTCCAGAAGGAGCTTGTTTCATTTGGAGAGCCCCTCTGGTTTTCCTCAATAACCAGCGGTTTTATCACCCCAATTGCAGAGGAGTTTGTTTTCCGTGGTTTTATACTCAGCTCTATTCTCTTTGATTTTAAAGTTATCACAAAATTCAGGAAACTTCCAAAAACCGCAGAGCTTCTCGTCTCCCTTGCTGCTCTGCTGGTTTCTTCCTTCCTTTTCAGCTTTCTTCACGAGAACGTTGCAAGGGAGCAGTTTATGATAAGATTCCTTTCAGGAGTGCTCTACGGAGCTCTTTACCTTATGAGCAACAGAAACCTTCTCCCGCCAATCATTGCGCATGCTGTTTGGAACTGGAGCTTGATGATAAGGGATGTGTTATGAGAGCAAACGTAAGTATGTCACATTCCTTACCTGAATTTATAGTGTTTACCAAATAGTTGTAGGCATAACGGACAAATATATAACCATTGGTGGACTACTTTTTCCTTGCCTTTATATGAGGGCATATCCTTAGTTTCGATATCTCTAACAAACTCGTAGGGTATCCCTCGTTCTAGTGCCCTGTTGAAGCTGTTACTATAATTGTCAAGTGAAATAAGCGAACCACACAGCATGCATTCTCCCATATTCATTTTCACAAGAAGTTTGAGCATTTTTTCTTTATCAGGCTGGAAAAGGCGGGAACCTACAACTTCTGAACAGCCGTATTTCCGTTTTATCTGTATCAGACCAACCCCCAATTGGGATGCTAGCTCTATCTGTGGTGTTGTGAATTCCTCTTTGCATGCAAGGTAAACTCTATGGGTACAGAGGGAATAGCCTAGTGTTTGACCAATCTTTTTCCCGAAGTGATATGTTTTGGGTTTGACCTCTACATTAGTGCACACTTGATTTTGGATAGGTCTATTTTTTAAAATAACTTCACTTGGATCCTTACCCATACAAATTAATACTTTTTTTATTTTTAAGTAGATTAGGAAAATTTTACTAAGATCTGCAACTTTACACATATTAGATAAAAAGTCATCGGTTTCTACTCCGGATATTTCGGATTTTTGATTTCTTTTCATATTTCAATTTTAGGGAAGACTCAATTATATCAGTCATACAATCGTTTCTTAGTTTTTGTATCAAAAACCAGTAAGTAAATAATTGCTTTTCCTTTTCCTGATAATCTTTAAATTTTTTTGAGAGGATTTTCCAGAATCTTTCATTATGCTTTTTTTCAATTAAATGAAGCATCTCATGAAACGTTATGTATTCAATTAACTCTTTAGGAAGAAACCTCATAAGAGTATTAAACGTCAAATTTCTCTTAGAGCTACAGCTCGCCCATTTTGTTTTCATTTTTCTGAAAAAAACTTTTTTTACATTAATTTTTAACTGAGTCTTCTCAGAATTAACTATACCAAGAATTAATTGTTTGAATTCCTTCTCTGTTCTGTTTGTTTCAAGCTCAATTTTTTCTGCAGACGCCAGAACATCATTTATCTCCCGAATCTTTTTGCGTATCCACTTGTCATGTTTTTCCAATATGACTGCTTCATCTTTGTATGCAACAGGCAGTATCAAGCAAAGGCTACCTGTTTTAAATTCCAACCTTGGATAGCGTATCTGACGGTAGTAAGTTTTGTATTCCACTCCACAATACTCATTAACTTGCGGTTCCATAATTTCTCACATTCTTCACTAACTTTTGATATAACTCATCCATCTCTTGGTATGTGATTCCTCGGTTGATATACCTCCTCAAGAATAACCTGATTTTTCTCTCAACCTCTTTCCGTGCAGTTTGTTGTAGTAACCAACCCGGGAACATCTCCTTGTTCAAATCAGCTGAAAGCTTTCTTACATCTCCAATTAACTCCCCACTTCTCCCTAACTTCTCTTCCAAGGTTAGCAGAAATGAATACTCAAGATTGGAGAGATTTAACTCCCTCTGCCTTGCGGATAAGCTATTTATTTCATTAAGAATTTCCTTTCCTTCCTCATAGATTTTTTCTATATCCTTGTTTTTCTCTTTCCACAAGCGCAGTATTCTCTCAGCTTTTTCGCTGATGGACTCGTAAACAGGGTTCTTGTATTTGTCAACTAAAACGAATTTGTTTATGGTGAAAACCAGATTAGCAGCTTTCTCTTCTCTTTCTTTAACTTTTTCTTCCAAATTATTTAGATAATTCTCATCAAATTCTATTATTGGTAAATCTCTCTTCAATTTCTCTATTTCCGTTGATTTGTGTATGTATTTCACTGTCTTTCTAAAGTAATTTTCAAAGTATTTCGTTTCTTCCTGCGGTCGTGTTCTCAGCACGCTTATTGTATAATATGTGTAAATTGCGCTTAACCACTGATAATCCTCTATATTCACTAATTTCTCCTCATCATAACCTAACAACTCAAACAACCTTCTGAGCTCCTTATACTTTTCAAGGAATTCTTTACCTATTTTTTCATTACTCGTGAGAATTTCAATTGCTCTAAGCAGCGTTTTTCTATCGTATACCGTCTTTGGCACCTCTTCAAATATCTTCATTATATCTTTAATTGATTTTGTGAATTGACTTCTCAACTCATCAATGTTTGTGAGAACTTCTCCAATGTCCTCCTTGCTATAAATTTCAAATGCTTTTTCAAATGCTTTTAGAGTGCCCACATAATCCACCACAAGCCCAGCTTCTTTTGCTTCCCCGTATGGTCTATTTGTCCTAGCAACTGCCTGAAGGAGTCTATGCTCTTTAAGAGGTTTATCAAGATACATTGTTTGCAGGTTTGGCGCATCAAAGCCAGTCAGAAGCATATCGGTGACTATTATTATCTTTGGGTGCTCCTCCTCCTTGAACTTCTCTATAATTTCTTTCCGTATCTCCTCAACCTCCCTTCCTCTGAACCTCTCCTCAAGCTCTTTTTTGTATTCAGCCACCTCACCTTTATCATCAGCCTCAAACGTCATAACGACTTCTGAGTATTCTCTGGGGAGCAGACTATCCAGCATTTTCTTGTAGCGAACACATGCAAGTCTGCTTCCCGCCACAACCATCGCTTTAAACCTTCTATCAATATTCTCTTTAAAGTGCTTTGCAACATCCTCGCTGATTATCTTTATTCTTTCAGGATTCTCAAGCACCAACTTTATTGAGTTCAACTGCTCCTTAATTTTCTTCTCTAGATTTTCCCTAAGCTCTTCGGGCAACTCCTCAAACTCAGAAGTTAAAAACGCTTCAAGCTTCTCCCTATCCAGATGCACCTTCTTCTCAAGCCTTGGCTGGTAAGCAATTTTTAAAGTGAATTTATCCCTTATAGAATCCGTGATGAAGTATTTATCCAAGTACCTCTCTCCATGAGGGCTGAATGCGTGGTACGTATCCCTATGCTTCTTTGCTATTGGCGTCCCCGTGAAAGCAAAGAAGAACGCATTCTTCAGGATACCTCTCATCCCAGTTGCAAGGGACGCATATTGACTTCTATGCGCCTCATCCACAAATGCGATAACATTCTTCCTTGTGAGTATGGATATCTGACTTTCAGATAATCTCATCAACTCCTCTCGCACTTCCTTCATCTCCTCTGGTCTGAATTTATGTATCAAAGTGATGAACAGCCCCCTCTTTCCTCTTCCCCCATCATGCAGAATAACCTTCTTCAGCTGGTCTATGCTTGCAACTAACTCAGGAGTAGTTATATCCAACGCAAGAAGCTCTCCGTTAAGCTGCTCCTGCAGCTCAACTCTATCAATTATGAAGAAGATTGTTGGGTTTTGTAACCGCACATCACAGAATAATTTATTTGCTGCAAATATCATAGTAAGCGTCTTTCCAGAACCCTGCCAGTGCCATATCAGTCCACTATTTTTTGTTTCCTTACCCTCCAGATTATTTAAAACTCTTTCAACTATTTTATTGGCTGCTCTGTATTGCATATACCTGGGCAAAACCTTTGTGGAGCTTCCAAACTCAACTCTGAAAAATAAGAAATTCTTTATAACATCCATCAGAATTGCTGGGGTGAGCATTTCCACAATGGAATCTATTGAATCCTTGCCCTCTTCTTTCCACTCATAAACCTTTACATCCTCCTGCCATGGAACAATTGGGAAGTATTTGGCTATCTGCTCAGCTGCAACCCCAATCTGCACGTATTTGTAAAGCTCTGGAGCATATTGTTCATATTCTTTAATTTGTTTATACGCATCATACCAGTTTTGGGAAAAACTCACTGGGCTTTTGCATTCAATCTCTACAAGTGGAATTCCATTAACGTAAAGCATTATATCTGTCCTTATGCGCTTGCTTCCCTGGTATTCCACCTGTCTGCTTATGATAAATTCATTATTCATCAACTTTTCATAATCAAAAAGTTTAACATACCTCACAACTCTGTCTTTTTCAAATTTCACAGGCACTCCATTCTTAAAGAAGTTTAGAATTTGCCTGCTGCCTTCCTGTCCTGACGGTTTTAATTTCAATTCATTTAATACGTGCTTTATTTCCTCCCCCCCTAACCCCATATGTGAATTCAATTTCTTTAATGCGTTAGTAAGGTTGGAAATCAGCAACACTTCTTCGTAACTTTCTCTCTTCAGCTCCTCAGAGCTAACCAACTGCCATCCTTTTTCTTGAAGTTTTTCAACAATATAATCCTCAACAACCGATTTTTCAGTGAAAGATTTCATTTAAATCAACCTTTTGGAATTTTCTTTTCAATAAATTTTTTAAAGAAAGGTTTTATCTTACTATACATCAACTCAAAAATCTTCTTTTTGATGTCAAATTTGAATATATTAACTGCAAGAAAATCACCAAATATAGCCAAAGTTAGAAAAATGTTGAGGAATAAGGAGATATTAAAGAAAAGAATAAGTTGGTTATAAACAGAGATAAACTTATTGTTTACAAGGTCTATCTTTTGGTTGATATAATTAATCTCCATTTGAGTGATATTAAATGAATTTTTAATATCTTCTACATCCTTTTTTGTTATATTCTCTTTTATTAGTCTATCGTAATCCAGACTTAAATTCTGCAGTTTAGTTTCAGCTTGATTGAGTCGATTCTCCAGATCGGCTATTTCTGCATCTTTCTGCTGAATAGCCAGTAAATATGGTTTAATTTGCTGTTCACAAGACAGATTACTTAAGCTGTTTATGATAGCCGATAGAATAGACATAGAGATTAACAGTACAATAATGCAGATAATGGCTTCTATATAATCTGTCATCAAATCACCTTCACTCTCTTTCTTCCAGTAAGCAAATCATTCATCAAACCTTTCTTAATTCTTTCAAGTTTTTCTTTTCTTTTTCTTTCAAGCTCTAATTTTTCGTCCACACTGCTGAGCATCTCGACGATTTTTTGCTGTTCAGATAATGAGGGGAGAGACATTTTTAATGAATGCACTAACTCTCTCTTTAATCCAGGCACTACATCAGCTAAATGGAATTTCGCAGGGTTTAAGTAGGTTAATTTATAAAATAACCACCTCAAAAAGATGTTGGATATCTTAGGTTTCACGTAATAAGTTGTGTCTATCGGCCAAAAATCTTGATCTATCCACGAAACTGCCCCAATAGTTCCTTTCCTTCCTACAACTATCCCCGGACCCTTTACTAATGCTTTATTATGATAACCAACAATGCCGTTAGAGCCAACAACAGGATAGTCTCCTGAAATTCTCTCTCTTTCAGGTAAACCCTTTCCATACTCTAACGATAGGATATTACCGACTTTTACAACTTCCCAATCCTTTGGAATCCTTCCAATCTCAGTATCCTTAAACTCCTTATGCCCTATTCCTTTTGTCAAAAGCTCCTGCATCAAGCCCTTCTTCAATCTCTCAGTTTTTTCTATAATCTCATCAACTTTTTGAATTGCATCATCTACTGTTGAGAGAATTTCTGCGATTTTTTGTTGTTCAAGAAGTGGGGGCAGTGATATGGAAAAATTACCAACTACGCCATGATTCAGATGTAATACATTAGTTCCTTGAGCTGAGGCTTTCATTTTCTGACGTATAGGGTTATATGTTAGGCAATAAAACAAGAACTCACTATCAATTTTAGATTTATCAAAAATTAGCTTGGTCAAATCCATTGAGTAAACACACTTTTCAGCCATATTTTTAATTAAGATAGGAGCACCAATTATGAAACCCTTAGCCATATCGGTATTAGCAATAAGCACATCACCGTTCTCAACAAAAAATTCAGAACTCACCTGTTCATCTTTACTAAGATAGATTTTTTTAGCAATCCTCTTTAGTCCGCCTTCTTTCTCCACATCGTTAATAGTAATAAATCTAAATTGAGTCATATTACTACTGAGCTGATCACTACGGTATGAGAAACCTCTTCTGAACTCGCATATGGTTGCGAATCTCCTAATTTCCCACTCCTTTGGAATTTTGCCAATAGGAGTTTGTTTATGCCCTATATGAAGTTTTTCATTGCTCATTATAACCACTAATTTTATCGATAAGTTCCTTACGAGAAGAATCATTTATCTTCAGATTAACTAAATTCATAGTATTACCGATGGGAAGCACTAAATCAATCTGTTTAAAAATCGTACTAAGACGATTTTGTTTTTTTGCGAATTTTACATATGCTTGTATGAAATGTTTTGGTAAAGAAAATTGTCCGAATCTAATATTCTTAATAGATTTTATTATCAGATTTGTATCATTTTCTAATTCGAGTTTAATTTCTTTATGTTTTTTAGGAACTCTCTTATTTGTTGTTAAAATGTGAATCGGAAAATTTTTATCGAGAACTCCAATATACGAATTGACTCTCAAGAGATATGAATTTATTTTGTCAACTACTTTATCATAATTCTGTCTCTTAACTTCCATTCTTAAATTTTTAAATTGTTCAACTTCTTTAAAAATTTTGAAATCGGTATCTACTAATTTTGAAAATTTAATTTGCTTTAATTGTTGATTTACTAATTTGCTGATTCTTTTCATTATTGCAGAATTTTCATATGAAAAATAACTGATACCATGGGCGAACATAAGCTCTTCTGCACTTTTTACAAAACCTTTCATAGAAAAAAATACGGGGCGGTAGGTCACTCGTGGTTGTAAAATATCGGTATATCTTATTTCCTGTGGAGTTTTCGTATTAACTCGGTTGAATTGTACGATATCGATGTATTTCCCTAGAAAATCACGAACTTCTTCAATTCTAACTTTTCGATTAAAATTTTTAGCTTCGGCTACAAGGAAAATTGGGTTTACAAATGGAATTCCTAATTTAAATACTCCCATAACATCTATCTGATGTCGAGCTCCTCTTCCATGCAACCCTGTTTTTTTGATATTATACTGCTGAAAATAATCCATTTCACAAAAACCAGCTTTTTTAGTAAGCTCTTTGATGATAGATTCGAATATTAAACCTTTTACATATGCCTCGTTTTTAGCATATCTTTTGAGGACCGCCCCTCTACGTTTTTTTCTTTTGTATTTCATATCAAACCTCTCAGATATTCATGAATTTTTTCTTCAAGTTTATTAATTTCGATATCAATTCTGTGAAGCTCTTCCCATTCTTTATTAATATCTATCTTTTCCTCTTCCTCCTCACGAAAAACATAAAGCGTGACATTCAAATTGTAATCATTTTCTTTTATTTCCTCTAAGGAAAAAATTTTTGAAAAACCAGAAATTTCCTTAAACTCTTTATAAGCATTGGAGATTTTTTCTATATTCTTATCTGCCAATTTATTCAATCTTCTAACTTCTGGATGCTGCTCATATTCACCGCTAGCATTGATGATTAGAATCTTTCCCTTTCTCTCACTTGGTTTGTTTTTATTGAGTATCATTATAGCTCCTGGAGCCCCTGTATTGTAGAATAACTTCTCAGGTAAAAGAATAACGCATTCTATTAAATCCCTATCCAGAATACTTGCTCTTATAGCTCTCTCTTTTCCTCCTCGGAATAAGCAACCATTATCAATTACAATCCCAACTCTTCCAGTATCATCTTTTGCTGATGCGAGCATGTGCTGAACCCAAGCCCAATCTGCAGACTGTCTTGGAGTGAACCCATAGATAAAACGTTTTTTCCAGAATTCCCCTTTTTTCAAGTTACTTTCATCATATCCGTCCTGGTTCCAAGGCGGATTTGCTATAACTACATCAAATCTTTTGTATTCCTCTCCTTCCTTGAATTTTGGGTATAAGAGCGTATCACCAAAAGCAAGCTGCGAATCTCGGATATCATGAATATACATGTTCATTTTTGCTAATGCGATGGTTTTTTGATTGACTTCCTGACCATAGAGGAAAAGCTTTCTAGCTCCTTCCTTTCCATACTTTTCCTCAACGTGCTTGTATGATGTAATTAACATGCCACCAGAGCCACATGCCGGATCGTAAACGGATTCTTGCGGTTTTGGCTCTAGCATCTCAACCAGCAGTTTTATTACCTCTCTTGGAGTGTAGATTTCACCTTCTTTTGCTTTAGTGGGCGCAAAATACCCCAAAACCCATTCGTACCCATCCCCCAGAATATCTGGGGAAGCATGACTCAGTTTTTTCTTACTGAATAACTCGACAAGCTGTCTCAACACCTCGGCATTTTCGGTACTGGAGGTGAATTGAATAAAATCAACGTTATCAAACACGTCTTTCAATTCGGGGTTTTTTTCAGCAATAGTTTTCAATGCTCTTGAGAACTTCTCAGGGAGAACCCCAACTTCTTTTCTTATATTATCCCAAAGAAATTCCTCTGGCAAATCAAACTCATGAAACGTTGAACTTTTTGCTTCCTTTTTTGCTTCCTCCTCACTTAATCCATCCTTCAAAGCATCCTCATATGCTTTCTTATACTCCTCCTCCCACCTATCACTTATTCTTTTCATAAAAAGAAGCACAAGAAGAAAGGTGTAATCTACTCTTGTTCGTATTATATCCGCACCTTTTTTCAACAAGCTTATCAGCTCATCTCTGGTTAGAGTTTGGCTTGACGGCTCTGATTCCTCAGCTTTCAGCTTATATATGCTTCTCCTCGCATCTGCTGGATCAGCTTTGATTTCTAAAAAACCTGCTTTTCTCAACTCTGAAAGAAAAACAGGTACATCTGCCCTTTTATCTTTATTTTTCATCTCAAGCACGTGGGCAGCATCCTCAAGTCTGAATTCAGAATCCTTGAAAGCCTCCCAAAGAATGGAATAACGATTTTTGAGCCATCTTGGTAATTCGGAGTTTATCATAAAATTACACCCCCCTTAGGTTATCCATCTTGGTAATTCGGAGTTTATCATAAAATTACACCCCCCTTAGGTTATATCACTTTCTAGTATATAAGCTTTTTGTTTATTATATAAGTAAAATGTTTATTACTTATTGAATAAATACGAATTGAGGCATCCAACTTACAAATTATGAACCACTCTTAACTTTCCACTAATCCACAAATCCGCCGGCGTCACTATCCCAACAATCCTCCCTCCCTCAGTCACAACCACCGCAGGATGCTCATACAGAAGCATCTTGCAGGTGCTCCTTGAAGCATTCACAGAAAGAGTGGGAAAGGGCTCTCCATACCTCACCTCCCTTATCCTCTTCTCCTTCGGCTCATCCATCAAATCTTTCATTGTTAAACTTCCAACCATTCTCTCCCCATCCCACACCACCAGCTGGGAATACTCCCCCTTCCCATCCCCAACCACCATTCTCCTTCTCGCCGTCCCCACAGTATCATCAAGCTGCACCCCAACTGGATGACACCTCTTCATAAACTTCTCAACTCTCTCCTCCTTCTCAAGGCTCTCAAGCACCTCAAGTATTTTCTGAAGCTGCTTATAAGAAGGCTCCATTCTCCCGCTCTCTATTTTTGACATCGTCCCCCTCTGCACCCCAACAAGCTCAGCGAGCTTTCTCTGTTTTATCCCAAGCGCCTCCCTCTTGCACCTTATGCGCTCCCTCAGATACTCAATTGGAGGCAGAGTTTCGTAATGCACAAGTTTCTGCTTCATTCTCCCACCAACTATATTATGTTAATGGGGGTTTATAAATGTTTCCTATAAAGAAACTTTTTTCACATTTTATTATTTATAAAGAAACTTAAATAATACTTATCAGGTGATTTAATGAAAATATCCGTAATGGGTTTGGAAAGAGAGGAGCTTGAGGGAATTATTGAAAAGCTCAGCAGGCTTCCCCAGCTCGGCGGAGTAAAGTTTGTTGAGGTGAAGCCACTTGGAGATGGATTCAACGGAGGAAAGGTTTGGGGCTTCATTGTGACAGAGAGGGTGGTTGCTTGAGCGCTAAAAGAAGGAAACAGATAAGGGAGAGATGCGGGGGAGCAATAACAATAGCAACAGAAGGAGCTGTTATACAGGTTGCTTCTGACAGCCTAGAGGATTCAGAGAGGATTGCAATGACCCTGATGAACCACCTGAAGCAGGGAAAGCAGGCAAGCCATTCCACAGACCATATCTAGGAGCAGGTATGAATTTAGATGGACCGGGCGGGATTCGAACCCGCAGCCTTTGCCTTTTCCGCAAGGAGTGACGCGAAGGCAACGATCTACCATTGATCTACCGGCCCGTGAGGTGATATTGGGGGGAAATTTGTTAATAATAGTTGTTTATTCCCTCAGCAGCAACCTCAGATTAACATCAATTGCTTTCGGGGAGTGAGTGAGACACCCCATTGAAATATAATCAATATCATACTTCGCATACTCCTTCACTTTTTCAAGCGTTATCCCTCCAGCAACCTCAACAAGCACCTTCTCCCTCAACCCTTGCTCTTTCAGCAGCTTCAGCGACTTCTCAATTTCAGGGAAAGGCATGTTGTCAAACATTATTATATCCGCCCCATTCTTTGCTGCCTCAAGCACATCAGCTGCTGTTTTCACCTCTATGCATATCTTCTTTGTAAAGCTAACATGCTCCCTTGCCCTTCTCAAGCACTCCTCAACGCTCCCCACAACCCTCAGGTGGTTTCTCTTTATTATAATTTCATCATCCAGCCTCCACCTCTCCGGGTCTCCTCCCCCAATCTGAACTGCTTTCTTATCCAAATAACCAAGCACAGTTTTTCTCGTGCAGGTTATTTTCACCTTTGGGTTAACCTCACTTGCAAGCTTCACAGCTTTGTTTGTCATCGTTGCAATCCCGCTCATCCTCTGAATGATATTCAAAGCAGTCCTTTCTGCCTCAAACAACCTTCTGCTGTTGCCACTCACCTCAAGAAGCACATCCCCCTCCCGCATCTCCGCTCCCTCACGCATTATCTCTTTCACGTTGAGGGTGTTCTGCTTGAAAAGATGGGCAGCCTCCTCAACTCCCGCACAGATTCCCTCCTCCATCGCAACAACCTCTGCTCTGAGCTCCAGATTTTTAGGAATAAGCGCAGCAGTCGTAATATCCCTGAACCCAATATCCTCCCTCATTATCTCAGTTATAATCTCCCTCCATCCCATTTTCCCACCCAAATTATTTGAGGAAAGGGTATTTATAAAGTTTCAATATAAATTAACTTGAAAGGTGAACCGATGTTCATAAGCAGAGAAAACATTGCGCTGCTCACGGATTTATATCAACTTACAATGAGCGCAGCTTACTTTGAGAAAATTAGGGAAGTTGAAGCGACATTTGATTTATTCATAAGAGAAATGCCGCAGAGAAGAAATTACTTAATTGCAGCTGGTTTGGAGCAGGCGCTTGATTATTTAACGAATTTTCACTTCACAGAGGAATGCATCTCCTACTTAAATGAACAGAAGCTTTTCAAGGATGAGTTTCTTGCGTATTTAAGAAAATTGAGATTCACAGGAGAAGTATGGGCAGTTCCCGAGGGGAATGTTATCTTTCCAAAGGAGCCACTGCTGAGAGTAACTGCCCCAATCATAGAAGCACAGCTTGTTGAAACCTATCTTCTGAACACAATTGGCTTTCAAACCCTTATCGCATCAAAAGCAGCAAGAGTTGTTGAAGCAGCGAGAGGAAGGGGAGTTGTTGACTTTGCATTGAGAAGAGTTCATGGAGCAGATGCAGGTGTGAAGGGAAGCAGGGCAAGCTACATAGGCGGTTGCATTGGAACCTCAAACGTGCTTGCTGGAATGCTTTACGGAATTCCAATTTACGGAACAGTTGCTCATTCCTTCATAATGGCGCATGAAAGAGAAATTGATGCATTCAGAAACTACGCAGAAGTTTTTCCAGATAGGTGTCTCCTTCTAATAGACACATACGACACAATTGAGGGAGCAAGGAATGCGGTGAGGGTTGCAAAGGAGCTTGAAAGGAAGGAAAAGAGAATGATTGGGGTAAGATTGGACAGCGGTGATTTAGTTAAACTGAGCAAGGAAGTGAGGGGAATTTTTGATGAGAATAATTTGAAATATTTGAAAATATTTGCAAGCGGAAACTTGGATGAATACAAAATTGAGAAACTCCTTAAAAAAGGAGCGCCAATAGACATGTTTGGAGTTGGCACTGCAATGGGAGTCTCAAGCGACAGCCCAGTTGTCAACGGCAACTACAAGCTTGTTGAGTTAAGGGATGAGAGAGGAAATGAGTTGCCCAGAATGAAACTGAGCACAGGGAAGGTAACCCTCCCAGGAAAGAAACAAATTTACAGGTTTTACAGAAACAAACTTTATTCACATGACGTAATTGCACTGGAGGAGGAGAAGTTAAATGGTGAGAAATTGCTTGTGAAATTCATGGAAAAAGGAAAAGTTACAAAGAAACTTCCCAAGCTGAACGAAATAAGGGAGAACTGCAGAAAAAATATTTCAAAATTACCTGAAAAATACAGAAAGTTAAGCAAAGCTCCTCCCTACCCTGTTCTGCTCAGCAAAAAACTTCAGAAGCTTGTGGAAGAGATGAAAAGAAAGTATTCAAATGCTTGAATTTTCCTTTTTTATGTATAATCTTCCTTCCCGTACTTGAAGAAGAACCGTATCGCCTTTCTCAAACTTTTCCCTCATACTTTTGGGTATATTAATTTCAAAGAAAGGCCCATAATCTCTCTCAACTTTTGTGATTTTTGCGACATCACGCTTTTCTCTCACCTCTAGCCAGAGTGATTTATTGATTCCATCATCTAGAAATGTCCAGAACCCGTATTGCCCTGGTCTGATATGCGCTTTCTCAGCTATTTCGTGAGGGATGGTGATACTTGCGCTGTTACTGCTAAGTCGCTGAAGTTTCCTTGCGTACGGTGTATCCTTTTCAGCCTTTGTGAGGCGAAATAAACCACTCTCCTCACTCCACGCTCCATACTCGCCAACTTTCAATCCGGCGGCAAGCAACATACTTTCAGGGACTACGATAGTAAATGAAACTTTACCTATTCGAATATTATCCTCTGAAGTACTGCTGAGATAGATTTTAGCCGGCATTTCTGTCTCTTTGAGCGGAGTCAGTATCAGATACTCTCCCTCCCAACAAAGCTTGCATGATCCTCCTACTTCCAACCCCATAAGACGGGATATTCCTATGGGAATACGTATGGACCAGTTATCCTGGATTTTTGTAGAATATTGCTCTTCACCAATTACGTATCTGAAGAACTGCCAAGCATTCTTTTCCGTCTCACTTTTTACAGGATTCAACAAGCCTAGCAGGTTCCTTAAGTGCTCATCCGCTACTTTCCTGTCGGAGATATTTATTGGATTGAGGGAGGAGTTAAAGCTGGTGGTGAAAAGCTTCCCTCCTTTTATCTCTGAAACAGTTGCCCTGTTGAAGTTGCCAGCGAAGTAGGTAATTTCTACCCTCACAGCAGGCATCATCTGTCCCTTCTCATCTCTGCATTTTCTCTTACTCTCCCACACTTCCCTTTTCCATTCCTTTTTGGAATGAACATTTTTTGGTTCAAAAGGAATTCCAGTACCCAAGGTGGCAATTTCCACTTCCTTGCTCATCACTTCCTCTCCAAAAAAACGGCACTTTTCAAGTTTTTTCTGCATGTGTTATATTGGTGGTTGGAAATTTAAAAAGCTAAAGCTCCTTTATCACTTCCTCAACTTTCTTCACTTCTGCTTTATAGCACATTTTCAGATACTCCAACCCCTCCTTGTAATCCTTCTCGGTAAACGCTTCAACCGCATCCTCCGGTATAATTATTTTATAACCTCTGAAGAACGCATCCGCAGAGGTATGCCTCACGCAGATATTTGCGTGCAAACCAGTTATTATCACCGTGTCAACCTTCAAATCCCTCAGCAGCATATCCAAATCAGTCCCAAAGAAACCGCTGTATGTTCTCTTCCCAATCACATAATCTCCTTTCTCAGGCTTTATATCCTTAATCACCTCAGCTTCCTTGCTTCCCTTCATCCCATGCGGGCCCCATACATCCAATTCTTTGTCAATTGGAAGGTGAGCGTCATTTGAATAGATTACTGGAACTTTCTTCTTTCTCGCCTCTGCAAGCAGCTTCTTCAAAGGAGGAATTATCTTTAAAGCTCTCTCGCATTTCAATTTTCCATAAACAAAATCCTCAAGCATGTCAATTACAATCACTGCCTTTCCCATTCTCTCACCTCCTGAGTTTTTAGTGAATACATTTTTATATACATAAAGGATATAACCTTTTCAGCAGGGGTGGTGCGATGGCGGAGTATGATAAACGTGAGTTTCTCCAAAGGACTGTGCGCTTTGACAGAGTTTGCGTTGCAATACTGCTTGTTGTGTTGCTTGTGCTGCTTGCGTATAATTACGAAATATTTTTCAAAAAAGCACCTGTTGAGGGGGAGGGTTTGCTCACAAGGATAAATGAATCAAACGTTTTCCTTTACGTGATAGTTTTCATGGCAGGGGCTTTTCTTTTTGTGAGAATGCATGAGGTAAACCTCTCTGAAAAAATAAAGATAACAAACGCCTCCCTGCTTGCAATACTCGCATCCTTCTTCATTTTCGCCAGCATATTCTTCTTTGTTGCAGGTTTCTATGATACATTTGTCTCTCCCTCAGCAACACCGAAGGAGATAAGACAGACGTATGGGTGGGTTTTGGAATTCATTCTCTACGCGGTGATTGCATACCTTCTCCTGACAATGAGCAAGAAACTGAAAAAAACTGCTGAGAGGGATTTCACCGTGAGGGTTTACTCAATAGGGACAATACTCGCAATATTCATAATAATTATTTTTTTCATTGGTTTCACAATATGCGGAACTCAGTGTGGTGTGCTGCGCATAAGCGTAATGGATTTGGTTGAGCTGTTGATTTTCGGTGGGCTTGCGTATTTCTTCATATGGACTGAGGAATCCATACTGAGGAAGCAGGAGCTGACGAAAGAGAACCTGTACGCGCCAGGCATTGCGCTGGCGCTGTCCTGTGTGGTGATTTCAGTTGTTGCATACGCAGGAACAATAATTCACTACGTTAACATTGGGGGTGGAGTTGAGGAGCTGTTTCTCAGCCTTATCGGCTCAGTTGTGCTTGGCGCTATTGGCGTTTTCCTTGCGATAGCAGTAAGCCTTCTTTTCAGGCCAACCACGGGACAGCACATACTTTCACCGCTGCTCTTCCTTTTCGGCGCAACATACGCAATCTTCTCAATCGTTCAGCTTTTCATAGGGTTGGATAACTTCCTGAAAAGCCCCGAGCCAAATTTAAGATGGCTGATTGCAGTTGTGCTCTTCCTCCTCCCAGCAGTGCTTGCGTATTTCATCGCGCCAATTGTTAGAAGAAAAAGCGAGGAGTATTTTGCCGAGAAAACTCCAAGGAAGTGAACGATGAGATACATTTTATTCCTCTGCACCGAGAACTCGGCAAGAAGCCAGATGGCAGAGGGTTTCTTCAACTTCCATAATAGAAACCCAGAATACAAAGGAATAAGCGCTGGCACAAAACCAGCTGAATCGGTAAAGCCGCTTGCAGTGGAAGTGATGAAAGAAAAGGGAATTGACATATCAAACCAGAAACCGAAAAAGCTCACTTTTGAAATGATTGAGAGAGCTGAAAGGATAGTTACAATGGGGTGCACTGAGGGATGCGTTGCTGTTTCACCTGAAAAAACAGTTGATTGGAAGCTGGAGGACCCAGCTGGAAAATCAGTTGAGAAGTTCAGGGAGGTAAGGGATGAGATTGAAAGGAGAGTGAGGGAGCTTGTGGATGAGCTGAGAGTATAGTATTTATAAGATGTATAATACACAAATTATACGTGATTATATGGCTTGGGCTTTGGATGATATAATAAAAAAACAGAAGGAGAGAGATGTCGTATTTGATATAGTAAGGGATATGCAGCTTACTGATAGAAGCAAGCAACTTGATGTGCAGGAGGAAGTGAAAAAACTTATGCCAATCCTTAAGGAGAAAGGAGTGAAGCCGGACAGCGAGATTCTGCACGAGCAGTTAGGTAGAATGAGGGAAACGCTTGAGAAAATGGATCCTGAGAAGGCAAAGAAACTTTCCGAGTTGCAGGAGGAGCTTAAGAAAAGAAAGCTTGAATAATCACTTTCACTGGAAAGTTACCCCCCTTCCGCCTATTTAAATACCCCTCAAAACCACTTGCTTAGCGTAAAAGAGGTGGTTGAAATGAAGATTGACATCGCGCAACTAACCCTTGCAGAGGTTGAGGCGCTTGCTGAAAAATTCAGAGTGGGTAATGCTTCCACCGTGATAAAGAGGATGGGCGACAGGCTTGTCCTTCACGTTGGCTAGGCATCAATACCGGTGGAGGGGAGGAGTGGCTGAACCAGGGCTGATCGCCCTTCTGGGAGCTGCCGGCTAAGGAAATTTGCTGGCACCTCCCAACCCTTTAAAACTAACCGAAAAGGGCTGAAAGTCCTGCCGCAGCTTCCTCTGCCGATGGTTTCTTCTCCTCTTTCTTCTCTTCCTTCTTTGCTTCCGGCGCTGCTGCCTGAGCTGGTGCAGCCGCAACTGGGAGAGCTGCCTGTTTAATTGCCTCATCTATGTTAACTCCCTGCAACGCTGAAACAAGCGCTTTCACTTTTGCTTGGTCAACCTGCATCCCAGATGCTCCAACAACCTTTGCTACATTCTCCTCATTTATCGGCTGCTTTGCAGAATGCAACAGCAGTGCCGCGTATACGTACTCCATAGAACTACCTCCTTTAAGCACCAACTTTTGCTTTCAAAGCACTCGCCTGAGCGCTTGCTTTGGCGAGCATCAAATCAATCACATCCTTCTCATAAACATTCGCGTTCAGCGCAAGGTTCTTTGAATTCATATGCGCTTTCTGCAGCAACAACTTTATGTTCTGCTGAGTTGGGTAAACAACATTGAATGAAAGATTAAATGCTTCTGAAGCAGCCCTTCTGAACTCATCCAGAAGTTTCTTCTCATCAACATCAAGCACATCCTTTTTATAAATCAAACCCTCTTCCCATGCTGCAAGAACGTTGAACATCACCTCAAAAGGCTCCACCCCAAGCTTCTGAAGTGCTTTTGCAGCTGCATCAGTTATTTTCTGCCCTGCTTTTGCAACAACAGAGTCGGTTGCAATCACAACCTTCCCTCCCTTTATCTGAGCGTTAACTCCTCCTTGCTTCAACTCTGATAGAACAGGCCCTGGCGGAAGGTTTGTTTCCCCTGCTGGAACAACTATGTCATACGGTGCAATCTGCCCTGGCTTTGCGGCTGCTTTTCCCTTGCTCTGCTTAACAATTCTGTAAAGCTGGAATGGGTTCATGTTTGTCAGCACAAGCGCAGTCGGCCCAGTCATCATATCCGCCAGCTTCCCTCTCCCAGCCTGCTCAAGCGCCCTTTTCATCAAAGAGTTTTTCGCAACAATTATTTCTGCTTCATTCCTCAGCTTTTTCCTCACTGCCTGCAAATACCTATCCGGGTAATTACGCAAATCCGCAACTGCAACAACTTTATACTTTTTTATTCTTTCAGCTAGCTGAGAGACGAACTCCTGCTTCTTTTTCAGAGTTTCCTCCTTCATCTCATTCACCAACTCTGCACGGCTTTCCCATTGTCAGCTTAACATAAACCGATTTTATCTTCTGCTCACCTGTTTTTGCTTCCACTGCATTGAGAACTGCCTCAATATTATCGGCAAGCTCCTCCGCAGACATATTCTCAGTTCCAACTAAACAATGAACAACAGGAAGGTATTTTCCTTTGCTTTTTATTCTAACAATTTTCTTTGCTCTTTCAACAGCTTCCTCAAGCTTCATCCCGAGCAATGGCTTTGGAAGCTTTCCTTTAACACCAAGCACCTGACCCAGGTGCTTTCCGACCAATGCCATCAGATTCGGCTGGGCGATAAACTCGTAATCCAGCATCTGCTTCAGCTTCACCTTATCCTCAGCAAGCTTTGGTATCTCATCACCAGTTATAACTGTCAAACCAAGCTTTTTCGCATCAAGCGCAAGCTGTCCATCTGCAAAAACAGCAACCTTCTGCTCCCTCCCCTTCCCTCTGGGGAGCACTACCTCAAGGTTGAGCCTGTTCTCCTGCTTGTTGAAGTCAATATCCTTAAAATTAATTGCAAGCTCAACGCTCTGCGTGAACTTTCTTTTTCCTTTCTCTTGCAAAGCAGCGTTAACTGCTTTCAGTATTTTCTCTCTTTCCATTTCACCCCTCCTGCTCAAAGCAGTCAAGCGGGAAAAGGAGTGGAAAATTTATGGCAGATAAAGAATATAAAGCTATTGCTTTCTTCTGAACTTTTTGAGAAGCATATAACCTCCTACAAGCAGAACTACCAGTAGAATTAAACCACCGGCTGCATAGGGAAGAACATCAAAAACTTTCACAACCTTTATTTTCAATTCTTTCGTCTCATACCCCTCCTTGCTGACATTGAAAGTGAACTCCCCTTCCTTTTCTGCTTTTATTGGATTGCCTCTCTCATCCTTCTCAACAACTCCCCTCTCATTTCCAACATACTTCTTCCCAAATATCATAACTTCTGGGTATGGAACTGGGTTTCCTTCGCTGTCCTTCACCTCAAACTTCAATGAGGAGCCGGCAACAACTGTTTCTGAAAATGAAACAACAAGTTGCTTCAGAACAGGCTTCTTTGTGAAGTGAACAAGCAAACGCGAGTAGGGAGGAAGTTCGACGTTTCCTTTCGCATCAATCGTTCTCGCCTCCACAATGTAATCCCCATCCTCCACTGATGAGGTATCCCACGTGAAGCTCCACCTCTCCTTTCCGGTTGCATTCAACCACTCCCCTCCCTCCACTCTCACCTGGACATAACCAACTCCGTAATCAGCAGATGAGTTGCCGTTAATAACAACCGGACTGCCTGTGACGTTTATTGAGTGAGATGGGAATTGGCTGAGTGTTGTTGAAACCGCATAAACCCTCCCATCGTATGAACCAACGTAAAGCAACCCATCCTTCAAAACCGGAGTTGCAATAACCCAGTTACCTGTTTGATATTTCCAGTCAATCACTCCATCTGGCTTCACTCCGTAAATATTGCTGTCCGTTGTCCCGAAATACACCATACCTGTTTCACTGCTGTAATAAACGTTTGACTGCGCCTCTGTTCCTGTTGAAATATTCCAAACACTACTCCCATCACCTGCATAAACCGCGTAGATGTTTCCATCCTTACACGGGAAGAAAAGCAGGTTATCTTTTGAAATTGAGAAGGCAGATTGAATTTTCCCAGGAAATTTTCTGCTCCAGAGAACAGTGCCGTTGAACGCGTGGAATGCATACAGCTTCCCCTCATCTGAACCAGCATAAACAATCCAGTTGTGTGCAAGCGGTGAGGAGGAGAAAGGAAGATAACCTGAGTAATTCCACATAAGCCTTCCGTTTATTGCTTCAAGCGCATAGAAATTTCCATCACTTGAACCAAAGTAAACAACATCGTATGCAACTGCCGGTGATGAAAGAATTTTGTCTTTTGTTTGAAACTTCCATGCAAGCGTTCCATTCAGCCAGAGTGCATAAAAAGTTTGGTTTGAGCTGAAGAAAACCATTTTTTCTGAGACTGCTGGGGAGGAGAGAATTTTGTCTTTTGTTTGAAACTTCCATGCAAGCGTTCCATTCAGCCAGAGTGCATAAAGGTTTCCGTCATTTGAGCCAAAGAAAACCATGTTTTTTGAAACTGCGGGAGAGGATTGTATCTTTCCAACCTTGCCGAACTGCCAGATAAGTTCTCCGGTGGTGGAGTTCAACGCGTAAAACATGCCGTTTGCCGAGCCAACTAAAATCATACCGTCATAAAGCATGGGGGATGCAACAATATAGTCGCCAGTATTGAACGACCACTTCTCATACCTAACTCCCTGCGCTGCAACTGATGAGATGAGCAGCAGTAGAAACAATTTTCTCATTCATCCACCAATTGTTTATTGTTGATTTGTTAATATAACTTTCCCATCCAATTGTTTTTTATACTCAGAATGAGCAATTTTTTCGTGAAAAAATTTAAAGAAAAAACATTCCAGGAAGAAGTTGAAGCGCTTTCCCCTCACCAACTTCTTGAGAAGTTTGACGAGATTGCCGAGTTGAGGAGGGGGAAGGATGCTCCTCACCACACTGTTGTTGAAGCAGCTGAGAGGTATTTTAAAAAAGGAGCAAAAGTGCTTGACCTGGGAGCCGGCACCGGCAAATACGTAACCGCGCTTGCTGAGAAAGGAATTGAGGTAACTCCTGTTGATATTTCAAGAAAAGCGCATGAGGTTATAAAGGAGGAGAAGCTTGAGAGAGGAGTGAAGGGAGAGCAGATGAGGGCAGATATAACAAAACTCCCTTACAGGGACGGAAGCTTTGACGGAGCTATTTTCTTTGGCACTGCTTCTTTTATGAAAAGGGAGAAGATAAATGAAGCGCTGTCTGAAATACAAAGAGTTCTTAAACCTGGTGGAGTTCTGATAGCAGGCTTTCCCTCAACATCAAGCGATATATACGAGTTGAACAGAAGTTTCAGAGATAACTCAAAAACAGTAAAAGTTTTGGACAGACAGCTCATGTTCGGCGATGTTCCCCTGAATTTTTTTGATAAAAATGATTTTGAGGAGTATGCGAAAATTATTGAGAGAAACTTTAAGATAATTGAGAAAAAGCACGAGATTTCAAGCTTGTTTCTTGAAGGAGCGCATTACATGTCTCATTGGAACTGGATTCTGATTGCCCAGAAACTATGAAAACAACTTGTCGTGCTTGCCCTCATTTACTTCCTTTATCACTTCCTTTGGGTTCTTTCCCTCGCAGGTAACTCCCATGCTCACGCAGGTTCCAAGCACTTCATTCACAGCTGCTTTCAGCTCTTTTGCAAGGGTTGTTTTCATCTTTGCTATTTTCACAACCTGCTCCAAAGTTAAATTTCCAACAACCTCTCCCTTTGCCTTCGCTCCCTTCTCCACCCCAAGCTCCTTCTTTATAAGCGCGCTCACCGGTGGAGTCCCAACCTCTATTTCAAACTCCTTCGTATCCTTGTCAACAATCACTTTCACAGGAACTTTCAAACCAGCAAAATCCTTTGTTTTGTTGTTTATTGCCTCAATTATCTTAGCTATATTCACTCCCAATGGACCCAGAGCAGGCCCAAGAGGCGGTCCTGCCGTTGCCTTTCCACCATCAACAAGCGCTTGAACTGTCACTTTCAATTAAAACACCTCACTCTGCTTTTTGATACATTCTCACAGTGTTTATTTTTATAGTAACTGGAATTGGAACAGCAACCTCAAGCAGCTCAACAGTCACCTCATCCTTCGCCTCATCTATTTTAATTATCTTCGCCTTCTCTCCCTTGAATGGGCCGCTTATCAGCTCAACAATATCTCCTTTTGCTATCTGCAGCTTTGTTGTCCTTGTTTCAATTAACGGGGCTATCTCCTCAATTTTCATGCTTTTTGACAGAACTCCCTTTATATGTGGGATTTTCATCGCAGCCTGCCTTGCAGCAACCTCATCCTCAGCTTCAACAACAAGGTAGCCCCTCATATCCTCAAGCAGTGCAATTGCATAAAGAGGAAGGTTCTCCTTCTTAACCTTATTTCTCAGTATATCCGCAACAACCTTCTCCTGCCCTGCAGTTACCCTGTAAACAAATATCACGAAAACACCTATCTCTCAAGCAGTTGGAAAATTAAAGTTATAACGTAGCCAACCACTCCTATCGCAACCATCCCCAAACCTGTTACTTTCAGCGTTGTGTAAAAATCCTCCTGCGTGGGTCTATAGCAAACCCTCAGAACACGCAGTGCTTTTTGAATGAACTCATTTAAATTAAACATGCTCACACCTATATTATTGAATCCAAATCTATTTCAGGCGGTTCAACCTTAACTTCAACTTTCTCATAATCCGGAAGGGTTGCGCCAGCTATAACGACAAGCACTTTCATAACTGATTTGTTCAGCTCTGGCTCAACTCTAGCTCCCCAAATAATGTGGGAGTTTGGATGAATTCTCTTTGAAATTTCCTCAACAACAAGCTCAGCTTCCCTCAGCGTCATATCCGCTCCACCAGTTACGTTAACTAGCGCTTTATTTGCTTCCTTTATATCAGTGTCAAGCAGCGGGCTGTTCAGCGCGTTCTCAACAGCGGTTACTGCTCTCTCATCCGGTTTCACATTTGCATTGGATTCACCGAACCCAATAACAGCACATCCGGCATCTTTCAGTATTGTCCTCAAGTCAGCAAAATCAAGGTTAACCAAACCAACCTTTGTAACAAGCTCGGTAATTCCTTTTACTGAGCTTGAGAGAACTTCATCAGCAACTTTGAAAGCAGTGTTCAAAGGCAAATCAGGAACAATGGAAAGAAGTTTGTCATTCGGTATTACTATCACGGTATCAACCTGTCTCTTCAGCTTGTTCAACCCCTCAAGCGCGTTCTGCCTCCTCACCTTTCCTTCAGAGAGAAATGGAAGGGTTACGACAGCAACTGTGAGAGCACCGAGGTTTTTTGCCTCCTCTGCGATTATATGAGCGCTTCCAGTTCCCGTCCCACCTCCAAGCCCGCAGGTTACGAAAACCATCTGGGAAGCAGAGAGCAACTTCCTAATCTCCTCCTTGCTCTCCTTCGCAGCTTCCTCCCCAACCGATGGATTGCTTCCTGCTCCCAAACCCTTTGTTGTGTTTCTTCCAAGCAACAGCTTCCTATCCGCCCTTGTTTTTACAAGGTGGTGCGCATCTGTGTTCATCGCAATTGTGGTAGCTCCCTCAATCCCAACCTCAAATATTCTGTTCAGCGTGTTGCACCCTGCCCCCCCTGTCCCCACGACACATATTTTAGGGGCTGCACTCTCTATGAACTTCAGCAACTCCTCATCTTCCTTTGAGAGAAACTCCTTTTCAATCAAGCCAGCCAAAATATCGCCTCTTTGAATTATACGTGTGTTTTAATTAATAAAGGTTTATATCCTTTCGGTTGCATGAGAAGGATAAAAGCATGTTCTTTATGCGGAAGCTTGAAGATAAAGCCAGCTTCGCTGAGCGAGGGAGGGGTGCCTGGCGCATCTGAAATCGCAGGGGTTTACTGGTGCAGCACTTGTGGAAAGAAAGTTCCTTCTGCAGTTTTCAAAAGCATAAATGAGTATAAAAAATTCTTGAGGGGAATTCACAGATAGGCTATTAAACCATTTTCTGCAATTGATTATCAGGTGGTTTTTTGCACAGGGAAGTTGAGCGAGTGAGAAGGAATATAAAAAATTTGAAGGTGCAGGGAGCGAGAAACATTGCAAAAGCAGCGATGGGAGCGATGGGAATGCTCGCCCGCAAGTCAAAAGCAAAAACAAGGGAGGAGTTCATCAATGAGTTGCTTGTTGCAGCAGATGAGCTTGCATCCGCAAGGCCAACTGAGCCGATGCTGAGGAATGCTTTGAGGAGTTTGTTCGTGGAAGTTAAGAAAAGCAAGGGAGAAGTTGATGAGTTGAAGAGAATTGTTGGGAGGGAGGAGAGGGAGTATTTCAAGAAAGTTGCAGAAAGTGAGGAAAGGATAACTGAGTATGGGGCAAGGGAGCTTTCAAACTGCTCCGTTATAATGACTCACTGCCACAGCAGCTTGGTTGTTTCAATTCTTAAAAGAGTGAATGATATAAAAAGAGGGGTGAGGGTTATCTGCACTGAGACAAGGCCGAAGTTTCAGGGTTTGATAACTGCAAGGGAGCTCAGCAGCGCAGGCTTGAAGGTAACTCTTATAGTTGACTCTGCCGTAAGCAGCTTCATGAAGGAAGTTGATGCGGTAATTGTTGGAGCAGATGCGATAACAAGCAGAGGTGATTTGATAAATAAAATTGGAACTGCGGGAATTGCTGTGATTGCACATGAAAACGGGGTGAGCTTCTACTCTGCTGCCGAAACATTTAAATTTGACCCACTTACCCTTTGGGGTGGAATTGAAAAAATAGAGGAAAGGGAGCCAGATGAGGTAGTTAAACCAGAGAAGCTGAAAGGAGTTGAAATAAGAAACCCCGCCTTTGATGTCACACCAGCAAGGTATGTGACTGCGTATATAACTGAGATGGGAGTTATACCTCCCCAAAGCCTTCTGAATGTTATAATGAAAGGTGGATTTGTGTACTAGGTGGTTGTATGGTTGAGAAAGGGTATACGCTGAAAACGAAAATATTTGACGTTGAAACAGGAAGAAACGTTGTTGTTTTGAATGAAAGCGAAGCAGCTGAAATGGATGTGTTTGTTGGGGACAGAGTGATTGTGAATAAAGGAGGGAAGAGATGCACTGCAATTGTTGATTTGAGCGATACGCTTGTCAAAAAAGGGGAGGTTGCGCTTTTCTCAGACACCGCATGCGAGATAGGTGCGAAGTATGGCGAAACTGTTGAAATTCTGCCAACCGCCAACCCAGCTTCAGTTGAAATTATAAAGAAAAAAATGGATGGTGGGGATTTGCATGAGGAGGAGATAAAAACAGTGATACATGAGCTGATGGAGAATAAGTTAAGTGAAACTGAGCTTGCTTCCTTTGTGACTTCTTTGTATATACGTGGGTTGAGCAATGATGAGACTGTTTATTTAACGAATGCGATTGTTGAATCCGGAAGCACACTTGAATTAGGAGTTGGACCTATAGTTGATAAGCACTGCTCTGGAGGGGTTGCAGGAAACAGAACGACAATGATACTCGTTCCCATAATAGCTGCTGCTGGTTTGTATATACCAAAAACATCCGCAAGGTCAATCACCTCCCCGGCTGGAACTGCGGATACGATGGAGGTGCTTGCCCCTGTTACGTTTGGAATTGATGAGATGAGGGAGATTGTGCTCAAAACGCATGGGTGCGTTGTTTGGGGAGGGGCAATGGGATTGGCTGCAGCTGATGATAAATTGATAAGGATAAGGCACTCAATGAGGCTTGACCCAAAAGGAGTGCTTTTGGCAAGCATACTTGCAAAGAAAAAATCTGTTGGCGCGGAGTATGTTGTGATAGACATACCTGTTGGAAGAGGGGCGAAAATAGAGGACAGCAGGGTTGCAAATGAGCTTGCAAGGGATTTTCTGGAGCTGGGTGAGAAGCTGGGGATGAAAACTGAGTGCTATATAACTGTTGGCAGAGGTCCAATTGGGAATGGGATAGGGCCTGCTCTTGAAGCAAGGGATGTGCTGAGAGTACTGCAGGGGGATGGACCGCAGGACTTGGCTGAAAAATCCGTTATTCTTGCAGGCGCGCTGCTTGAGCTATGCGGGAAGGTTGAGAGGGGGAGGGGTTATGCGGTTGCAAGCGAGATACTGAAATCTGGAAAGGCGCTTGAGAAGATGAGGGAGATAATAGAGGCGCAGGGAGGCAACCCAAGAGTAAGAGTGGAGGATATTGGAATCGGAAGCTACAAGACGGAAATAAGAAGCAAGAGGGAGGGAAGGGTTCATCACGTTGATAACAGAAGCATATCAAAAATTGCGAGAGCTGCTGGAGCACCTAAAAACAAAGGTGCAGGAGTTATTCTACACGTGAAGGAAGGGGATAAGGTGAATGAAGGTGATGTTCTTTTTGAAATAATTGCTGAGAGCGAGACAAAGCTGAGCATGGCGTTGGAGGTTGCTGAGAAACTGGAAGCAGTTGAAATGCAGAAAGTGATACTCGGGAGGTATGGGTGAATGAAGCTTCTTGGAAGTAAAGTTATGGATATGAATTTAAAGGAGGGAATGTCTGTTGCGGAGCTAGTTGAGCAGATGGGCTCTGCAGGTGGTTTCACAGCGCAACACCTTGCAAAGGGAGTTGGTATATTAAAAAAAATGCTGGAGGATGATGGGTGCACAAACTTTCTTTCCTTTCCAGCCTGCGTTGTTGCAACTGGTTTGAGAGGAGTTCTTGCGCAGCTTGTGAAGGAGTTTGATGTGATTGTAACAACCGGTGGAACTTTTGACCATGATTTGGCGAGGGGATGGGGAGGGGAGTATTTTCACGGCAGTTTTGAGCTGGATGATGGAGCACTGCATAGAATGGGAGTGAACAGGCTTGGCAACGTGCTGATACCAAATTCCAGTTACGGAATTCTTTTGGAAAGGAAAATGACTCCAATTCTAAAAGAGCTTACAAAAAAGAAGGAGGAGTGGAGTGGGAGGGAGCTTGCGTATGAGTTTGGTATGCGCGTGAAGGATAAAAATTCAATTCTCCATCAGGCTGCGAAGTGCAGAATTCCAGTTTACTCTCCAGGCATACTGGATGGTGCTTTTGGAACGAACCTTGTGATTTTTTCGCAGGATAACAAGTTTAAATTGAATTTATTGAAGGATGAGAAGGAGCTGAGCGATATTGTTTTTGACAGCAAAAGAAGAGGCGCTTTGATGGTTGGCGGTGGAATTTCAAAGCACCACACAATTTGGTGGAATCAGTTCAAAGGTGGGTTGGATTATGCGGTTTATATAACAACTGCAACTCCTTTTGACGGCAGTTTGAGCGGGGCAAGGCTTACGGAGGCAATCTCGTGGGGAAAGGTGAAGGAAAAGGCAAAGCAGGTTACAATTGATGGAGATGCAACTGTAATTCTTCCTTTGATGGCTGCTGCTCTGAGAAAATGGTAACGTATAAAAATTAGTAAGTTCCATAAACAAGGGAGAGGTGAATGGATGAAAATTTCAGAGCTTAAGCCAGGAGTTGGGAATGTCACAATTGAGCTTGCGGAGGTTACTGCAATTGAGGAGCCAAGAGATGTGCTTACAAGGTTTGGAAGAAAAGCAAGGGTTGCAAATGCCACAATAAAGGATGAAAGCGGTGAGATAACTCTTTCTCTTTGGGGGGAAGATATAGATAGAATTGCAATTGGGGATAAAATAAAAATAGAGAATGGTTGGGTTTCTGAATTCAGAGGATCCCTTCAGATATCTGCTGGTAAATACGGGAAGATAGTGAAGGTTGAGTAAAAGGATTAAATACTATTTAACCAATCTATTTAACGGTAGATTGGATGGCGAAGAGGAAGCTTTTTTCACCTGAGCTGCTGGCAGCTTACGCAGTTGTCATCTGGTTTATTCTGATTATAATCGCAGTGCTGTATTACTTCGGTGTGTTTGAAATCGTCAATCCGGCATACCTGCCCTGCGTCCCTGAAACAGAGGGATGGAATATAAATTACAAAACAGTCTGCGAGAACATGACAATTGTTATGAACGGCAATCTGATTGTTAGAAGAGGTGGCTCGTTAACTCTGAGGAATGTTACGCTTATAATGAATGGAAGCAAGGATGGGGAGCTGAGCATTGAGGTGCAGCCAGAAGCTGAGATGAGGGTGCTTGATTTGGATGGAAGATATGAAACAGCTGTGGATAGGAGTGTTATAAAGAACGGCGATAACTCCTCAGCAAACTTCATATTCTTCATCTATAGAGATGCGAAGTTTGAGATGAAGAACTCTGAGCTTTCGCATGCTGGTTCAAGAGTATATGAAACCACGAAGGGGTTGCATGTTGGAGCGGATAACGCAAATATCTCTGGCAATATAATAACTGATTGCCTCTACGGATTGATTGTAAACGGCAGGGGAGTCATTGTTGTGAATAACACAATTTCAAATAATGTTTATGGAATCTACGCTGGGGAGCTTGCATCCGACAGCAGAATACAGAGGAATGCAATTATGAATAACTACATTGGTATTTACCTTGGAGCCGGCTCTGTAAGAATGGAGGTTTCAAAGAATACAATTGCGCATAACCAGGGAAGCGGAGTGGTTCTGTATAAATCATCAAACAACTCAATAGTGGAGAATTTGAACTTCAAAAATGAGAGGGGGGTTTATGGGAATTATTCAAATTTCAATACTATACAGCTGAACAGCTTCAGCGAGAATAATGAGGGAGTTGTGCTTTATAACTGCAATAATAGTGCTGTGAGAAGTAACAACATAACCCGGCAGTCAACATACTGCGTATCACTTACATCCTCAAATAATAACACAATAGACTCAAACAATTTGGATAACTGCTTCAACGGAATATTCCTTCAAACTTCAAATTCAAACAGAGTTGCGAGCAATAAACTGGAAGATGTGAAGAATGGAATTAACGTGATGAATTCAAACGAGAATGAAGTTGCTCAGAACACTGTGAGGAACTGTCTGCAGAGCATTCTCCTGCAGAACTCGGAGAGCAATAGAATTTATAGAAACACCCTTGTTGGCAACAGCAATGGAATAGCTTTGATGAATTCAACTTCAAACAATATAGACTCAAACTCTGTTTCAAAAAGCAGCTACGGGGTTTGGCTTTACTCCTCCCATTTAAATTTCATTTCAAAGAATCAGCTCAGCGAGAACGCTCAGGGGGTTTGGCTTCACTTCTCATACAGAAACAACGTAAGCGAGAATACGGCGGACAGAAACAACGTTGGGTTTGTGGTGAGCTCATGCGTGAATAACTTAGTTTCATCCAACACTGTTCAGAACAGCACCCAGTACGGGTTGGATGCTTACAACTCATCCTCAAACAAACTTTACAGTAATAAAATTATGAACAGCAACGTTGGTGTGCGGGCAAGCCTCAGTAATGCAAATGAGTTTGAGAAGAATATAATTGAGGGAAGCAGAGTTGATGGAATTGACTTTGAATCATCTTCTGATATTTTGAGGGATAACACAATACGCGGAAATTCTCAGTATGGTGTTTACTGCTACAACTCCAAAGTTGTCTTTCTAGGTAATCTTATTTCAGGGAATGGAAACAACTGCGACGGGTGCGCTGGTTGCGGTTAGCTACCAAGGAACTTTTTTCAAGCCAAGTTTGTTTGCAATAATGTTGGTAAGCACATGCAGAAAGTATGTAAGAATGACAAGAAATACGATGGCTTCAACCGTTATAAAACCATCTGGTAGAATTGGTAAGGAGAGCAGCAGAGCGAAGAGGAGGAAGGTGAGCTGATCCAGTATTAAAGAAGGTTGTCCCCTCCTGATTCTCATCCTTCTTTTTATAAAACTCCCAACAATGTCTCCCAGCATTGCTCCCAATGAAAGAGTGAACCCAAGTGGAAGGAAGTTCAGGCAGAGATTTGATGATAGAACGGAGTGGGAGCAGAGCAGTTGTTCAAGTATGCCTGTGATGCTGCCGAATGATAAACCTGCAAGAAGCCCTCTCCACGTCTTGCCGTCCCCCAGTATTCTCTCACCGTCAATGAACTTCTTCCCGAAGTCAACTGGCAAACCACCTCCAAAAAGAACTGGTGCTGCATTTGCAACGTATGCTGGAAGAATGAAAAGTAAAAGTTGAAGGAACTCCATCTGCACCACAATGTTTATAAGTTGAGAAAAATATTTATTTGAGTATGAAAGCAAATGAGGTTTTGCTGATTGTGCTTCTCATTGTCGTTCTGGGCATGATGCTGCTTGCAACAGCGCTTGCAGTTTACGCAATATACGTATTAAGCTATCCTCAGGAGTGCGTTGGCTTGATTGAGATTGATGGAGTGATAAGCACCGAAACTTCTAGCGGAGGGCTTTTTGGCACTCCAACGATTGGCTCAAGAGACGTTGTGAAGCAAATACAGGAAGCGGAAAGCAGAAGCGAGATAAAGGCAGTTGTCTTTGAGGTTAACTCGCCTGGCGGTTCAGTTGTTGCAAGCAAAGAGATATACGAAGCTGTGAGAGACTTGAAAAAGCCGAAGGTTGCTTACTTCAGGGAAGTTGCTGCCTCTGGCGCATATTACATTTCGGCTGGAACGAACTATATAATCAGCGAGCCAGATGCTTTAACTGGCAACATAGGAGTTGTTGCCACATTTGAGGATATGAGTGGTTTGTTTGAGAAGCTTGGGATAAACTACACAATATTCAAGTCAGGTGAGCTCAAGGATATGGGAAGTTCATACAGAGCTGCCACAGAGAAGGAAAAGCAGATAATGGAGCAGATAATCAACGAGATTTTTGATGAGTTTAAGAAAGTGGTAATTGAGGGAAGAGGAAGCAGACTGAACATACAAAAATTTGAGGAAATTCTTGACGGCAGAATACTCACCGGAAGACAGGCTTTATCTGTTGGATTGGTTGATGAAATTGGAAATGAAAATGAAGCTTTGAAGCTTGCTGCAAGGCTTGGGAGGATGACGCCAACAAACAAACCACGCGTGTGCAGGCTCAGCAGAAGAAGTCCAGTTGAGGAGATTTTTGGAGAGATGTTTGAGGGAGTTATCTATTTTGTGAGAAGCGTTATTAACACAAACTACGCTGGAAGGTTTGTGGTGAATTACTGATCACTCATACCTCAGCGCTTCTACAGGCACAAGCTCTGCTGCTCTTTTTGCTGGGAAGAAACCAGCAGCTACGCCAACAAACAAGGAGAAGAGAAGAGCAAAAACAGTTAATTCTGGAGTTATGTTTGTTGGAACTCCAAAGTAGTTCAGCACAATGGTTGCAAGGGCTGCAAGCACAAGCCCAAGCGCACCGCCAGCAAGCCCAATTATTCCAGCTTCAAGAAGGAAAATTTCAATGATTGTTCTATCCGTTGCGCCTATTGCTTTCAGAATACCAATCTCCCTTGTTCTCTCCATAACTGCCATAAACATCGTGTTTGCAATCCCTATCCCGCCAACGAGTATCGCAATGCCTGCTATACCTGAAAGAAAAACCTCCAGCGTGCCCGTTATCGTGTTCACCATTTCGGAAATTGACTCGGGTGTCATAACAGTGAAATCCTCTTCCCCCTCTGCAACGCGATGCAGCTGTCTTAATTTTATTTTTATCTGCTCCCCAACTTCCTCAGGGTCGTAACCCTCGGCAACTCTCACTGCAATCTCATCAACCTGATTTGGAAGCTTCTGCGCCCCAAGTATCTCCCTCGCATCCTCAATCGGCATGGCAACCATGCTGCTCATAGTTGCCCCAAACCCTCCCTTCCTCGCAAGTATTCCGATAACTCTGAAGTTTTTCCCTCCAATTGTGACAACTTGGTTAACCTCAACCTTTTTCTTGAAAAGGTTGTTTGCAACTCGGTAACCAAGAAGAACGACATGCCTTTCATTTTCTTTATATGGTCTTCCTTCCGCAACCTCAATTAGGGAGCTGAACTCAAAAATCTGCGGGTTCCAGCCTCCTCCGCTTACAAACGCACTTTCTCCCTTATACTCAATTGGCACTCTCATCAGCTGAAGCTCATACATAACGTCAACAACACCCGGGATGGATTTCAAAGCTTCCCCATCATTTGTGGTGAGCTTGCCGCCTGATGCAAGATACGAGCCCATTATGCTCTGCCTCATGCCCCCTGGCGTGATTGTAACCCAGTCAGCCCCCAGCATTCCAAGCTGCCCCATTATGAAGTCATTTATTCCCTGCGCAATTGATATGAGAACGACTATTGCAGCTATTCCTATCACAATTCCTAAAATAGTTAGATAGCTTCTCAGCTTCCTGTTCGCAAGATTTTTGATTGAGTAATTCAACAGATCCAGATGTTTCATCTGCTTACCTTTTCTTTTTGAGGTATTTTTTGTATGCAAAGTATAGAACTGCCAGAACAGCCAATACAATTATTCCAAGCGCGAATGGGTTCATTCCAGCAGGCTTCTGGGTAAGCGCTGCTGTTTCAGGGGAAACTATTTCAAGCAACACCTCTTTTGTCTGGGTGTGCTCTGTGTTGTACGCATCCTTGAACCTCATCTGAACCTTAATTGGATAGCTGCCTGGCTTCAAACCTGGTTTTGAGTATATTTTGAATTGGGTGCTTGTGTAATCATCCACATCCAAACTTCCAATGTAGCTATGCGATGAATCCAGTATCTCAAAGTAATCGCTTGAAAGAGTTGCTTCAAGTGCTCTGATGTTTATATCACCGGTGTTTGAGAACTGCAGAGAAAGTGTGTAGAGGTTGCCTGAAGTGAGCGGTGAGGGGTTGGTGTTTGGAGTTATTGATACCTGAGGCACTCCGCCAACCTCAACGCCAACCTGCTTCTGAACAGGGGTTTGGCTCTCCCCATTCATATTCAGGTAGTTAACTGTTATTGTAATTGGGTAGTAACCAGCTGGCGCGCTTCCACTAACCCCAATCTCAAACTCAATCTGCTTTTCTGAGTGAGGTGGAAGAAGCTCAAAGTATTTCTCATATGAACCAATTGACGTGAAGTAGGTTGAGGTTGATGAAATGGAAACCTTTGCTGAGTACGCATTGCTGTTCCCAATATTCGTGAGATTCACAAGGAACTTTGTTTTGCTTCCAGGAGGTATCACCCCTTTCTCAGCTGCAGCGTTTATCGCGAAGTCAACGTAGTTTTTCATAACATTCACTGGTGTTATCAGAATTGTTACCTGCTGTGTTGCGCCCAGTGGGTCGTTGTATGTAGCGGTTAATGGAATTGACTGCAAACCAGGCTGAACAGATGTGCTTGCAACAAGCGACAGCTCTATGGGGATGCTTTCTCCTGCTCCCAAATCACCAATCGGCAGTTGGGAGATTCTGTCAAAGAAGAAGTAGCTTGAGTTAACGCTTAGAGTTATCTTCTTCGCATCTCCCCCATCATTCCTCAGCTGCCCCTTCACAGTGAAGCTCTGCCCAGGCGCCACTTCTCCAATTGAGGAGAACTCAAGCTTGAAAATTGGCGGGTTGGAAACGCTTATTGGAATTGAAAAAACCTTTGTTTTTGCCTCTGAGCCCTCTGTCCAGAAAGCATCCAACCTCAAGGTGTAAACACCAGGAGCAACGTTGTTTTTTATTGCGAACGGGATTGTGACAACCGTTGAACCAAGCGGGCCAATATCCCCAAGCTGCACCCTGTTTGAGGTGAAGGTGAACTGCTCCCCACCCTGGTATATCACAACTCCGTTAACTGTTGCTGAGGATGGGTTGTAAACTGTTATTGAAGCAGAGCCAGTAACCCCTGGCTTCAGAGTTGTTGGAAGAACCGAGTATGAGGTAATCTGAATATCTGCAAAAACGCACCCAACCACCAGCAGTGCAATAAACAAAAGTTTGTTTTTCATTTTACCACCTCTATTTTTTCAATAACTCCATCGCGTATGTAAGCAATTCTTCCCGCATGCTTTGCGATGTTAGCATCATGCGTCACAACAATTACCGTATAACCCTTCTTATTTAACTTTGTGAGAAGCTTTATTATATCCTCACCTGATTTTGAATCCAAATTTCCAGTTGGCTCATCTGCAAAAACAATTTTGGGGTCGTTTGCAAGTGCTCTTGCGATTGCAACTCTTTGCCTCTCCCCTCCGCTCAGCTCGGATGGTTTGTGAGATGCTCTTTCACCCACGCCAACAAGCTCAAGCAGTTCAGTTGCTCTTTGAATTCTCTCCTCCTTTGGTAAACCATTAAATATCATGGGAAGCTCAACGTTTTCCAAAGCAGTTAAAGTTGGTATTAAGTAGAAAAACTGAAATACAAAACCAACTTTTTTGCTTCTTATCTCTGCAAGCTCATCATTGCTCATTGTTGAAGTGTCAACCCCGTCAATATACACTCTACCGCTCGTTGGTTTATCCAGGCAACCCATTATGTGAAGCAGGGTGCTCTTCCCACTTCCAGAAGGGCCCATTATTGAAAGAATCTCCCCTTTTTTTACCGAAAGATTCACTCCCTTTAAAACTTCCAGCTCCACCTTTCCCATCAAGTATGTCTTCCTGAGCTTTTCAACTTTTATCACATCCATCCAATCACTCCTCTATAACTCTCTCAAAAAAATCACATATCTTTTTGAAAGACTCCTTCCTCTTTTTTTCAGGCAGTTTCAGGAATTTCTCTCTGAAACTTTCAAATTTTTTGAACTGCTCGGAGAGCTCCTTTATTTCATCATCATCAAAGTTATACATCACTTTTGTTATCAGCGGAAGAAAAACTGTTGTTACATCTGCTCTGCGCATCACTCTTTTTCTGCCTTCAGAAAGGTGCTTTCTTCCCTTTTCAGTTATGGTGTATACTATCTCCCTTCTTCCCTCGCTGTCAGAAAGCTCTGCCTTTACAAGTTCCTCCTCCTCCATTTTTCTCAGAAGAGGGTAGATTGCTCCCGGGCTTGGCTTCCAGCTCCCCATTGTGAGATCCTCTATTCTCTCGCTTATCATCTTTCCTGAAACTGGCTTCTCCGCCTCGCAGAGGATGAAAAGCTTCAGCAAGCCCTTTGCAAAGATTTTCATATTAGATTTGATATATGACTAAAAAGATTTATATAGATTTCGTTCTAAAAGCGG
>JAVZHX010000004.1:0-65366 GCA_038871515.1 Candidatus Micrarchaeia archaeon
TGAAGATGTGGAGAGGGTTATTTATTCCTGAAGAGTCATACCTTCTCCAGTAGTCCGGAGAATTTAGGTTTTTGGTCGCCATACTAAGAATCTAAATTCTCCACTACTTTAATTTTTCAACAAACTCACTCGCAGATATATTTTTAAATAACTATTTAAAAAAATTTTTATATATGCTGAAGATAACTTCGAAACACATAATAGCTATCTTGCTCATTTTCATATTTTCCTACCTAGTAATTCTACCGTACTATCAACATTTTTTGGAAACTGAAAGGTGTGGAACTCAGCCCTGTCCAATGAATCTACCGGAACTATGGGCCAACGCTGGATGCACAAGCTCTCCTGAAGAGTCACTATTATTCAGAGCGCACATAATAACCGAAGAAAATGGTTCGGTGCGAACATTTGATTGTCAGCTTGGGAAGATTTATGGAGAGATTGTTAAGAATTCGTCAAACTTCATGCTTTTGAAATGCGATATGGATACAATTGAAGCTATAGACTCCGTTGTGAAGGGAACAAATACCTCCCCAATTCCATTTGCCCAGTTAGATTCCACTTATCCCAATCTAACTGATTACGCATTCAATGTTCTCGTCTGCAAAAAAAACAATGGTAGGGATGCCATATTTTTTTACGTAGATGTTTCTGGTGTTTTGTATCCCTAGAAGACACCGCAATTAATAATCATTTGGTGTTGGTATGTTCTTCGATTTTATAAAAATTGGTAAAGGAACCCCATTTAAAAACGAGGATTCTAATGTTGACGAGGAAATATACTCAATAGGGAAGATAGGTTCCCTTTATGTACTCTACGCACCACTTTCTGGAAGACTTTGTGTATGTGATGATGAGTTCAGGCGCTTTCTCGTAAAAAATAAGAAACTTGGAAAGAATGCAGAACATCATACTGATTTCTCACAACTTTTCCCAAGGGCAGACGGCAAATTCCGATTGCTGGGTTTATTTCTGACTTCTAAGTGCAATTTGAGGTGCACTTATTGCTATGCTAAAGGAGGAGAGATTGAAAAAACAATGAGTTTCGAAACTGCGAAGAAAGCGATAGACTTCATGAATGAGAATTTCCACTCACCTTTCATACTATTTCATGGGGGTGGAGAGCCGACAATAGAGTTCAAATTGATGAAAAAAGTGGTGGAATATGCCAGAGAGCTCAGCAGTGATACTAAGTTCAACCTGCAGACAAATGGCATTTTCTCAAATGAAGTGCGTGAATGGTTGCTGAAGAATATGGATTTAATTTCCATATCCTGTGACGGCCCACCAGATATACAAGATACGCAAAGACCGTTGGCAAATGGTGACAGAAGCAGCCCAATTCTCGAAAGAAATATTCGCTATTTTATTAAGAATTCAAAAGGAATTAAGGTGCAGGCCGTCATAACCGAGTTCTCAGTCGCCAGGCAGGCGGAGATAGTTGAATATTTCCATAAGCTCGGTATAAAAGAATTTTCCTTCATACCAGTCAAAAAAATGGGCAGGTGTGTAAACTGTAACCTGCCCTACTCAACCGCACCAACTTCCCACTCATTTTCAGCAAACTTTTTGAAAGCATTGGAGTTAGCAGATTTCTACGAGATGCCGCTTTCCACCCGTACTGTTGCTGAAACATGCGGAAATAAACCATGCCTACTTGCAGAATCCTTTTTTGTGACACCAGATAATTTTCTTAGTCCCTGCCTTGCGGTGAATTCAGCTGATTCACCTTTCAAGGAGTTGCTTTACGGTAGCATAAAAGTCAATGTAGAAATTTATAAAGAGAAATCAGATCTGTTAAATAAAAGACTAGTTCACAACATACCTACTTGCAATAACTGCTTTTTGAAATGGAATTGCTCTGGAGGGTGCCCAATTTCAGCATGTCTTATCTATGGTAGGGATATTTTCTCTCCCCATAAGAAATTCTGTAATGAGCAGAAGAAAATTATGAGAGAGCTTTTTCTATATCGGGCGCAGAAGGATCTGGTAAAGCTTAAGCCTCTTTTAAAGAGCAGGAATGGAAAGCTTTTTTACTCCGGTCTATCAGACGAATTTGAAGCCAACATACAAACCATAAGTTCAAAAACAGATGTAGATTCTCTCGCCAGGAAGATTATTTTTACAAAACCTGGTTTGGTACTTCTCTCATTCAAACTAGGTGAAAAGGATTTGGATACAAAGTTTGGAGAAAAGATTCTAAGTTTCTTGCAGACGCTTAAATCAAATTATATATATTTCAAGGTCATCAAGCCCCTTCCCAGATGCTTATTCAACCAAGATTATGAGACTATTGTAAAGGAATTCAAACTTCCGAGGAATTGCGAGGACTGCCTTGAACTTTTCGTGCTTTACGGAAGTTCATACCGCCTATGCAACGCAAGAGTGAGAGTACCTCTCAATGAAGTGATTAATAGAAAACAATTATATGCTTATTTTGAGAAATTTAATAAGAGAGTTGTCCCAACCCATTGCCAAGAATGCATATACCGGATGAGGAAGAAGTGCAATGGGCTTTGCTGACGAGCACATATTTGCGATTCAATGGTGCTGTTATGGCAGAAAGATTGGATTTGAAAGTTGGTTTCTCATGCAACAACAACTGCCGTTTCTGCGTGCAGGGTAACAAAAAAACCCTTGGTGATAAAAGCAGTAGCCAGATAAAAAAAGAGCTTCGAGAAACTGTTGACGAAGGAATAAACCAAGTTGTTTTCACAGGAGGAGAGCCAACTATAAGGAAAGACATAATTGAGCTGGTTTCATATGCACATGATTTGGGTTATGAGTTAATTCAAATTCAAACAAATGGCAGGATGCTTTATTACAAAGACTTTTGCGAGCGCCTTATCAAAGCAGGTGCAAATGAATTTTCGCCAGCGATTCACGGCCACATAGCCGAATTACACGATTACCTAACGCGCTCGCCAGGAAGCTTCAATCAAACAGTTCAGGGAATTAAAAACCTGAAGGAGCTGAACCAGCGCGTTATAACAAACTCTGTTGTGACCAAACCAAACTACCGCCATCTTCCAGAACTCGCAACCCTTCTTGTTCAGCTTGACGTTGACCAGTTTCAGATGGCGTTTGTGCATGCTGGCGGCAATGCATACACGTATTTTGACCAAATCGTCCCTCGGAAATGCCTTGCTGCCCCTTACATAAAACGAGCTTTGCAGATAGGAATTAACGCTGGAATAAGGGTGATGGCGGAAGCAGTTCCATACTGCTTCATGCAAGGCTATGAGAGGTATGTTTCTGAGCTATATATACCACCAACAAAGGTAATTGATTTTGCCTCTACCGACCCAAGGTTTGAGGAAACAAGAGTATCTGAGGGCAAGTGTAAGACAGATAAATGCAAAAGGTGTAAATATTACTTAATATGCGAAGGACCTTGGAGGGAGTACCCTGAGAGAAGAGGATGGGAGGAATTCAACCCAGTGCCAGGAAGGAAAATAAAGAGAGTTAGACAACTCTCAGAAGTGACATAGAAGATTATTGCGCCTAAAAGTTGATACCCCCTGCCTACTAGGATGAAGAGGAGAAGCAGTGCGAGGAAACTTGGATTAAATATCGTGAAGTGAAACGATGCCGTCAAATTTGATTCGTCTTGGTAACAAATGCAACCAGAACTGTGTTTTCTGCACGGTTGCGCTAGACAACGAAAGGGAGCTGAGCAACGAGGAGGTGAAGAGAAAAATAGAGTTCCTCTCCAAAGCAGGAGCGGATATGATAACATTTACGGGTGGAGAACCGACATTACGAAAGGATTTGGTTGAGTTGATAAAATTTGCAAAACAAAAAAAATTCAAAAGAATAGAGCTTCAGACAAATGGAGTTCTGCTTTCCGATAAAAAGCTGGCACGAGGAGTTATCAATGCAGGCGTTGACGATGTGCTTGTCTCGCTTCACTCGCATAAAAAAGAAGTTTCGGAAAAACTCACAAATGCACCGGGAAGTTTCAAAAAAACTATCCAAGGAATAAAAAACCTTATTGATGCTGGTGGAAGGGTTTGCATCAGCCATGTAATAAATTCCCTGAATTACAAAGAGTTAACCGAGTTTGTTAAATTTATGAGAAAAAAATTCCCAACTCTTTCATTCTATTTTGGGTTTGTAAGGCCTAATGGAAATGCGCAGTTCAACAGATGGGTTGTGCCAAAAATCTCTGAAATTGATTTCCACGTATACAAGCTTTTTGATTACTGCAGAAGAGAGAAAATTCCCTTCTCCGTAGAGGGATTGCCTCTGTGCTATATGCAGGGTTATGAGGTTCATTCTTCCGAAGTTCACCGATTAATTTCCGAACCAGTTTTCTATCTTGCTGGCGGTGAAACTAAATACGATGTTCATAGATTTGTGATTGAAAATTTCAGAGCAAAGGGAGAGCAGTGCGAGCATTGTTTTGTGAATAATATATGCGCAGGAGTTTGGAAGGAATACGCTGAAATATATGGAACTGGAGAGCTTTTTCCAGTTTTCATATCGCAAGAGGAGATTGTTGAAAGCGTTAGAGAGGGGTGGAAAAGGTGGAAAGGAAGCCTATCAAAAAAGAGTTGAATTTATTTTTGGGTTATACGTGCAACAACAACTGCTGGTTCTGTTCCGAGATGGCGAATAAGGGCAAGCCAGATAAAACAACGGTGGAAGTAAAAAGAGAGCTTCATGAGGCTAGAAGAAACGGTGTTCAAAGAATAACATTTACAGGAGGAGAGCCAACTATAAGGAAAGACATAATTGAGCTGGTTTCATATGCAAAAAAACTTGGTTTTGAGGAAATTTTCATAATAACAAATGGAAGGATGCTTTATTACAAGGAATTTGCAAGAAAGCTTTCAGAAGCAGGTTTAACTCACTTGCTTTTTTCACTCCATTCACCCAAAGCAAAAATACATGATTATTTAACCCGCTCACCCGGAAGCTTCAATCAAACAGTTCTGGGAATAAAAAACACAGTTGAGGTTGGGGGGATTATCGTTGAAAACAATACTGTGATAACGAAAAAGAATTATAAAGAACTCCCTCAGCTTGCCGAAATGCTTGTCGCTCTTGGAGTTGATTTTTATGAATTCATACTCCTCAACCCATACACAATAAACTCATTCTTTAAAGATAAATTTGAGGAGTTTGTTCCAAAAGTTTCCCAAGTTGCAGAATACGTGCATAGAGCTATTGATGTTGGCATAAAGAGCAATGTTTGGTGCACTGCTGAAGGAATCCCATTCTGCTATATGAAGGGTTATGAAAAGTACGTCACTGAGTTGTATATGGCTCCGCAGAGAATTATAATCGGGCCTGGAGGAAGGTATGTGGGGGATGTGAACAAATCAAGGAGGGAGCAGGGAAAAGTGAAAGCAAGCAGTTGTTTAAAATGCAAATACAACTCAGTTTGCGAGGGGTTGTGGGGGCACTATGCTGAGCATTATGGAACAGATGAGCTTAAACCAGTGGTGGAGTGAGCTAAGTGGTTCGTATGAAATTCAAAACAAAAGTTGCTGTTTTGAAATGCCCTTCATATTTGGAAGTGAAAAAACAGATAAACAACTCATTGCGCCTTCTTGGGGGAGTGAAGAAGTTTTTTAAAAAAGGAAAAAAAGTGCTGATTAAACCGAATATCTCAGATCCATTGCCAGCGGAGAAGGCAAGCAACACCCACCCGCTTTTTGTGAGAGCAGTTATTGAAATTACACAGGAAGCTGGAAGCGAGGTTTGGGTTGGGGAGTGCTCAGCAGGAGGAGGGGAGGGAATAACAAGGAAGTGCTTGGAGATATCTGGAATTGGGGATGTTGTGAGGGAAACAGGAGTTGAATTCAGAAATTTTCAGGAGGAACCATTTGTTCAACAGGGAATACCAAACTCAAAAGTTCTTGAAAAAACAGATTTTGCAAGTGCGCTTTTTCAGGCGGACTTTGTGGTTAACATGCCGAAACTGAAAACACATGGTTTAACTTTTATGACGGGCGCCGTGAAGAACTGCTTTGGGTTTATTCACCCTGCTGAAAGAAAGTATCTTCATAAAACATTCTCAAAAAGAGAGCAGTTCAGCCAAGGTTTGGTTGATGTATATTCATTTATCAAACCGCATCTTACTATAATGGATGCTGTTGTTGCAATGGAGGGGGAGCAGGGTCCTTCATTTGGAAACCCAAGGAAGTTAAGTGTAATAATTGCTGGGGAGGATGGGGTAGCGGTTGATGCAGTTGCTGCAAGCATCATCGGTTACAACCCACTTGCAATTCCCACAATAAAATACGCAGAAGAGCGAGGAGTAGGGGTTGGAAATTTAGAAAGGGTGAAGGTTGTTGGAAGCAGAGTTAAAAGAGTGACGAATTTTAAACTTCACCCACTTTTTGACAATAAATATAGAAAAATTGAGGGGTTTGGTAAGTCATTTGTTATGCTGCCAGAAGTTGACAAGTCCAAATGTATAAAATGTGGGACGTGTGCTGATAACTGCCCAGTAAGTGCGATCAAGATGTTTCCCTATCCAGTGTTTGATAGGAAGAAATGCATTATGTGCTACTGCTGTCATGAGCTTTGCCCTACTGGCGCGTGTAAGCTTGAAATAAAATGGGTTAGAAAGTGATGGAATGGTGCTTGAAATACCTGTTGGGGTTACCTGCAATAACTGCTGTGTTATGTGCACAAATATAATGCCACCTCCCAAAAAATGGGATTTGAGCACGGAAGAAATTAAGGCTATGGTGATTGGAAGCAGTGAACGCAAAATAGTGCTAACAGGAGGAGAGCCAACAATAAGAAAGGACTTCTTTGAGATAATTAATTTTATTAAAACTACAAAACCAGACTCTCAGCTAATGGTGCTTAGCAACGGAAGGATGTTTTACTACAAAGAGTTTGCAGAAAGATTTGTTCAGTCAAAATGCAACTTGGTTGCAATTCCATTGCACGCTCCTACAGCCGAATTGCACGATTTAATTACGCAGGTTGAAGGAAGCTTCAATCAGACTGTCCAGGGAATAAAAAACCTCATCAAACATGGAGCGGATGTTGAGATACGGATTGTAATACATAAACTAAACTACAAAAAACTCCCTGCAATTGCTGAGTTCATATCAAATGAGTTGAAAGGAGCTCGCAGGGTTGTGCTCTTCCCAATAGACATAATCGGGAACGCAAATAAAAACAGAGTGAAGCTTGTCGTGAGGATGAGCGAAGTCAAACAATATTTGGAGGAAGCGTGCGAGTTGCTCAAGAGAAATGACTTTGAAATTAGTTTATACCACACCCCATTCTGTTTAATTGATAAAAAATATTGGAAAAATATCGCTGGGAGGACTGTTGAGGAGAGGAGAGTTACATTCAAACCATGCGGGAAATGTGTTATGAGGGAGAAATGTCCGGGTGTATGGAAGACTTATGCTTTCAGGGTTGGCACGGAGGAGTTTCACCCGTTCACCAAAAGCAATATATACAAAATTCGTGAATAATGCTCTGATGATGAGAAAAATATCAATATTTGTTCTTCTGCTTCCTGTTTTTACAGTTGCGCTGACAACAAATGCGACAATTACAATAAAAGATCCCAATGGGGTTGCGGTTGTCAGCAATGCGCAGATGACGTGTGTTTTCCAAGGGTATACTACTGGGGTGAGCTTTGACAGCCCAACTGTGTGTGGCGTTAACACAACATCCGCGAATTTGATAAACAGAACCAATGTGAGCTGCACCTATACTTTTGCAAAAAACTATTCTCTTGACGGAAACTGGATTGCAAATGTAACTTTCTACCACACTGGCTATGAAAACCAGGGAGTCGGCATAATTACCACAAACGGAACGGTTGACCCCCAAACACCTATCGACACAGCATCTCCTCCAACAGGACAGATAGCTAACGACTGCACAGGTAACCTAACCTGCACGTCAGACCCGCAGTGCAATAACTCCGTTAATGAATCCGTTTCTTGGACACTTTACACAATAAACAGGGATAGCGTTCAGGCGGACTGCTTGGGTTACGGAGGAAAGTGGTACCCAGGTGTTACTGGCGGCTCAAATTACTACTGCTGTGGGGATGATGGAGCAAGTGATAATTTTTATTACTGGAGTGGAAGTACATGTATGTACTGCAATGCAGGGGTGAACAGCAGCGCAACTACAAAATGCACCTCCCCTTCTTCTTACTGCTATGGGTATAATAATGCTGCCTGTCAGAGCGGCAACCAGGATTACTGTTGCTATGGCGTAGGTTGCTCCTCAACTGGGGCGACTGGCTACGCTACAAATATAGTTGGGGGCAACTGCACCTGCACAAGTGGTTTATGCGCGTGGTTAGGTATGGGAAACGGATACTGTGTGAATACTTCGTGGGGAGGAGCAGGCTGTTACTCTGGGGTTTACTGCACTGCAACAGGGTGGAATTTCAGCAAACTTGACAGCCCGCCAAATAATGCTGCCAATGCAAATGCATCTCCTTCAACAGGAGCAGATCCAGAAACAACAATTAATGTAAGCGCCAATGTATCAGACAGAGCACCAGTAACTGGAAATCTGACAATAAAGGTTTACAAGTCAACAGCCACCTCACCCACTGATACTATTCTGTGCACTGGTAACAGCGTTGTAACAGGCAATATTTCATGGTGCACTTTTACTGCTTCCTCTGCTGGATGTTCTCCAAGGAACTGCACTGTCAAAATACTTGTCTATGAAGTTGATCATGATGTATGTGGTAACTATAAATACAGCTTCAACTTCACAAACACAAGCTTCCTTTATTGGAATAGAAATGTTTCTCCTCCAATACTAAATACACCGACAAGCGACCCCAACGTGGTTGTTGGCAATTCATTCGTGCTAAACTGCACTGCACTTACTGGCAACGCCTCCACCGGAATAAATATGTCATTTCAATTTAACTCAACAACTTCTGGTTGGACGGAGATAACTACTTCTGGTGGTTTAACTACAACTGAAACAAACCCAGTTGTTAATGTTAGAAATGCAACCGCATATGCAATCAACGTAACTGGTGCCCAGGCAGGAACTTACTGGGTGCGCTGCAAAGTTTATAACTCAACTTATTCCACATACAGCGCTACTCAGCAGGTTACCGTAACAACAATACCGCCAAAGATAAATGTGAGCGCAAACAGCTATCCAAACTGCGGTGCAGTTTTTTATAAAGTGAGTTTGTATGATGTAAATTCAAAACTCATTGATTCTTCCTTCTCACTTCAAGTGATAAACCCAAGTATGATAACTGTTCTAACTCAGGTTGCTTTATACCCAAATAATGGAACAGGTGTTTATCTTGGCAGTTATCTGCTCAATACAACTTCCACAGTTGGAAACTGGTTGCTGAAGGTGACTGAAAGCTCCGGAGTAACTGCTGGAAAGAATTTCTATGTTCGTTCTGTATGTGGTGATGGATACTGCACAAGCGGAGAGAACTGCCAGAACTGTGCAGCAGATTGCAGCTGCTACTGCGGAGATGGGGTTTGCACAAGTGGAGAGGACTGTAACAACTGTGCAGCAGACTGCGGGTGCTCAAGCGGTAGAGTGTGCTGCAACTGTGGTGATATCTGCGGGGAACCAGATTGGTTCGTCTGCCTTCCACTCACTTCATGTAAATATTCTGTTTGCTGCCCGGTATAGCAACTGCGTGAATATATTTTAATACACACTTGCACACAATCATCTTATGCGCAGAATGCAGATAAGTGTTGATTTTCTCATTATAGGAGTATTCGCATTCATCATATTCTTTGAGTTATTTCAGCTTTACTATATCGAAACTGACTCTGCCGGAATACTCGAAAGCAGAGCGAGTGCTATGAGAATTGCAAGTATCGTAGCTAGAGCGATAAATGAAGTTGGAAAAGCAAATGAAACAAGCATGGTTGTAACTATCCCGGAAACTTTGGATACTGGAGATACCTATCATATGAGCATAAAGGCATCGGGCAGGAGAGTTGATGTTTTCTGGCCCATTTCAACCCAGAACAGAAGCATTGCTGTTCCACTGCTGACGAGCAATGTAACAGAGCTTGATATTCCTAAAACTGCTGGTTCTGGCTTAACAACCTTGCGTTTGATAAATTTAAACGGGAAGGTTAACATATCTATAATAAATGTGTGCGGTGATGGAGTCTGCACAAGCGGTGAGAACTGCCAGAACTGTGCAGCAGATTGCAGCTGCTACTGCGGAGATGGGGTTTGCACCTCTGGGGAGGACTGTAACAACTGTGCAGCAGACTGCGGATGCCCCGCACCCACGCACTGTTGCAACTGCCCCAGTATTGGATATATATGCATATTTGGCGCATGTCCTGGCGGCTGTCCTCTCTAAGCTACATTTTAATATTCTCATCACAAATATTAACACATGAGAAAAGCCCAGCTGTTCAGTCAGGACATTATTTTTGCAATAATCCTCGCGCTCTTCCTCCTTTCAATGTGGTTTGTATTAAGGGATAGGGTTCTTCATTCCATATCAACCAGTAACGATAGAACTCTTATTGATGAAGCAGCCTCAAATGCACTGAGTCAGTTGCTTGAAACAAGTGGAAACCCATCAAACTGGAATAAACTGGGGATTATAAACGATAATACGGTGTGGAGCATAGGTTTGGTTAGTGAAAGAAACGTAATTGATTCGGAAAAGCTTGAAAAATTTGTTGATCTATCAAACGGTGATAACTACACAACCATAAAGAGGTTTATTGGGTTGGAGAGAGAGAGTTACGAGTTCAACTTCACAGTTTACTCGCTTGATGGTTCAGTTTTATACAATACAACCCGCTCCCCCTCTGCGAGCTATGGGAATGCAAGTTATTCTACGATGAATACAACTGCATTGGTTGAGAGGTATGCACTGCTCAATAATTCATTAGTTAAACTTCGTTTGGGTGTTTGGATTGAATAAAGCATTTATATTCACATTGGATGCGATTCTTGCTTTGATACTATGCTCTTTACTCTTCCTTCTAACTTATTCGCTGCTTGTGAAGTTCCAATACGCCGGGGTGAGAGAAACTGCTCTCCGAGATATTTCCTCGGACATACTCACTTCTTTTGAGAAGAATGGAACTCTTCAGAATTCGGTGCGTTACTCCCGTACATCTGAAATACAGGATGTGCTGAACAACATTTCAGCAACAATCTGCCCGATGATCACTGTTTACTCCCCCATGAATACTCCAATTCTAACTACAATGCGAGCAGACTGCAACTGCACAGGAAGTCGCTCCGTAGTGGTGAGAAGCTTTGTGCTTCCAGAAAGTAATGGAACACTTTCAAAATATATAGCTAAAATGGAGACGTGTTATAAATGAGAAAAGCATTCCTCTTCACAGTTATTTTCGTTCTCCTCTTCACAACATTCCTGCTACTTTCAGTTTTCTACCTGAGAATGATTCAGATGAATGAGCTCAGCATTGCTCAAACAAAGAACACCACTAGAATTATATACGTTTTGGATGATGTGAAAACAGATCTGCTTAACTTCCTTGAGCTTTCTTTAAATATTGAGAGTAACTCAACTCACACAATCCTTAATATTTCAGATGTTTTACCGGCTCTCTACGCAAACCCTATCGGCTCACTTGCGGAGTACAAAAGTTTTATGAATGGAACTTATTCAAATCAAACGAACCTGCTTAACCCAGCCACCAACCTTTCAACACTTTTCATAAATACGAGCAGTTTTGAGAGCTCACCATCCATTCTTTTCGTAAACTCGGACTCATCTTTGAATATGCAGTATAAATACAATAACTTGAGCAAGAATGAGCTTGTGGTGAATGGTTCTAACCTTGTCAGAAGTTATTCCATCGCTATGAAGCTGAACCGCACATGCGCGGGTGGAAACTGTGCTAATGCTACTTTAGGTGGAGGGCAACCAAAAGTTGATAATTCAACAAGAGCATTGTGGCATTTTGATGAGGAAAGTGGAACAACCGTTTATGACAGCTCGGGAAATGGCAATACTGGAAATTTCTACGGGACTCCAAGCCGTGTTGGTGGCAGGTTTCTGGCTGCGCTGCAGTTCGTTGCATCTGATCATGACCACGTGGTAGTTAACGATTCCAATAGTTTGGACATAACTGGAAGCTTTACAGTTGAACTCTGGTTCAGGCAACCGGACGTGACCTCACTTGCCTGGCTGTTGAACAAGGCAAATACTACGAACCATAATGATAGCAATTATGCGATATGGATAGACGCTGATAATAAGATCCGAGGGAGTATCGCAGATGGTGCTGGTGACCAGAATCTCACGAGCACAACCATCGTGCAACCCAACAGATGGTACCATGTCGCATTTACAGCTGATGGGACGACACTGAAGATTTATATAAATGGCGTCTTGGAGAACTCCACCTATCAAACAATCACTCCGGCTGCAAACAGCTTGGATTTGCTCATAGGCGCGCGGAGCACAACTGCGATGTATCATTTCAACGGAACAATAGACGAAGTTGCAATCTATTCAAGAGCAAAGTCAGCTGAGGAGATAGCTGCCGATGCTAATCTTTTTCACTGGGACTGGGGTCCTATTGCAATAAACAACAATCTCTCAGCAGCATGGCATTTCAATGAGGGAACGGGGAATTTTACATATGACAGCTCAGGAAACAGCAATATGATAACTTTCACTGGAAGTGAGACAATCATCCTCACACCAAGTAGCATCCACAAGGCGTATAACATCAACTCAACATACGCGGATGACCCCTTCCTCGCAACTGCGGAGATGAACTACTCAAAAATTGACGAGAGCGATGATATCCGAGAAAGTTCATCAGCTTCATATTCCAACACACTCACAAGACCTTGCCAGGCAGCTGGAACCTGCAGCTGCACAGGTTCAGAAATAATGTGCTGGACTTTTGAAGCCTGCGTGGCTTCCAATTGTGGGTACACATGCCCAGCTGTTGGAAACGCATCCAACACTGGCAACTCCTGCACGATAAGCGCAAGCGGCTGCAGCCAGGGGTGTGCGTATTGTGCTGAATAGGTGAACAGATGAGGTTGAAATTTGTGTTTGTTCTGTTTGCGCTGTTTTTCATAGCGGTGTTCACGCATGCTTACTCCACCTGCTGTAATCCAGCTGGCACATGCACATGCACCTCATATGGAAGCTGCTCGTATACCTGCAACTCTGGTTTCTACAACTGTGATGGAAACTCAGCTAATGGATGTGAGTCAGACACCCCTTGCAATCAGTACACATTCCAGAGGTTTACATTTGATCTATCTGATTATAATCTAAATGAAATAATCTCAATGAAATACTGTTTTGAAGGGTATTACACCGGTTCTGGAACTGCAAAGTTGCAATACTACAATGTCACTTCTGCCTCCTGGGTTGATGACCAAAGCTTAGATACTTCTGAATCAGTTAAGTGCAAGACGTTTACTACTGGTCTAGAGGATGTGGTAAATCAAACATCAAAAATCTTCCAATTTGCAGCAAGAGGGTATACTGGCAGCAGCGGTAGCGTTGTGATCTATACGGATAACGTTAATCTTACACTTTCCCGCTCCGCAGCTCCCGCGGTTGTTGAATGGGTGGATGGAGCATACGGAAGCGCCATTCTTTTTGATGGTTCTAATTATATCACAAGCGAGGATTCACCCAGCTTGGATATGGTTAACCAGCTCACAATTGAAGCATGGGTGAGGCCAAGCACAGTAAATCCAGCTGCGATCTACCAGACAATACTCCATAAGGGCAACTCCTCAGCTGAAAATTACGGGCTATATCTAAAAAATGATGAGTTATATTTCGAATGGATAAATGGCGGGACGTATTCCGCTGAAACAACAGAAGCTAATCTGCAACCCGATGCTTGGTCTCATGTGGCAGCTGTTTTCAATTACTCAGGAAATTCCATCAAATTATACGTTAACGGTGAGGAAAAAGGTATCTCCTCAACACCAGCAGCCCTCCTTCCAAATGAATTTCCGCTTGCGATAGGAGGGCACGGAAGTGGAGCTTATTACTTCAATGGAACAATAGACGAAGTTGCAATCTATTCAAGAGCAAAGTCAGCTGAGGAAATATACGCGGATGCCCACCCATTATATATCTCACTTGACGTTAGGGATGCGCTTAACAACTCAGTCAGCATAGGAGGAGCGAGTTCGGGCTACATAAACCCGGGGGGGAACAACACATTCCACTTGAAGCTTGATGGGGGGAGCTTAAATGTAACCGCAGGTGATTACTCTGGTTTATATTCACTCAGAATCTACTCAAATAGCACCAGAGCAAATCTACTTATAAAAACAGTTCAGGAAGGAGTTTCAAGCATAAAAGCAATTCTCCCAGTTCAAGTTACAATATACGGACAGCTGTTCCGCAACCTTATTCTGGCTGAGAAGTAATTATTTGACTGAAACAAGAAGAGCTTTCAGCACGTAGTTATGCATGAGCAGGAAAACCAATAATGAAATTATAACAAGGTAAGGAGCATACCTCAACCCATTCAACTCCTTTCCATCGTGTATTACTCCAATAAGCATGCTGACGCAAACTGAAGTTACCACAAGGGTGAACAGCGAGATGCTGTAGAGAAAATCTGCAGAGATGGGTGTACCCATTCCCAGCCCAACTTCCGAGGTGAGCGAGGTGCGCGCGCTTTTCTCCTGAAGGGAGCTTATCAAGCTAACAAACTCAATTGAAATTGAAAGCAGAGTTGGCATGCCAACAAGCAACGCGAAGAGAATGAAAACAATATACATGTTTGTTCCTGCAATGAGCTGCCTTCTTAACTCCTGGCTTTCCAAGATGTCATCGGCTGCATTCTCAAGAAGCACAGCAAGACTGCCCCCTGACCTCATGCTAACAACGAAAAGCGCAACTGTTCTCTCCAAAACTTCTGATTTTATTCTCTTTGACATTTCTTTCAGCGCATCTGTGAATGATTCTATCCCAAGTGACTTGGCGGTGACGTACCTCACCTCTTCCTCCAAAGGACCGAACTCCGAGCGCGCAGCAGTTCTCAGCGCAGCAAGAGGTGTTAAGCCAGCCCGTATGTTCGCTGCAATGAGTTGCAATGCATCAGGAAGCACATTCTCAATTCTCTTCCTTCTGTCTTCAACTCTGAAGTGAAGAACAAGGTAGAGGGTGAGGAGGGTGAAGGCAAATGCCCCTAACCCAACGAGCAGCAGCGTTGCAAGGGCGGTTACCTCAAGAATCACCCATGCAAAAAGCAGCGTTGCAACTCCAAAGAGGAGGGAGAGCAGAAGCACAGAGCCGAACCAGGCTCTTGCATCCATCTCAACTCCCGAGTAATCAAGCATCTCCTCAATGTGTTTGTTAATTCTCCTAGGGGTGAGCTTGCCAAAAACGTAGTAAAGTTTTCTTATGCTTCTAACATCCATTCCATCACATCTGCGTCACAGGCCTTCTTGACTTTATGAACTCTATAAGCGCAAATTCACAAAGAATGCAGAAAACAATGAGGGAGAGGATGAAACCCTCAGTCACCGATATTCCTCCAAACGTTGAGAGAATAACCAGAAGAGTTATACCTAAACTCGGCACCGCCACGGCAATTATAATGAAAAGCAGCACCCAAAGGTTGAGCTCGTATGTGTATGATTTAATTTGTGAATACTGGTACTGCTGCAAGTTTTTTATAACGCTTTTCAAAGCAGCTTGCAAGCTTGCGCCTGATTTGAACGCGGTTAGCATTTGGCGTATTGTTCTTCTGAGAAACTCTGACTCAGTTCTCATAGCCATCTTCTCAAGCGCTGTCTCCTGCATCTCCCCTGCGTTTATTTCCTGAACAGTTCTCCTGAACTCCCTTGAAACAGCTCCGTAACCTGATTTTGAGATGTTCACCATTGCGTCAAATAATGGAACGCCTGAGCTTATCTGGAGGAGCAAATCCTTCAACGCATAAACCAAATCCCTGTCAACGTCCTCAACTATTTTTCTTGCCAAAACTCTTGGGTAATACATGAAGAACGCAAAGAAGACGAGGAAAACAAGGAAACCTGAAATGAAAATCCATCTTTGCTGTGTTATGAAGTTTCTCAGCTCATCCAACGAGGAAAGCGCAAGGGAGAGCTGCTGGGAGGTGATGCTTCCCCTTCCGTAGCTCAGCAGAAAAATGAGAAGGGCAATTAAAACGCCCCATGCAAGTGAATTGAGAATTGAAATCGCGATGTATTCTCCTTTCTCCACATCGCTCCCAATCATCTTCAAATCATACTCCAAACCAGGGACGATGTAGCTTATTTTATTGCCAACTCCAATAAGCGCTCTCCCCAACCCTTTTGAAACTCTTTCAGGAATTATGAAGAACAGCAGCTTTATGGTAACACCCTACAGAACTTTATCCAAATTCAAATCCTGTTCAGCGGCCTTCAGCACAACCTCGGGAGTTTTGTAATAAACTCCAACAACCGCTCCAACCTCGTCTATACTCCTTATTCCCTTCCTTTTCATCCACTCCAAAATTTTCATTTTTTCCTTTATATCCTTCTTTATCTCCTCGCTTGTCATCCCTGTATGGAGGTTCAAATCCTCAAGTATTCTCACGCTTTCGTTAACCGGCTCAAATGAATCTGTCCTTGCTTTCCATTTGAAAATTGTATTTAATGTAACTGCTTCAACAGGGGAGACAACCAGCTCGGCAATTTCGTAAACTCTCCTTATTTCTTTCCTTCTATCCCTGTATTGAACAACGATGAGCTGCAGTGACTCCAGCTCAGTCATCGGAAGCTCAATTGGCGGGTGGGTTAACCTCCTCAATGCCTGTGCAGCAGTGTCTGCGTGCATTGTTGAGCAAACTGCGTGTCCTGTGTGCATTGCCTCAAAAAGCACTTCTGCCTCCCTCCTCCTCCTTATCTCACCAACAATAATTCTATCAGGCCTCATTCTCAGTGAAGCAAGCATCAAATCAAGCATTCTAACCTCACCTTTTCCTTCTGGATTTGGGTTTCTTGTTGTCAACGGCACCCAGTTCCATTTCAAGTAGTTTGGCAGGGAGAGCTCCCTTGTGTCCTCAATTGTGATTGTCCTGTTGCTTGGAGGTATCAGGCTGCAAAGAGTGTTGAGGGTGCTTGTTTTTCCTGAGGCGGTTCCCCCAACAATCAACATGTTCACCTCATACTGCATGCAAAGCCAGAGGAAAGCAGCCATTTCATTTGAAAGAGTGTTCATCTTTTCGCTCACAAAGTCAACAAGCGTCCATGGGTTTCTTGAAAACCTTCTTATTGTTATGGTGTTTCCGTAGCTTGAGATTGGAAAGAGGGTTGCGTTTGCCCTGTCCCCTGTTGGGAGATGGGCGTCAAGTATTGGCGAAAGAAGTGTTATCTCCCTTCCAGCTTTCCTTCCAATCTGGGCTGCGTAGTTGTATATCTCCTCCTCAGATTCCAATCTAAGATTGGTTTTCATCCATCCGTGCTTTCTGTGGTAAACCGAAATTGGGACAGAGGAGCCGTTCACCGCAACCTCCTCAAGCCAGTCGTCTGCCATTAATACTTCAATGTCGCCAAGCCCGTACATTCTGTGAAGCAGAATACCAGCAAGAACCTTTCTCTTCTCCTCATCCAAACCAGGTATCTCCTCAGAAAGTTTTTTGAAAGCAGCGTTGTAGAATTTGTCCCTCACATCGCCAAATTTTCTTACGTCAGTTATCTCCTCGCTTTGAACTGTTATAACCTTCGCAAGCTCATCCCTTAAATAATCCATAAATGCCTTTGTATAAGGACCGAGTTTGGGTGGCGAAAGGAAATAAACAGCTCTGCTTTCACCTTTTACATCCATTATCGAGATGTTTGACGGAACGTGGTTAACCTCCACGCGGTAGCTCTCCAAAACTTTTCCAGCAGGGGCAGCTTTTTCTTCTCCTGCAAGCCTGTTTTTCAGCTTCAACTGCAGCTTCTGAAATACGTTGACTGGGTAGATCACCTCAAGAATCCCTTTCTCCTGCAGCACCTTGCCAATTCTCTCAAGGTGCGCCTGCTCAACCCCAAATTTTGCTGCCAGAGCAGGCAGCTCAGCAGTTTGTTCTTTTTCTGAAGCGAGCGCTTCGCATATCTCATCAATTTTGGTTGTTATTACCTCAAAAGTTTCCTCTGCCATGTTAGGAATTTTCCTCCCTCAATATAAAAAGGTATTGCTGTTGTTGCAGTTAATGCTTTCTTGCTGGAAACCGCAAGCTTTAAAAAGAAAAGCAGCTTAAAACTCACCTAGCGACCAGTGAAAAAGATGAAAAAGTTAGTGGCTGGTCTAGAGATGGGCAGAATGACCAGCGTTCGCAGTTATCTTGGAAGTTTCTTCAGCTCTGCGAGTAATGTGAGTTTTGAATTTTTGAAAGTTTTTGCTGTTTTTTTATTGCTGGAGGGAGTTGCGAGAGGGGCAACCTACTCTGAAAATTCAACAAATTCAACTTTGGCAGGAACAGAAGTTGAACATAGGTTGAGATGGCAGGATGGGGTTGGGTTGAGCGGTTATGTATTTAGTTTCTGCAATGGAACATACGCCGGTCCAAAAATCTATAACTGGACTTCCACTGACCAGGAGGCAGATGTGAAAAGGTTCAACACAACTTCGGGCTCTTCGGTAACTCAAAAAATAAAACGCTACAACACTACTCTGGGACCGAACATAGTGAAAGCCTATGGTGTCAGTGTTGACACTAACTATGTTACTACATCAAGCACGAAGAATTTCGGTAGTGCTACAGCACCAACCTTTGCCGAAACTTTTGGAGCACCACCTTACAACTTCACTCAATTAGGTTACGAAAGAATAGCCAGTTCAGATAATGCGTATGCGAACTTGACATCAAATGCTAACAACTTAGAGCCTTTTGGAATTTACAACTTCACCATTCAAGAAGATAAGTCAACAATAAACTGGATTTACATAGAATTAGAGCAAAGCGAAGCAACTGCTGGAAGCACGGGGACAGGTGAATACTGCTACTATGGAGTGGCTAACTGGTCGGCTTCTAACTGGTTTCAGTTCGGGACTTATGTGAATGGGCAGACAGACACAACAAGAACTTACAATTTCTCTACTCCGCAGTTAATCAACCAATTTGTAGATGGTAATAATGTTTTGAGCATGATAAATTGGGGAGCGAACATGGACGCAAACGAAGGTTGCAGGATTGATTTTGTTCAAGTAACTGTTAACTACAACGAAACGTCGTATTCTCCATCTTACGAGCAAGACTCAACTTTTTATGTTTATGATGGAATAGATGGCGATGATTATCAGAACGTAGATAAGGTAGGAGTAATTATTACCATTGATTCATACAATCCATCTGCTTCAAATTCAACATATAACAACAACAACCGTCCTGACATAGAGGTTGGAATTTGGAACGGAAGTCAACACGTAACTGGTTTCTACTGCCAAGCAAGCAACACTATGGGAAGCGAGCAGTTGAACACAACTGATTGGAACTGCTCTGTTTCAACAACAGATTCTGCAATAAGAAATGCTTGGAAAACTGCTTCAAACAGGAAAGTTGAGATAAGAGGAGTTTATATGGATGCTTATAACAGCACTATTTATGATGAGATAAATGTAACTGGAGTTTATAGTTATGTGAATGCATGGAATACCACTTCTGGTTTGTGCAGTGACCCAGATGCAATACTGACAAATGACAGCTGGGTTGCCTTCGCTTCTGGAATGTGTTCAACTCCTTACACTGACTGCTGGAGCAATGTGACAAAGCTTGTGAATTCAACTGTTGGCGCGTTTATAAAGTGGTGCGTGTATGTGAATGATACATCAAACAACTGGTATTCTTCCTGCAGTCCACCTTATAACTACACAACAACTTCTTTGAAGAAACTGCTGGTGAGCTGGCATACTGCTTCAATTGTTAACTCAACAGTCTGCACTGCGGGAACTCCTTGCCAATATAATAGATATGAGAATTTTACTGCAAATGCAACTGTTCAGTGCTCCACTATTCCGCCTTCCCTCTCATGCGGTTCTGTCACTGGAAGCATAAGATACAACAGCACTGGGGGAACGCCGGATACGCTGATAAGCACAACTCCGGGTGCAACTCCCTTCTTCACAGACACAAACCCAAACTCATGTGGCTCCCTCTCTGATACTGACTCCTGCACCCTTAACTGGAAGGTGAATGTTTCAGGCGTGGGACCGCAGACGAGAGCTGTTGATGTTAACTTTTCCTCCAATGATTCAGCTGTTCCTGAAAATAATACTGATGATGCATACATCAGCGTAGCAGAAGCAGTTGTTGGCTTCACAATAACCCTTCCAAGCCAAAACCCAGTTTATGCAGCTGAGGGAGGGAATGCAACTGCGGATATTGAATTCAATCTAACAGGAGGGAACACCGCAAGTAACGTTGTTCCGTGCATTGCCTTAACTTTAACCTGCCAGGAAGATGGAATTCCAATATTTCAATTCATAAACACTGGAACTGCAACTCTGGATTGGTATATCTATCTAGATACTGCTCTGCCGGCAAGCATAACTCTGAAAGGAGATACGGATAACAACCCAAGCGGTGCAACCCAAATAACAACATCGGGCTGGCTTGTTGCAAGTGGAATTGCACCAACCGGCTCAAAGGATGTGTGGCTGTGGACAGATTTCAATGGAGCAAGCGTGAGCGATGCAACAAGCAGGTATTTAATAAACAATGCAACGGTGACGTGATGTTTATGAATTATGCTGAGAACTGGGAAACCAGTCTCAATTGTTCAAAAATAAACGCCAAGTCCGGCGTCCGTGAGGTGGTAAAATGGACATGAAAAAAACACTGGTGACTGCAACACTGCTGCTTGCGCTTGCCTCAGTGGCGCATGCGGCGAAGTACACAACAACTTTGACGTACTTCAACATAGCAAGCGTTGAGGCGTTCACAGTGACACTGCCAGGCCAGAGCGCGGTAACAGCAACAGAAGGAGGTGCGGCAACTGCAAACATTGAGTTCAACTCAACAGACGGAGATGATACATGCATAGACCCATGCATAGCGGCAACAACAACCTGCCAGGATGCGGGCACACCAATCTTCCTTGTGGAAAACACAGGAACAGTTCCTCTTGATTTAACAGTGTATTTCACATCCTCCCCGCCATCCTGCATAAAGGTTGGTGGCTCCAGTGCGAGCAGAGCGGCAGCATGCACAGGAACCATAATTGACACAACTCCAGTTACATTGGCAAATAACCTTGCAGTTGGAAACACGGCAAACTGGTGGGAAGCAGCCAACTTCACAGGATGTGTTGCAGCTGACACGACAAGCAGAACGCAGAGAGTTTACGGAGTGCAGTCAACATAAACTGTCTTTGTTTTTTGGTTTTTAGCAATGGAAAAAGGTGAAAAAATGAGGCAGATTTCCATAGTGCTGGAGACAGCACGGGAGGACATAGATGCCCTCACCTGCGAGATAAAGTCAAAAGTAAGTGAAATTGGCAATGTGGAGTGGGTGGGGTATCATGTCAAAAAACTGAGGAGTGAAAAATTTGAAAAAAGAAGGTGAGTTGATGAAAAAACAGGAGAAGGGTAACCCCTACTGGTATCTTCTCGTGGTTGCAGTGGTGGTAATTTTAGCAGCGGTATACCTGCTCGCCCCAAAGCAAGCACCGCGTGAAACAGGAGGGGAGATAATAAATCAGAGCGGAGGAGAAGAGAAAAATATAACGCATTTCGCTGAGCCGAAGGTTTACTCCCCGTACTACGAGGGGCTTGAAGCGCTTATTCAAGCAGAGTTGAATAAAACAAGCAAGAATGCAACAAGAGGGAATTACCTTCCTGCGGCAATGTTTGCCGAGCTTCCAGCTTTTCCAAGTGATTTATACCAGATGCAGGTTCTCTTCAAGTACTACCAGATGGGGAAGATAAGGAATAAAACTGATTTAGAAAACAAGGAGCTTGGGCCGGAGTATTGGAAGCAGCCCGAGTGGATTCCAACGTTCTTCACTAGTGGCCTTCCCCTAATTCAGAACCCACCGATGGATACCCGCTACTATCACTGGGCGGAGTATGAGTTAATCAATGCAAACCAGCTGAGAAACAAAAACACAGGGCAGGTTATAACCCTCACTCCAGGGAGCGTTGCAAGCGTGCTTCCAAACAAAACAATAGAGGTGAAAACACCAAGGGTTGGAATTGAGGGCTACACAGTATACCCATCAGACATGGTGATTGTTGATGCCCAGCCAGATACGTACTTTGACGTCTACACAGTTCTTTACTGCGGCTGGTACGTGCAGATGTATCAGGGAGTAAAACTGGAGGCAGCGTTTCCAGAGTCTGGCTCAATTGAGAACTTTCAGCTGTTTGAGGATGGGACGAAGGTTGTGACGCAGAACCCAGCAGAAGTTGAGAAGTATTTCAAAGTTGAATTTGAGCCAGAGCAGTTCGTTCTAGAGCCAAGCTTCCCAATTTTCAAGGAGGAGTGGGCGAAGCTGATAAGGATGAGGATAACTGTGAATGAGAGCACGCCAAAAGGAAAATACATAGTTGGAATGAACATAGTTGCGCCTTCAAAGGAGTTCAATGAGGATATGATGTGGAAATACAAAACGCAGTACAGAGTTGGGGAAGTTGGAATAGGGAGGCCGTTCTTCAGAGTGTTTATACAAGTGGTGTGAGATGAAAAAGAGAGTTGAAGCAGCTCTGCTTTTCTTTTTGCTAGCAGCAGCTTTGTGTTGGGGGGAGGGGTATACAACAACCCCAACCTACCTCTCAATAGGGGAGCCGAGGGTTGAAATAAGGGATTTGACTCTCTCCCCAACTTCAGTTTACCCAGGTGGCTCAATTGATTTTTCAGTTACAATGAGAAACTACGGAACAGTTTCAACAACCGCAACCCTCGCAATACAAATTTATGATGCATCAAACAGAGTTGTTGGAACAATTCCATTTGACCCAGTGCAGTTATTCCCAGGGCAGATTGTCACAGTGCAGAAAACGTGGGGGGTTGGCTCACTTCCAATTGGGAATTACAGAGCAGTTGCGCAGGCAAGCTACGACTCAAACTTTTCAAATTCGTTTGAGAGAAGCTTTTCAATAGTTCGCATTCCATCTCCTCCAAGCCTGCCTCCAAGTCAGACAATGGGGCAGCTTCCAGTGATACTCCCTTCTGAAATAACTCCTGTTGAAGGGAAGGCGGTTTTTCTCAAAACAACAGTGCTGCGCGAGCTTCTTGCAGGTGAGGGTGCGGTTGAAAGCATCGCTCTGAAAAACATAGGGGAGGCAATTCTGAATATAACGTTCAGCTTTGAGGGAATACCGAAGGAGTGGGCTTCACTTCCTTCTGATAGAACTCTGCTCCTTCCAAATGAAATTCAAATTATGAACCTTGGCTTCTCCATTCCAAAAGATGTGCTGAGCGGGGATTATCTTGTCAAATTAAATGCGGATGGAAATGCGAATTCAACCGATTTTCTTGCGCTGAGAGTTAAGAGGTATCCGGATGACTACGATAAACCGATTGCATTGAAAACTATAAGAGTTGATGAGAGGGAGAGGAAAACAAGCGTTTCAATAGAGGTGAAAAACCCATCCCAAAATACAATGGAGTTGGTTCAGGTTGAGGAGAGAATTCCTGCGGTTGTGAGTGAAAATCAGATTGAGTTTCTTGATAGAAGGGGGAGAGTTGTTGAATCTGAAGGAGGGAAGCTGATAGTTTGGGAGCTTTCTGATGTAAAGCCAAAGGAGTCTCTCACAATTTCGTACAATATAAAGAATTTCATCACGGATTACTCAACGTATATGAACTGGAGAGTTTACCAGGTGCTTGTCACTCAAAAGTATAGCACTGCTGATTTGATAAAGGTGCTTGATATAACCTCATCTGGCATAAATGACTCAATTGGGGAGGTAACAGCATCTGTTCTTTACGTTGGGAATGAACCGTTACAGGTTACGATGGTGCTTGAAGCACCAGCGGGCTTCAGCGTTGAGCCTGCAGCTGTGACGAAAACTCTCCTTCCAAAAGGAGTTGCATATGTTTCATTTAAACTCACCGCTCCGAAAACAGCGCAGGAAACCCATATGGTGAGATTGGTGATAATGGGAGAGGAGTTTGCAACTTTCACAACTGCGCCAATAATAATAAAGAGGGAAGCTCCTCCTTTCTCGCTTCTTTCAATTCTAAGTTTACAGCAGATTGTTCTGCTCTCAGCGTTTGTTGCGGCAGCAGTTGCGGTTTCAGTTGTTTCGTACAGAAGAATAATGAAGCATCGCCATAAACCTCAGTTCAGCGAGGAAAGGCTTAATTACCTAAAAAACATAAAGGGTATGGTGGTGAGCAGAAAGAGCAGGTGAGAGGTTGGAGAAGAAGGCAATTGGGGTTGTTTCTGGAAAGGGAGGGGTTGGGAAGAGCACAATAGCCGTGAATTTAGCAACTCTATTCACCGCTTCTGAAATTGATAATTTACTTATTGATGGGGATACATCCAACCCGTCTGTTGGGTTGCATTTGGGAATATGGCAGCACTCAGTTGGTTTGCAGGATGTGCTTGCCGGAAAGGTAAGCCCTGAGGAGGCAATTGTGCTTCATCCGGCAACTGGGGTGAGGGTAATTCCCTCTTCCTTGCGTTATGTGAAAGAAGTTAATATGAGGAACCTCCGCAAGGTTGTGAATGAGGTGAAAGCATATAAGTTCGTAACAATTGATTCTCCCCCAGGTTTATCTGATGATGTTGAAAATATAATGCAGTCGTGCAACGAGCTTGTTGTTGTCACAACTCCGGATGTGCCAAGCGTTACAAGCGCAATGAAAATAATTGATTTGGCGGAGGAGTTCAGAGTTCCTGTTGCTGGTTTGGTTGTGAACAGAATTCTGAATAAGAAATATGAGCTGCATATGAAGGAGATAGAGTCAATGTGCAACACGAGGATAATTGGAAAAATACCTGAGGATGTGAGGGTGCCGGAAAGCATTGCGGTGAAGGTTCCTGTCACCCTATACACCCCGAAATCACCTGCAAGCGTCGCAATATCTCAGATTGCGTATGAGCTCTGTGGAGAGAGAATACGCCTTCCCCAATACCGCCGAGGGGTTATCTCAAGGGTGCTGGATTTCTTCAGAAGCCTGCTGGGAAGATGATTTTTATTCCTATCCTGCCAATTCTATAATATGATAAAAATAATCATACTTGGCTCAGGAGGGGCGGTTCCGTCACCTGCAAGGTCACTGCCGTCAGTTGGAATGCGCTACTTTGGGGATGTTTATTTATTTGACTGCGGGGAAGGAACACAGAGGCAGATGATGATCTATGGTTTGAGCTACGCTAGGGTGAAAATGATATTCCTCACTCATTTACATGCGGACCATCTTTTGGGAATTGGGGGCTTGGTGCAGACGCTGAAGATGAATGACAGAAAGGAACCGCTTTTCATTTTCGGCCCTGCTGGAACTGAGAGGTGCATCCTTCCAATAATAGCAGGTGCGTATCCGTTTAAGATACAGATAAATGAAATAGATGAGAAGTTCTGCCTGAAAAACGAGAGGTTCAGTGTCTCTGCTTTCAAAACGCATCACAACGTGAGGAGTTTGGGTTATGTTTTCAAGGAGAATGACTCATGGAATTTCAATAAAGAAAAAGCTGAGAAGCTTGGGATAAAGGGGAGGATGTTCAGGAAAATTGAGAAAGAAGGGGAAATTCTCATAGGAAAGAAAAAGATAAAATTGGAGGATGTGACGAAGCCAAAGAAAGGGAAGAAGGTTGTTTACACTGGAGATACAGTTCCATGCGCGGAAGTGATTGAAGCGAGCAGGGAGGCAGACTTATTGATTCATGATGGCACCTTTTCAGAGGAGCATGCGAAGGAGGCAAAGGAGAAAATGCATTCAACTGCTTCGCAAGCAGCAGAAGTTGCAAAGAAAGCAAAAGTGAAAAAGTTAATACTTGTTCATATAAGCAACAGATACAAGGATGCATCTCCTCTTGAGAAGGAAGCAAGAAAAATTTTTAAAAACTCATGCGTTGGGTTTGACGGGATGGAGTTGTATTTATGAAAAGGGAGCTGCTTTCAAAAATAAATGACAAGCTGACTTTCCTTCAGGTGAATAGGGAGAGAATTGGGAAAAGTGAGGAGGAACTTCAGAGAGTTGACGGTGAGATGGCTGTTTTGAGGTATATAATTGAAAATAAGCCGAGTAAGGAGTTTATAGAGGGAATGATGCTTGGATGTCAAAAAGTGCTTGAGATACTTGAAAAGAAAAAATAAAAAGAAAAAATAAAAAACTCAGGCGTTCTTCATCTTCGCCCTTGCTACGTATCCGCCCTTATCAAGATAATACATGTATCCTGGCTCCTTCGTGATTTTCTCGTTTCCAACTCTCTTCTTCTTTCCGCCAGGCTTGTGCTTCATGGGGGCAGCCCATACGTAGCCGTCCTTCCCAACATAGTAGAGGTAACCCTCCTCTCTCTCAATTCTTTCCTTACCTATTCTCTGGCCCATCGGCTCACCTCTTTTTTATTGTAGCTTAATGCTACGAGAGAGTTATCGTCGGTGGTATTTATAAATCTATCCCTTATTTACGTCTATGAGTAGCTTCTTCTCATCCGTGCAACCCCTTTCATCGCAAAAAAGAAGAGGAGAGCGCTTATTCCTGCGAGAAGAAGCAAGCCAAAAATTATTTTTTCATCTGGGTAGTTTGAAGCAATTCTTGAGATAAGAGTTGTTGGTGAGTATAAAGAGAAGTCAGAGCTGGGGAGGAGAATTGAGAAGACGAGCAGCATACCCGCAAGCGATGATAAAACGTTTGCTTCCTGCATGCTTCTCGCAGTAGACGATATAAGCACGCTCACTGAAACTAAAGCAAAGGAGAGAAGAAATTCTGTGAGTATGAGAAGAAGCGTGTTGTAAACAGGTATCCTCCCTCCTATAATAAAAAGCCAGACAGCGCCGCAAAGAGTTGATGTTACCACGTATGGAATAACCTTTGAGAAAGCAATATCAAAGTCTGAGAGAGGGGAAACCAATAAAAGTTCTATTGTTCTTTTCTTCCTTTCACCAAGTATGTTCTGTATTGAAAGGGATAAGCCAACCATTGCGGGCATGAGTAAGGAGATCGGAATAATCAAACCATACCCCATCTGCACAAAGTCGTGGTGCCCCTCAGCAAGTTTTTCTGAAGAGTAGCTGAAATTATTTTTTTCAAGCGCATCCTCAAAAGAAATTGATTTTGAGACAGAGCTTATCTTCGCAATTGCAAACCCAGAAAAAATATTTGAGGGGTCTGTTTTAACTTCGCCAGTGGTTGTGTTTATAACTGCATTGACCTTTTCAACTGCCTCGTCACCAACAGGCACTACTTTCACGCCAGACTCCTCAAGCTTGCTCACCAGAGCAGTGTTGTTTGTGTCAACCGCAATTGTTATTTTCAAGTTTGGTGAGTGCATAACCTCGCTGTATGTGTCGTAAAGGAAGAGAAGCATGGAGATTGTTATGAACTGAATGAGAATGCTTCCGAGAAATGCTCTGTCTGAAAGAATTTCTCTTGTTTCTTTTTCAAAAACTTTCATTTCACCACCAGAGATGCACTAAAAATACATTGTAAGCGAGGTGAAGCAGAACCGCGAGGAGGAATGAAGTTGTGAATTGCTTCTTTGAGTAGCCAGCTCCAACTATGCAGCTGCAGAGAGTGTGAACGAGTATTGGAGCAATTCTTATGAGCAGTATGAATTCAACGATAGGTGCGAGAAGCAAACTCTCGCTCACCCCGAAAGCAAACCCAACAAGCCCACCGAGCAGAACTCCTTCTTTAAATTCAGTGGGTTTAAGAATTCGCACAGCAAATGCTTTCAGCCCTTCCTCAACAATGGTTACTGAGAGGAGAAGCAATCCCACGACAGGTCCAATAAGAAAGAAAATTAAACCAATTGCAATTATCTCAAATGGCATTGTGATTGAAAATGCAACAAAGCCCATTGCAAATGCAGCTTTCCTCCTGCTTCTCAGAATTTCAAGCATTCCCTCATACAGCTGAGTTAAGCCTGGTTTTATTGCGAATGTGAATGCCTCTGTTGAAAAAGCTGAGAGTGCAAGGATGAATGCAGTTGCAGTTATTATGTAAATTATAATTAAGAGGTTGAATGGAAATGGCGTTGCTTTTCCAGCAACCTGCTCCGCAATATACGTTGCAGGAGAAAGCTTTGCAGCAATCTCTGTTGCTGGAAAAACTTTCAGTATTGCAATTGAAAAGAAAAGAGTGATTATTATGGTTGATGAGATGCTTGAAGCAAGGGTTGCCTCATTTGCGTTTGATGCAATTGATGAGACAAGGGAATTCATTGCTATTATCAACAGAGCCATGCTGATGAGGATTATGTAAACTCCGAGCGGGTTGCTGAAATGAAAACCGAAAAAAGGGACGAGCAGCATCCAGACAACCCCGAGCAGAGCAGCGAAGAGGAAGTTGCTCAGTATTTTTGATGCAAGCACCTCAAATTTTCTTGAAGGAGTTGCAAGAAGAACCTCAACAACCTTATTCTCCCTTTCATACGCAACGCTCTGAATAATGGGGAGAGACCAAATGAAAAGGGGGGTGAGCATGAGGAAGGGGGCGAGCAAACTCCTTAAAAGTTCCTCCAACCCAAAGTCAGATTTCAGGTTGAAGAGAGGTTTCTCATCCTTTCTGAAGTATCTGTCAACTGCCTCCCTAACTGCGGATTCGGCCAGGTTTGAGAGCGGAATTCCCCTCCCAATGAAGCTTCCGCCAGTCGAGTTCACAATGAAAACACCGTGCACCCTCCCCTCTCTGAGCAGTTCGCTTGCGCTCCTCTCATCTGCAAAAACAATCTCAACAACGTTGTTTTTCTCAAGCTCGGAGAGAAGGGTATGGTTGCCAACAACCGCAATTCTAACTATTTTTTGAGAAATTGGGAGGGCTGAGAGAAGAGTGCCCTCCTTAAAATACGAGACTGCCTCCATAAGAAGAGGTATTGTGAGCAGGGAGATGAGCATCCCAGCCAATACACTGAGAAGGAACCTTCTGTCAGAAAAGATACCTCTCAAACCCCACCAAGTCATCACCTTTAAACCCATCTCCCTCCCCTTGTGACAGCAACAAACACATCCTCCAAAGATGGGTCAAGAGTTTTCACTGACAGAACTTTTGCATTAAGCTTTCTGGCAACTGAGTTCACCTTTCTCATCGTTCTGCTCAAGTTTTTTGTTTTTATTATAATGTTTCTCCCATCAATCTCCCCGCCAACTTCCTCTGCAAACTTTCTCACAAGCGAGTCCTCCTTTATAACAACGCCGAGGTATCTCTGCTTTGCAACCTTTGCTTTCAATTCCTCTGGCTTCCCAACCGCAGCTATCCTTCCGTTGTTTATCACCGCAAGTTTGTCAGAAAGAAAATCAGCTTCATCCATGTAGTGGGTGCAAACAAGAATTGTCTTCCCCTCCTTTCTCATCTCCTTTATTCTCTCCCTAACGTCTCTTGAGGAAGCTGGGTCAAGCCCCATTGTTGGTTCGTCAAGTACGAGGACAGGCGGGTTGTGTATAAGCGCTCTTGCCAGAGAAATTCTGTGCTTCATTCCTTTTGAATACTCCCCAATTTTTCTTTTTGCGTGCTCTTTTAACCCAACAAACTCAAGCAATTCAGGAATGTTTTCTCTTCCGGAGTTGTAAATATCCGCAAAGAAGGAGAGAAACTCCTCCCCAGTCATGTAATCATAAACCCTTGGCTCCTCTGGAAGGTAGCCGACAAGGGAGCGAACTTTCTGTGATTCATTAACAATATCAAACCCCATTATTCTTGCGCTCCCAGAAGTTGGAGATAGTATTGTGCACAGCATCTTCACAAGCGTGCTCTTCCCTGCCCCATTCGGTCCAACAACAACAAGAATCTCCCCTTCTTTAACAGAGAGAGTTACCTCATCAACAGCGGTGAGCCCACCAAATTTTTTTGTTAGTTCAAAAGTTTCTATCACAAGTAGATATTGTAAACTAAGTTATAAATTCACTCTCCTCCAGGTGGCTGCATCCTCATCCTTCTTCCAACCCCTCTCTCCTTCATAGAGCTCCTGAGAAGCTCAACCGCCTTATCAAGTTCCTTTGCATCAATATCTTTCATAATAATCTCGTAATCCATCTTCGCGCTTGCGGTGTCTATCTCCAAATCAGCAAACCCAAAGATTATTCCAAGAAATGACCTGTTGATTTTCATGTTTGTTATCTCATCTATTGGAACCACTTCCTCATCAGGCGCAAAAACTCCAAACCTCCATATAACATCATGTTCAGTTATCTCGTATGTAGTATACCATTTTCTGTAGAACTGCTGCATCACAAGCAGCGCAAGAAGCAGAAGAACGCCTACGCCAGCAATAACTACGTAGTAAGCATAATCAGAAAACATCACCGCAAGAGCGATTATAACCACAATTACAATAAGGGCAGCAGCGCCAATCATCATCACGTAGGGCTCAACCTTTGGCTTCATTCTCAAAAGAACTTCCATGGTGTTATTCCTCAGTTTAAATTTAAAACTATGCGCTCACAAATTGAGAAAGCCTTTTCAGCGCATTGTATTTTTCAGTTTTTCCAATTTTTGCATCCTCAACTGCGTTTTTGAGAATTTCAATTGACGAGTTGTAAACTCTTTTGTCAACCTGGAACGGAATTCCATCCTTCCCTCCCACGCAGAAGGAATACTTAACCGGGTCCTTCCAGCTTGGCTCAGCTCCGTAAACTAAATCTGAAATCAACGCAAGCGCTCTGAGAGTTTTCGCCCCAATTCCTTTTAATGAAACAAGCTCCTCATAGCTCTCTGGTTGCAATTCATATGCTTTTTTAAGAAACTCCCATCCCCTCTCGCTTATATCTACTTTCAGAATCTCATGCCTCTCAGGAAGAGCTAGCTTTTCAAGTTTACTCTCAAAGTCAGTGAGGAGGGTTTGCCCTCCAAAATACTTTTTTAACTTAAGTGGGTTATCCCTCACCAAATCCAAGCTTGTTTTTCTCACCTCCTTGCTTTCCTTTGCAGTTAAATCAAGCACCCTGCTCTCAACTCTGTCACCACAGATTCCAGAGTGAGGTTCCTCCACAAAACTTCTTACATTATCAGAAAGCCAGTGATACCTTCTCGCGTAATTCCCCTTCATCCCCTGCTGAACAGTGCACCAAACACCCTTCTCTGTAAAAATGAATGAGTGGCTGTAAATGGAGTAGAAATCCTGAACGCAGCACTCATCAACCTTCGCGGACATTCTGCTTGAATACTTCAAACTCTCAATTCTTTTTTGTGATAATGAGAGAAACTCACCTTTCTTCTCTATTTCATCCGGCGCTTTCCTTGAAATTTTACCTTTTCCTCCTGCAACAGCAATTCCATGCTCGTCTGGAGAAATTGCAATTTTCAGAGCACCACAGGTGGTTGTAGTGGCTCCGCTAGAATGCCAATCAAAGCCAATCACACACGAAAATGCTTGAAACCAGAATGGGTCAGCTATCCTTCTCAAAAGCTCCTCCTGCCCATACTCATAAACAACTGCATCAGCTATCACTTTTGATAATTTAACCATTCTCTCAAAAAGCCATCTTGGGGTTTTTCCATAGTGCAGAGGTAAATCAGCAAAACCGGTTTTAACTCCTCTCTCAAACATCCTCAATTCCCTTTGGGGTTACCTTGAAAACTGCCTCTCCCTCAGGCATGGATGGGCTGTCAACAAGCCTTGCAATTCTTTTATCCTCCTTCCCTCTTCTCAAGTACAGCCTGAACACGGCGGCGTGCGCAAGCACGTGCCCACCAATAGGAGTTGTTGGGTCACCAAAAAGTATTGCAGGGTTGTCCATCACCTGATTGGTTACGTAAACTGCAAGGTTGTATCTATCCGCAAGCTTCTGCAGAGCATGGATGTGTTTATTCAGCCTCTGCTGCCTCTCCCCGAGAGCGCTCCTTCCAAGGAAATCGGTTCTGAAAAGAGAGGTTAGGGAATCAACAACAATCAGTTTTATATTACTCTTCTCAATTATCTCATCTGCTTTCTCAACAAGAATCATCTGGTGGTCGCTGTTAACAGCTCTGGCAACGTAGATGTTTTTTAAAACTTCATCTGGATTCAAACCTCTTAATTCCGCAATCTGCTTAACCCTTTCTGGCCTGAAGGTTGATTCAGCATCAATGAAAAGGCAGGAGCCACCTAATCCTCCTTTCTCCTTTGGAAGCTGAACGTTCACCGCAAGCTGAAAACCAAGCTGTGACTTGCCTGAGCCGAATTTTCCAAAAGACTCGGTTATTGCCTGCGTTTCAATTCCTCCTCCAATTAAATTATCCAATTCCTTTGAACCAGTTGTTATTTTGCCAATATTTTTTCTTCTCTCCAAAATTTTATCAGCAGTTTCATACCCCATTTCCAACGCATCCCTTGCAGCAGAGATTGTTTTCTTGGCAGTTTCAACTCCAATCTCCGCAACCTCCTGCAGCTCATAAGGAGAGGAAGCAGCTATCTTCTCAAGCGAGTCGTAACCTGCTTTTCTCAGCTTCTCGGCAGTTGCCTCCCCAACTCCAGGCAAATCCTCCAAATCCTTTATTTTTTTCTCCTCCCTTGCCATAACAACACCTCATTGGCTGTAGAAACCATTCTCACCCCTTAGTTTGGGCAGAGCTTCTCTAAGCTTATAATACAAAGAAATGAACTCCTCCGCCTCCCTTTCAACGTATTCAATTATTCTTCCGTATTGTTTATTTAAATACCAAACTGGAACAAGCTCGCCGTTTGGGGGTTTGCCGCAGAATTTATCCAAACCGCTTCCAGAAAACTTGAAGCCGTTCATCCCAAGGCAGATATCCTTTAAGTCAATTCTCGGCAGGTTGTTCATGATGCACCACTCATCGTACTCAATTCCATACCGTCTGGCTCTGCCCCTCAACATACCTAAATCAAACATGAGGTTGTAGCCAACTGGTATGAACTCCCAAACTTTTCTTGTGTTGTAAATTTTTTCCGGGTTCAGAAATTTTGTGAACTCCCTTATAATTCCCTCTTCCCCCATCTCCCACTCTTTTAAAACTCGAAGTGGCTCTTCCGGCTCACCATTCCTATCCAATCTTTGAAACTGAATGGTAATTATTTTACATATGTTCGGATGGAGAAGCCCCTCCCCCCTTATGAAATTCTCGTAAGAGTCGCCTTCATACCCGATTTCTATGTCAAAGTAGTACTCAGCCATAAAAGAAGTTCTGCTTTTCCTCTTTTAAATATTAGGAGGGGGTAACTTTCCAGTGAAGTATATAAACAATAAAATACAGAAAATTAACATGGTTGATTCAATAATGGAGAAAAGAATTCCCGAAAACTTCAAAGCTTCCCTGAAAATTATGCCGAGGTTGGAGGAGGAGAGATACCTTGGGATGATAGAGCAGGAAAGCAACAGGGTAACCAGGAGGGAGTTTGAGGAAAATTTAAGCAGATACGACAAGAAGGAGAGAAGGGTTATCCTCGCTCAGATTGCGCACTATATAAACGTTTCAAGAATCTCCCAAATTTCTTTGATTAAGGGGGACAAGGAAGCAGGCGTGATTCCCTTCAAACCAAATTATTACATAGACACGAACGCAACTTTGAAAGCTCTCGCCGAGTCATCAAAACACCTTCCAGCAGAGCAGCTAAGCGATATGGTGCTTGTGGTAACAAAGCTTGCGGAGCAGAAGAAGGATACGAAGGATGCAGCTGTGTTGCTTTCCAAGTTATCCGCCCATCTTTCAGATGAGCAATCCAAGAAGTTGCTTTCAATATCTATAAAATTTGTTGAGAATGAATGGAATCTTGATTCCTTTCTCAAATCTATCTCAAAAATGAGCCCTCAGATGAGAGCTAAGCATTTTGATGGTTTGATGTTGCTTTCTGAGAGGATGGTTGAAAAAGGAATGAACCCGAAGCCAGCAGTTTCATACATCTGCGAGCTTCCTGCATCAATTCTTGAAACACACGGCGAGAAAGTTATTGAGCTTTCAAAAAAGCTTGTTGATAAGGGAGTTGACCCAAAGGGAATGATATGGTCAATAACAATGCTTCCGCCAGAGCAGGTGAATATAAATCTCCTGCTCTCAGAAGCTCTCAAGCAAGCAGAGAGAATAGACCCAAAAGAGAAAATACTGCTCATCTCCCAGCTCTTCCCAAGGTTGGTGGATAGAAGACAGGTTGATAGAATTGTGAACTTGGCTCATGCGAATGTGAATAGGGGATTGATGAAAATAGAGGAGTGCTGGGAAATGGAAAAGTCAATGAATTCCCTGCTTGCATACTCCCCAGAGAAATTTGAGAATGTTTCTGGAATTGCTGAGGAGTTGCTGAGGCATAACATCAACCCAAATGACTTATTCCTTCTCTCAAAATCGCTTATTCAATACTCAACAAAAAATTTTGAGGGAAAGGTTGAGAAAATTGCTGAGCTTATGGTGCTGATGAAAGAAACGAAGTGGGATGTGGCTCTTTCCTCGCTTTTCTACTCATCTGAGGAATTCCAGGAAAGTGGGTTCAATAATTATCTGCTTTACAAGTTGAACAGAACGCTGCAGAACAACCCAAATAAGTTTGATGGGCAGATTGAGAGAGTGATTGAAAAGCTGAACTCAGGTGATGATCCAAGAAAAGCCTTTGGTTAGACAACTCCCTTAACAATAAACTCAATATCGCCAGTGAAGCTGCTCCTTCTTGCTTTTCCTTTAACAACAATTCTTCTTCCCTTCCAATCGCCTTTCTTCAGCTCAAGAATTGTCTCAGGTTCAACATCCTCCGGAATCTCCTTTATCCCTAGAAACTCTTTCGCAACATCCCCAAATAGAACACAGTTAATCCCACCAGTCTCATCCTTCAAAATTATGCTGACAGCAAACCTTCTTTCAAGCTCAGATGAGCCACATTTGGGGCATACGTCCCGTGCGGTTACCTTGCACTTGTTGCAGAATTTATATGTGCGTGCGTTTCCCTCTATAACCTCACCTTCAATTTCAACTGCTTCCCCCTCCTTAAGCTCATTTATTTTAACCCTCCTTAGCCTTTCAACTGCAAGTGGAGGAAGCTCCACTTTTGGGTTGATGACAATTCTGCCTCTCCAGTCAACATGCGCTTCCTTGCCAAAAAACCCTTCCTTGATGTATGCATCCTCAATTTTTACTTTATCACCTGCTTTCAATCTTTCCACAAGCGAGGCATTCCCATTCCACAAGCTCACTCTTATCCTTCCTGTTTCATCTGCAACGAAGAGGGATGCAACCTGCTTCATCCTTCCGTTTTTTTCAAATGAGTTAACTGCACCAACTTCAACAACTTCTGCAACAAAATCAACTCCGCTCATTCCTTCCCCAAACTCATTTATTTTTTTCAGCTGGGCTTTTGCTTCAGGTAGTTTTTCTCTTTCCTTTACTTTTAAAATCTGCCCGCCAAGCGAAAGGTGAACTTCACCGGTGTTTTTTACATAAGCGCCCAGCACATCAACCGCATCTCCTTTCTCTATAACCCCTCTCTCAACAAGCTCCACATCTCTATGCCAGAGCACCAGAGTTGCCTCACCCGTGTTATCTGCAATGAGTAGGTTGCATACCCTCCCCTTTCTCCCTTCCTTCTCAAACTTCCGTGGTGCGAGAACTTTCATAACTCTTGCATGGATGTTTATGCCCTGCATGCCTGGAGTGAGCTGTTTTATTGGGGTGAAAATCAAATCCTTTCTTTCAAGCTGAATCTCAATTCCCATCTCCTTCGCAATTGAGTAGAGAGCAGCAGCTTCATTTATCAAACCATGGAACTCCTCCTGCTTGCTTCTTACTTTTTCAGCAAGCTCCTGTTCAGAGATGCCTGTTTTCTCAATTATCGCCTGTTTTATCCTTTCTGGTTTGCCCAGCAAATCGAGCATAATGGGTTTATAATTAAAAAGTAATAAATCCTTTTATGGAAATTTTGAAAAATGTTTTTTTGGTAGAAGGAGAGGGTTTTTGTTCAAATGTTTATGTTTTAATAAACGAAGGAGAGGCGTTGCTGATTGATTCAGGAGATGGAAGCAACTCTGATGAAATTCTTAGTGTAGTTGGGGAGCGGAATATAAAGGTGGTTCTGCTCACTCATGGGCACTGGGATCATGTTGGGGGGATGAGGTATATCAATGCAGGTGGGTTGATCAGCAGGAAGGATGCAGAGAGGATGGATGAGTTGAATTCTGTTTTTCCTTATAAAAAAGAAATAAAAAACATAGAGGAGTTTAAGAAAGAGGTTATAAAGTTCGGCAGTTTTGAACTTCAGGTGATACCAACTCCCGGTCATACTCCGGGTTCGGTTTGCTTCTTTGAAAGAAGAAATAGAATTCTATTCTCCGGAGATACTCTTTTTGCGTATGGGTATGTTGGGAGAACTGACTTGCCGGGAGGAGATGAGAGGCAGCTTGCGGAATCGCTTGAGAAAATAAAAAAACTCAATTATAAGTTGCTCTGCCCAGGGCATGAGGGGGTTGAGCGTTTATGATTTGCCGTATTTCAGAATTTCAAAAACGCTCCGTGTAAAAACATCCGGCTCCTCTTTTTTTATTTCATCAACAACCTTCTCAAGCCCAAGCGCAAGGTGGGAGTAACCCATTTGCTCGGATAGTTCAGGGATCCAGGTTACAAATAGTTTTTCCAGCATCCTTCCCCACTCCTCACTCCCCTTCTTCATTTTCTTGTTCATTTCTTTATAAGCCTCGCAGCTTAGCTCAAGGCATCGGTTGAAACTCTCAATATCCCCATTCCCAACAAGCAGGTTTCTTGCCATGTGAGCTGCAAATTTAAAATCCTCAAATTCGTGTATCTCAACTCCTTTTGTAATTTTTCTTATTTCCTCAAAAACAGCATTTCTATCCATTTTTGTTTTCTCAAGCTCTTCAAGAAGGTTTTCAAGCAACCTGAAAGCCTGCCTTCGCTGGGGGAAGTTGAACTTCAGCATCTCATCTGAAAGCGCGCGGGAAACTTCCGGGGAAATTCCAAAGAGCTTTTCTATTGCTTTCCTTGCCTCAACTCTTACTTCAAGGTGGGGGTCGTGGAGTTTTGAGAGAATTTCAACCCTCATATCAGTTGAAAGAGTTTTGAATTGGGGGAGAGGGGCTCTGAGGTTTTTGAAGAAGTTTGCTCTAACTTCTGGGTTGCCATCATTTATAAGCTCAAAAAAGTTATTCATTCTCTCTTTTGTTGCAAGCTCTGGATTCTTTTTCAGAATTTCAATATACGTATTGGTTGCGAATTTTCTCACGTAGGTATCGCTTTGATATTCCCCATGCATCATCTCCCCAACCCTGTCAACAACAGCCGGAGTTATAAGGATTCTGCTTGTTGGGTTTCTTATAAGCTCAGCGAGCTGTTTAACCTGAAACTGGGGGTTGCTCAGACGTTCAAGCACTCTTCTCTCAACAAAAAGTTCATAAAATTTCCTATTATCCTCTTCTCCTTCAATTGTCTTTCTCATGGATAATTTATGCAGTTCTAATTATTTAAAGGTGTGATGTAACCATGGTTACAAATCCAAAAGTAGTGCAGATTTAAATATTCAGATACTTTGAATATATCGGTATGAAAAAAAAGAGAAAGCCCAGCAAACCCATTGCGCTAGTCACCGGCGCAGGAGGAAGGCTTGGCAGACACCTTGTTCAACTGCTGCTTGAGCGCGGCTACCCCGTTAGAGTTCTTGCAAGAGCAGGCGCAGATTTATCCTTTCCCTCCGGTGTTGAAGTTGTGCCAGGTGATATAACTCATTTCTACACACTCCCTCACGCAGTTCAGGGAGCAGGCTTCGTCTTTCACCTTGCCGCGCTTGTTGATTACGCAAGCTCAGAGAAAAAGCTTTTTGAAGTGAACGTTGAGGGAACAAGAAATCTACTGAAAGCATGCGTGGAATTCGCACCAAAACTAAAAAGATTCGTCTACTGCAGCTCAACCGCAGTGATGGGAAAAGAGCTGGCAGAGACACCTGCCGATGAGGAAACAGAATGCATACCGACAGACAACTACGGCTTGTCAAAATTGATGGCTGAGAAGGTTGTTATGGAGTATAAGAAAAAATTGCCCGTTGTAATCATCCGCCCAGCAGTTATATACGGAGAGGGATTTAACGAGAGCTACTTCCCAGTTTTCAAACTTCTCCAGCAACACAGGTTCAGAATAATTGACTCAGGTGACAACATCCTCCCTTTTGTGCATGCAAAAGATGTTTCACAAGCCCTTCTCCTCGCAGCTGAAAAAAAGAAAGCAATAGGTAATATCTACATAATTGCTGGAGGGGAGCAGATGACTCAAAAAGAGATTTTGGAGATTGCTGCAAGAGAGCTTGGGGTGAAACCACCAAAAAAGCACATCCCGCGTTTTCTTGCCGAGCTCAGAGTTCAGCTTTCCTACATAAAAAGCATCTTTACAGGTAAAAAACCAAAGCTCACTCTTGAAGACATTGCTGTGCTCTCCTCAAACAGATTATTTGACATCTCAAAAGCAAAGAAGGATTTAGGCTACTCACCTCAGGTGAGATTGGAAGATGGTATAAAGGAGATGGTTGAATACTATAAAAGAGGTGCTTTCTATGCGCATGGGAAAGGTTGAAAAGTATATACATGATGGAATTGAGAGGAATGGCGCTCTTCTTTTTGTTTTAATAGACCCCTTGGATTACCAGAGTTTGGACAGGGCAGTTCAAACCGCAAAGGAAGCATGCGAAGCTGGTGCAGACATTATTTTAATTGGTGGCAGCATAGGGGTTCAGGGAGAGGTACTTGACGAGGTGACAAAAAGAGTTAAGGAGAGCATTAATATACCTGTGGTGCTCTTCCCTGGCAACATAGGCACGCTAACAAAATACGCAGATGCGGTTTACTTCATGCAGCTTCTCAACTCAAGAAACCCCTACTGGCTGTCTCAAGCTCAGATGCTTGCAGCCCCGATTGTGAGGCAGCTCGGCATAGAGGCTCTGCCCGTTGGTTACATCGTTGTTGAGCCAGGTGGAACAGTCGGGTGGGTTGGAGATGCAAACAAAATACCAAGAAGCAAACCGCACATTGCAGCTTCCCTTGCGCTTGCGGGCGAATACACGGGCAGCAGATTCATCGTAACAGACGTTGGAAGCGCATCCGAGCTTGGACCTGTGCCAGTTGAAATGGTGAAAGCAGTCAGAAAATTCATCTCAGTTCCATACATTGTTGCAGGTGGAATAAGAACTCCAAAGCAGGCTGAGGAAATAGTGAAAGCAGGAGCGGATGCAATACACGTTGGAACAGTTGCTCAGGACACAAGGAACGTTGGAAAGGTTATAAGCCAGCTTGCCAAAGCAGTGAGATGCAAGAGATGATGAAATGGAAAACATCGTCTTTCTGCAGCAGATTCTTCTATCCATCGGAGTTGGAGCACTAATTGGTTTAGAAAGAGAGCACACCAAGCACCAGCGAATAACTGGCTTGAGAACAATTGCCCTCATCTCCCTCCTTGGTAACCTAAGCGTCATGATATCTGAGTTATCGCCAAACCTATCTTACATACCCTACCTATCCTTGCTTGCGGTTATAGGCTACACTTTTCTTCTCTACTACTTCAGAGCAAAAAAACTCCAGGCGCTTGGGATGACAACCGTGCTAACACTTCCACTTGCATTCATACTCGGCATCTTCGTTGGGTTCAGCAGATACATAGAAGCAATAATGGGCGCAATACTCGCAACAATACTTCTCTTGAGCAGGGATTACTCCCACATGTTTGTGAGAAAGCTCACAACCAAAGAAATAGATGATGCTCTGCTTTTTGGAACAATCTGCTTCATCATCCTCCCAATCCTCCCCTCCGCGCCAATCACTCTTTTCGACAGCTTCTCCGTAAACCTCCAGTCCTTCTTTCTGATTGTTATAACTGTTTCAGTAATTTCCCTTCTCTCCTTCTTGCTGCTGCGCTTCTGGGGGCACCGCGCGCTTCCCCTCACAGGCTTCCTCGGAGGTTTGATAAACTCAGTTGCAACAGTTGCAGACTTAGCTTCAAAATCAAAGGAAAAACCATCACCGCTTTACATAACAACACTTGCAACAGCAAGCAGCGCGATGCTTGTGAGAAACCTCCTCCTCGTAGTCATCTTCTCCCCGCAGATTTTCTCCCTCATCTTCATACCCATTCTCGGCATGATTGCTGTTTTCCTTATTCAAACAATTCACACCACAAAGCCAAAAAGATACGTTGGGGATTTGCTTTTCGAGCAACCCTTCTCAGTTCTTTCTGCTCTGAAGTTCAGCGCTGTTCTTTTTGGGGTTATGCTTCTCATTCACCTGCTCTCCCAGTTCAGCCCAAGAAGCCTGGGAATAGGCGCATTTATCGGTGGTTTGGTGAGCAGCGCATCAGTTGCAGCCTCCATCTCTTCCAGTCAATCTGCTCTGGGTTTGAGCAGCGTTGAAGCAGCCTACCTTGTGATGATAGGTTGCTTCGCAAGCCTTATAACAAAAATATTCACCCTAATAACAAGCGCTTCAAAGGAGTTCAGCAGAAGAGGAGTGCCAGTGATTGTAACCTCAATGCTTGCTGGCGCAATTCTCCTTATCCTCATCGCTCACTGAACTGCTTCATAATTTTTATTGCGCAGTATTCACCGCACATGCTGCACCCATTGCTCCTGCTCCTTCTCTTTCCCCTGTACTCTTTTGCTTTCCTTCCATAGATTGCATGCTGGAACTGCCTCTCCCAATCCAGCTCATCCCTTGCCCTGCTCATCTCCAAATCAACTTTATCATCCATCCCCTTTGTTATATCAGCAGCATGCGCTGCAATTTTCATAGCAATAACTCCCTCCACCACGTCATCAACAGTTGGAAGCGCAACATGCTCGCTTGGGGTTACAACGCAGAGAAAATCAGCCCCTGCCCTAGCAGCTATCGCACCGCCAATTGCCGAGCTTATATGGTCATAACCAACTGCTATATCTGTCACAAGCGGGCCAAGCACATAGTACGGGGCTCCATAGCAGATTTTCTTCTGAAGCTGAATGTTAACCTCAATTTTATCTAGTGGAACATGCCCAGGCCCCTCGCATATCACCGATACATTCCTTGCCCATGCTCTTTTCACAAGCTCCCCCTGAGTAACAAGCTCATGCATCTGCGCCTTATCCCCAGCATCAGCCAGGCAACCAGGCCTCAGCGCATCGCCTAAACTGAGAACAACATCCCTCTCCTCAGCAAGCTCAAGCAAGTAATCAAAATTGCTGTACAATGGATTTTCCTTCTCATTCTTCATCATCCATGCTGCAAGCATGCACCCTCCCCTGCTCACAATTCTCATAACTCTGCTCCTTGTTAACTCAACTCCCTTTCTCTTCATGGCAGCGTGCACTGTTATGAAATTCACACCAAGCTTGATGTGTCTTTCAACTGCTTTCAGAATTTCCTCCTCTGTTGGAAGCTCCTTCCTTCTAAACGAGTTCACAAAAGCAGAGTAAACTGGAACAGTTCCAACAGGAACCTTTGAAACCCTTAATATTCTTTTCAATATTCCCTCCAAATCCCCTCCAGTGCTCAAATCCATCACAGTGTCTGCGCCTGCCTCAACAGCCGCCCTAACCTTCCTCAACTCCTCCTCAACTCTAACAAAATCGGTTGAAGTTCCAACGTTCGCATTCACCTTCGTCCTCAAACCACTCCCAATGCCGCATACCCTCTCTCCCTTCTCAAGAACAACAACCCTTCCCTTTGCAACAGCATTCCTCACCCTCTCCGCATCAACTCCCTCCTTCCTTGCAATTCTCTTCACCGCAGAGCTCACAACTCCTCTCCTTGCAATTTTCATTTCAGTCAAAAGAGACACCCAACAACTTTTAAACACAAAAATATAAACACTTTACGCAAGTGATTTGATGCGGGAGATTGCGAATATTGAGTTGTACTGCATATGCAAGGAGCTTCAGGCAGTTGTTGGGGCTAGGCTGGAGAAGATATATGAGATTGAGAAAGATGAATTCCGCCTCCGCTTCCACTTACCTACTGGCGATATTGACGTTTTCTGCAAACTGAGGGAGAGGATTAACATAACGCAATACCTTAAGGAAGCGCCCCAGAAACCATCTGACTTTGCGATGGGGCTGAGGAAATACATTGAGGGAGCGAGGGTGAAAAGCGTTATGCAATACGGGCTTGACAGGGTGGTTCTTTTTGAGTTTGAGAGGAAAAACACCTTCCTCCTCATCTTTGAGATGTTCTCCCACGGCAACCTCATCCTTACGGACAGCAACTACAAAATAATTCATTCCTACAGGGCAGAGGAATGGAAGGACAGAAAAATCAAGAGAGGAGAAAAATACAACTTCCCCCACTCCGAAAGAATAGACCCGTTTGAGCTGAATGAGCAGAAGCTCGCAGCGCTGCTTGACTCAAAAAAACTTGTCCCCTCCCTCTCCTCAAAAATCAACCTCTCACCCTCCTACATAGAGGAAGCGTGCAGAAGGGCGAAGCTTGATTTGGAAAGAAATGCTGACTCGCTCAGCCAAGCAGAGATAAGGGAGCTCTTCGCTGGTTTCATAGAGGTGATTGAAAACGTGAACAAACCACAGCCAACAATCTATGTAAGTAACGGAAAGTATGTTGACTACTCCCTCTTCCCATTCAAAAAGTATGAGAATGCTGAAAAAATTTACTTCAAATCCCTCTCAGCTTTGCTTGATGATTTCTACCTGCATTATGAGGAAAAGGAGGAGAAAGATGAGAGAGCAGAATTCAGGTTAAAACAGCAGGAGAAGAGTTTGAAGGAGCTGAGGGAGAAAGCAAAGCAGAGTAAGGAAGCTGGCGATTTGATTTACTCCAACTTCAATAAAGTTGAGGCAATTCTTAACTTCATAAAAGAGAGAAGAAAAAAGAGCACTGAGGAGATAATGAAGGAATTGAGGGAGAAGATGCCTGAGGAAGCGAAGCTTGTGCTCAGCATTGATTTGAAAAAAAGAGAAGTGGTGCTGGAGCTGTAGCTAGAAAAGTTTCATCAGCTCGCTTATTGACTCAACAACCAAATCAGGCTTGCTTTCCCTATTAATTCTCAAATCCTCCCTTTTCGTTATCCCAGTTAAAACCAGTATCGTGTATAAACCAACTCTCCTGCCACCCGCAACATCTGTATCAATTTTATCACCAACAACCGCAACCTCCTTCCTCTTCAAACCCATCTCCCTCACCGCAATTTCAAAAAGCATCCTGTTTGGCTTCCCAATAACAACCTCTGGTTTCACACCTGTGCATGCTTCAAGCGCAGCTATCATTGCACCAGCTCCCGGCACCAACCCATCCTCACTTGGTTTTGTGCAATCCCTGTTTGTTGCTATAAATTTTGCTCCATTCATCACCGCCCTCATCCCAACTTTCAGCTTCTCGTAGTTGAATTTCCTATCTATCCCGACAACAACAAAATCAGCTTTCTCCCCCTCTCTCCCGCTCACAATTTCAAACCCATGTTTCTTCAACTCTTCAATCACTCCTCTCCCACCTATCACAAAGCACCTCCCCCCTCCGTATTTTTTCTTAAGATAAACAGCAGTTCCATAGGAGGATGGAATCACCTCCCTCTCGCTGCACTCCACACCCATCCTATTGAGTTTCCGCACATACCCTCCCCTGCTCTCATCTGATTTGTTTGTGACAAACCTAATCCTCTTCCCCTTCCCTCTCAGATAATTAAGAGTTTCCGCAGCTCCTTTCACCGGTGTTTCCCCAATATACACAACTCCATCCAAATCAAATATGAACCCCCTTATCCCGCCAATTTCACCCATATTTTATAATTTACCTGAGAAATGGTTTAAATATGAAGCTGGCTTACCTCTCAAAGCTTGAGGGAATTGGGGGAGTGATTAAAAGCTCCCCCGAGGATTTTGTGGTTGAGGAGATAATGCAGGATGGAACAATTCTTGAATTAAATAAAACTTTCAACAAACAGGGAGAAGGGGAATTCGTTCATTTCATCCTTCAGAAAAGAAACTGGAATACTTTGCAAGCACTGAAGGAAATTGGGAAGAAGCTTCACTGCGGAATAAAAAGGTTTAGCTATGCAGGAATGAAAGATAGAAATGCGCTCACAACACAGCTTGCTTCTGCTTTCGGAATAGACAGAAACGCCCTTCTCAACCTAAAAATAAAAGATATTCAAATAAATGGAGCATGGCAGGCAAATGAAAAGGTGAAAATTGGAGAGCTGCTTGGAAACAGGTTCACAATAACTATCCGAAATGTTTCGGGAGACTCTGGGGGAAGAGTGAAAAGAATAATGGAGGAATTAAACGGGCTCGCTCCAAACTACTTCGGCGAGCAGAGGTTTGGAAGCATAAGAAAGAACACCCACCTTGTTGGCAAAGCAATTGTTTCAGGCAACTTTAAGGAAGCAGTATGGAATTACCTTACGTACATAGATGAAAACGAAAGAGAAGAAGGTAAGGAGGCGAGAAGGAAGCTTGCAGAGGAGGAAGATTTCAAAAGAGCGCTGAACTACTTTCCAAAATACTTAAAATACGAGAGAATACTTTTGAACCATCTCTCCCAGCACCCAAACGACTACGTGAATGCTCTGAGGAAACTTCCGCGAGGGCTTTCCCTTATGTTCGTGCATGCCTACCAAAGCTATTTATTCAATAAAACTCTAAGCAAAAGAATATCATCCGGTGTAATCCGCAGGGAAGATGATGTTATGTGCAAAGTTGATTCATTTGGCTTTCCAAATATGAATGAATTGGGTGAGGAAGGGGAATTGCCTGTTGGAAGAGTTATTGGGTACGAGACAAAAAACCTCACTGAGGAGGAGAGGGAAATTCTTGAGGAGGAGGGCATAAACGAAAAGAACTTTCTAATAAAATCGCTTCCAGAGATTAGCTCAAAAGGAGCTCGCAGATGTCTCTTCATCTCTCTCAAAAACTTCTCCTTCCGTCAGAATGAAAACATAACCTTCAAATTCCTCCTCCCCTCTGGCTCGTATGCAACTTCAGTTATGCGTGAGTTTCTTGACAGGTGCAAGTAGATGAGAAGAATAGCAATAATACTATTCATTGTTTTCATCCTTGCCTGGATAAACCAGATTGACAAAATGGCTTGGGTTGGGTTCAACTGGTTCAACATACCAAACCCAACAGAAGTTTATTTGGTTGAATACCCAAGAAACTTTTCAGGCAGGCTTCAATTCACCATTCACTCAAACAGAGAATCCCTCTGCACGTTATACGCATGCAACAAATCAATTGAAAAAACCCTCAAACAAGGTTATAACACAGTTGAGCTTGAAGCGGAGTGCGATGAAGTTCAAACCACAATTGTGTGCGGCGAATCCCTACTGCGTTTCTTCTCAAATAGAATAAACAGAAGCTTTTCAGAGGAATACATCCACGCTGAGCTTCTTGCAACACAGGTGAAAAGAACTGTTTATTTGGACATTCATCTCACCTCTCAGCTGAATGATGGAGGTTACAGAAACTTTGAAGTTGATGTTGATGGGAAATCTGTGCTGAAACCAACCTACCTGCTTCCCAACGGCGCATATGAATTGTATAAAACAGAAAAAATCCGCCTTGAGCCAGGGGAGCATGAAATAGAAATAAAATACAAGGAGGAAACTCTTGCAGCAAGCAGAATTTTCATACAACCAGAGCCATTTCCTTACATTGAACTTCTGAACATCCTTCTCTGCTTTCCAGTTGCATTTATAATTTACAGAGAATACTCCATTGACTGGCTCACCTCCTCTCTTGCTTTTCTTGGGCTTTCGTTTGCATCCCTCGCTCTCCAGCTTCAGTTGCATAACAATCTAGGATTCAGCGAGTGGCTTGTTCCATTACTTTTACTCTGCGGAGTGATGTTGCTATGGAAGTTGAAAAGGAAGCAGTGATATTCGCAGTTTTATTCACAGCAGTGATAGCTGCGCTCATACTAACTTTCGGAAGCGTTGACTGGTGGGGCGCCTTCTACTCGCGCAACGTACAAACAGTTGTTGAGGAGAGAACAACCCTGTACAGGGATGAGCTGAGCTACCTTGGGAGGGACTTCACCTATCCACCAGTTTTCTTCCAAGTTGCAGGTGAGCTCACCCTTCTGCTTGGAAGGAGTAACTACGAGGAAGTGAAACTTCCCATTCACCTGCTTGCAGTTTTCCTCTACTCCTCATCACTCTACCTTCTCTTCAGAGGTTTCAAAAGATGGCAGGAGAGGCTTGCTGGCGCATCCATCTTCGCAACCCACGCATTCGTAATGATATTCTCCTCAACAGTCACATTACACGTTGTTGCATACTCCTTCCTCAACCTCTCCCTCCTTCTCTTTGAGAGAAAGGAAAGCATTCTGAAAACTTTTTCAGCAGTTTTTCTGTCATTTGCAATCGCCTCCCATCCAACCTCCCTTCTCTTGTTCCCTGTTTACGTATACGCGATGGGGCGGTTCAGAATTGACTGGGAGAGGGTTAAGAAAGGAATCACCATTCTAATTCCTGCCTCCTTCCTCTCCCTTCTTTTCTACGTGCCAATCTTCATGCGAAGTGGGCTTCCCTATGAAATTGCTCCCACTCTGTGGGGCTATCTTCTCTCATACGGGTTTGTTGGTTTAGTTTACGATATGCAGTTCCTCATACCTCTTGTGCTGCTCACATCGCTTTTCGCAGTTGTGAAAAAACCACTCCAGCTCGCAGCGCTTCTTCTCATTCTCTCAGTGCTTGTAAATGCACTTGTAACATACAGAGCAAACCTCGTTGTAACCATCATGCTCTCCTTCCTATTCCCGCTTGTTTTGGGTGAAAAACTGAAGGATTCGTTTGTTCTATCCACCTTCTTCCTCTTCATCCTCGCGAACCTCCTCTTCATTCCAGTCATCTTCTCAGGCACAACAAACTGGTGCAGGTGGGTTTTTGCAAATAATATGTGCATAAAGCCAATGAACTTCATCAACCAGTTCACCTCAAGTGATGAAAACGTTGCAATCAACCCAGAGTTTGGGCACCTTGAAACATACCTGGGTGGAAGGAAGGTGCTTGCTGACTTGTATGTTGAATATGCGCCCGAAGATAAATTCTATTCAGAGTATCGCTTCTACCAGGAAGCCAACCCACTTTACCTGGAAGGATACAATATAACCCTGCTGGTGCTTGACGACACAGGCACAATAAGGGATATACCTGAGGCAGACAGAATTTACGATAACAGCTTCATTCACATGTACAGGATGAGATGATGGAATACACAGTTATAGTGCCTGCGTATAATGAGGAAAAAACTCTTCCGTCGTTACTTAAATCGCTACGCAGAGTTGCAAGAAGAATAATTGTTGTTGATGACGGCTCAACTGACAGAACATATGAAACTGCCAGAAAATTTGGAGTGAGTGTTATTAAGCATGAAAGGAATTTTGGAAAGGGTTACGCAGTTGCATCTGCTTTAAAAGAGTGCAAAACAGATTTTGTTGTTTTAATAGATGCGGATGGACAGCACCTTCCATCAGAAATACCGCTGCTTCTAAAAAAACTAAGAAAATGCGATTTGGTGATTGGAAACAGGTTTGCAAAGAAGCAGCACATTCCCTTTCACAGGTTGGTTGCAAATAAACTTCTATCCGTGCTTTTGAAAAGCAGCACAGGGGTGAGCGATCCTCTGTGTGGTTTCAGGGCGTTTAGGAAGGAAAAGTTTTCAAACCTAAGGGAGAGAGAATTTAACATAGAGCTTGAGATTCTTTTTAAAGCAGTTGACAGTGGTTTAACAATCTGTGAAGTTCCAATAACTGTGAAATACCCCAGCAGAAACTCCAAAACAGCAGGGTTGCTGGGTGGCGCAATTGTTTATTTGAAGCTGCTTCTCTACGCTGTGAGCTGGCTTTTCTCAACGCATCTATTTAAATAGGTAGAGAATAAAACTAATCCGAGCAAGAAGCATCACGCGGAAGTGTCGGTATGGATAGGGAGCTGCTTACCCGTTATCTTCTTGTAATTGCGATAATGGGAATAAGCATTGGAGGAATCAACTTTGGAATTTACCTTCTGAAATTCATAGTTACAACTCCTGCCGAAGTTGTGCTCACAATTGTTTTTCTCATTCTGGTAACCTCAAACGCAGTTTTCAATGCGTTCGGCTGCCACTACTACCTGCGCTCCTACGGGTTAGACAAATTCACTCCAAAGAAACTCACCCGCTACCCGCGGGTGGCAGTTGTGGTGCCAGCAAGAAATGAAAAGGAGGAGATGGTTAAGCGAAATTTGGAGTCGCTCACCAAGCTGGATTACCCAAAAGATAAACTGAGAATATTCCTTCTGGATAACTCAACAAAAAAATCAGACGAGCTTGAGCGTTTCTGCAAACAGATTGGGGTGAATTATATTTACATGGAAAACCCGGTGAAGCTGAAAAGCTACGTGATGAACAAATTCATTGACATGGTTGATGAGGAATACATTGCGGTTTTTGACGCAGACGAATATCTAACCAACCCGCGCTTCCTGCAGGAGGTTCTTCCCTACCTTGACAAGGAAGCCGGATTTGTTCAAACCGAAAAACAATTCGCTCCAGGAAGTTTCTTCGCAAATGGGGTTAACACCTACTACTCCTTCTTCTACAAATTCATCCAACCTGTCAGAAACCTTTGCAGGAGCACAATGTTCTGCGGCTCGTGCGGAGTGGTGAGAAAATCTGTGGTGAAAGCAGTTGGAGGTTTCCCAAAAAGCCCAACAGAGGATGCCGCCTTCTCATTCAGAGCAGATTTAATTGGGCGTGGTGGGGTTTACATTCCAAAAACATATGCGCTTGGCGAACCAATAGAGCACTTTGAAACATTTCTTTCACAGCAGTGGAGATACACAATTGGAAACGTCTGGATTCTGATGGAATACTTCCAAAATATCTTCAAGTTGAAAGCAGAGAAGCATGTGCACTACCTTGCTCAAACCTTTGGCTACGCTTACCTCTCCATCCTCTTCATATTTTACTCCCTTCTTTCAATAATATTCGTTCTCACAGACATAGCGCTGAGAAGCCTTCACTCACCAGTTCTCCTTCCTGAGCATTTGAAGATGTTTGCAGTCAGCTACATAATTGCAATCTTCCTTCTTGTGGTTGTTGGAGGTAGGCTTTACTTCGGTTCCTTCAGATTGGGTATAATTGCAACTCTCCTCAACTTCTCCTCAGCGTTCGTGAGGACAAAAGCAATGATAGTTGGGTTTTTGAACTTCCGTCCAAAGTTCGTTATGAGCAGGCAGAGCAAGCCCAAAAGTTCATTATTTGAGGTGCTCAGGGCGAACTTCCTTGAAACTCTCTACTCCATCCTGCTTTTCCTATTCTCCGCTCTCTCTTTCTTCAGGCATGACGTTGTGAGCGCGTTCTGGCTGTTCTGGTACAGCACCCTTTTCATCTGCTCCTTCATATTCAGCTACAGCACAGAGTTCAAGCGATTATTTTAAAATAGGAAGTGCAAATTACATTATGCTCATGAGAGTTTTTGAGAAGAAAGGAGAAAGAATAGTTGCTGTCTGCGATTCAGAGCTGATTGGCAGAGTTTTGAGGGAAGGGGAGCTTGTTCTCAACTTGGATAAATACGCCAGCTTCTACCAAGGTAGCGAAGCTGATGAGAAAGCAGTTGAGGATGAGCTGAAAAAAGCAACCTCAATCAACCTTGTTGGAGAGAAAGCAGTTGGAGTTGCAAAGAGAATGAAGCTTGTTAAGGAATCGGATGTTATAAGAATACAGAAAGTTCCTCATGTTCAAATCTATAAAATTTAATCTGCAGTATTTATGCGTTTCTTTTACTGGTCGTGTGCATTAATTAGGAACCTTTCGACTTCCATACGAATTGCCAACGGGTTTCACAGCTTACTAAATAACTATCCAAATTCAGGAAAAAACTTCGTAATCATCGTTTTTATAGCTTGACTCTGCCTGGGATTCAGGGATACTTGTAAGCCATAATGAGTGGGCTTTGCAATTAGCAACCCATGTTTTATGAGTTCACCACCCATTTCATCAACTCTCTTCAACCCACCTTTTCCCAATTCCTTCTCCTTAAATCCCTTCTTCAGATTATCGAATGCAGTATGGCTTCCACCCCACTTGCCCCTCTTGTAGAGCTTAAGGAGAATGGCTGCTTTTATCTCCTCATCAGTTATCATAAGTTCACTTTTGATACTTTATTAGTATACATTTAAATACTTATCTCAATATTAATTATTGCGTGGTTGTATGGAGAAAACATTGTTAATAAGATGTTTGGGGGATAGCCCCACATTGAGAATTATAGACTTTTTCTTAGACAATAGGCTTTTTGACTACACAAAGAATGAAATAATAGAAAACTTAAGCATGGGAAGAGTTACATTCTTCAAGCACTGGGCAGAGCTGGAGAGGTTTGGGATAGTTAAAGTTACACGGAAAATTGGAAGAGCTAAGCTATACAAGCTAAATGAGAAGAGCGAGATTGTCAGAAAACTTATAATGCTGGATTCAACACTGAGCAAGAAAGCAATGGAAGATGCAGTAAAAGCAAAGTTAGCGATTACTGCATAGAATTACAGTTCAGAAGAGTTCAATCTACCTCAAAATAAGCTCTCATTTTTGATGCTGGGGCTGAACAGTTTGAATAATACCAATATTAAGCTTTACCAAATTGAAAAACAATCAGCCAATGTTTGTTAACAAGCACTAACTAACCTTTATAAACCCCTGAAATTAAATGGAATTGAGGTGGTGTTATGGGAGACATAACTGAGGGGCTTAAAGCGCTTGTGGTATCCGCAATTGCCTCCCTGGTGCTGATTATCCTGGGGGTGATATACTTCGGAATAACCCTGTGGATAATCAAGGCTGCAAGCAACACCTTCTTCGGGGCTGGCTTGGAGGCGAACTGGGCAGTTCTTTCCGCATCTCTTCTGGCAACAGGCGCGGTGCTCGCAGGCGCGTTGGAGAAGAAGGAGTTCAAGGGAAAGCGCTAAATCCTTTCCTTTATTTTTTATAATCAATGGAGTGGGAGGATGAAGCTTAAACAAAATGAAAAAATCATACTAAAAAACAGCAGTCTTCTGAATGGCATGTATTTTGAAACTTACTTTCACGGAATTCCAATAAACAAAAAATGCAATCCGGCGAACATCTATCTCACCAACCAAAGAATATATGTTGAGACTAGAGCGCTGAACATCTGTGCAGTTGACCTGCCCCTTAGTAAAATTCACAATGTGGAGATACAAAGGGCTGTTAAATACGGTCTGCCAATTGACTTCTTTAACCCAAAAGGGCTTGCTATAACCTACAGGGAGGGGACGGAATTCAGGAAGCTTTTTCTGAACCTGTGGGGAGACAACCTTGATTCGTGGCTCAGGAAGATAAATGAAGCAAGAGGTGCTAGAAGCTGAAATAGATCAATTTCAATAAGTTTGCGTACTGCGATCCTGGGGAGCATATATTTATATATCCAACAATAGATATATCTATAGGTGATTATAGATGAATTATACAAGCATTCAGCTGCTTCCGAAAACAAGGGAACGTTTAACACGTTTGAAAGCAGGCAGCAGGGAAACGTATGACACCCTTATCAACAAGCTGCTTGAACTGATACCCGAGAGGGATGATGAAGGAGAGTACACAGATGAGTTTCGGCTGGAGCTTCTTAATGCGAAACTTGACTTGAATAAGGGGAGAGTATTCAGCCACTCCGAGGTTAAAAAATCCCTGGGGTTGTAGAAGTGTGGAAGATTGAATACTCCGCAGAAGCGCTCAGGGATTTGCACAAGCTTGATAAAAGCACTGTAAAAAGAATTGTGAAGAAACTTGAGCTGGCAGCGCAGAATCCCACGCGCTACTTCGAGCGGCTTGTGGGGTATGAGGACTACAAACTGCGCGTTGGCGACTACCGAATTATAGCATTGCTTCTGCATGAAAAACGCATTATTTATGTAGAGAAAGTAGGGCACAGGAGGAGTATTTACAAGTAATCAGTTTGGAGATTCAAAACATAAAAAGCAATACTCTAAAGCTTTTATTACCGCGCATACATAATTTTACTATGATTCATATCGAAGCTAGGAAACCAATTGAGAATGCCGGAATAAGGAGAGAGGTAGATAGACAGCAGGAGAAAATGAAAGAATTGTTTAATGAGTTGAAAGAAAAACTGAGCAAAAACAAAGCTTGGGATGAGAAACCGAAAGATTTCTTCAAACTCCTTGGGAAGAAGCTCAGGGAAGCAGGCATCGATGAGAAGAGCTTCGCTGATTTCATAGTTAATGAAGTTGAAATTGCGTTCAAGCTTACATTCAGGCAGGCTGCAAAGACGGAGGCGGATAAATACGACTGGAGTAAAGCATTTGGAACAGTAAGCGAAAAGGAGCTTAGTGCGAAGTTCAGGCTTGCGTCCATTGATGAAGATGTGGGCACCGAGCTTCTGACTGTTGCATATTGCCTGCGCGATGCTGCTGCCAAGAGAGTTGGAGTTGCAGAGTATTCTGAAAAGTACGCCGGCCAAGAAGAGGTGCAGGGAAACCGAGAGTTGGCGCAGAGCTACGTGCACTCATTGAAAAACAGGGAGCGACAGGACGCTTCTGATAAAAAGAAAGGAGGAGAAGAGTCCCACCCTTTCTGACTTAAAACCTGAAGCAATTTAAATGTTGAAATGCACAATTTACGCATGCGTCAGAAGCTGAAAGGAGAGGAAACACACCTTTTCGGAAGCGACGTGATGAGCAAGGAAATTGAAATTGCCAGCATGGGCTTTGGCACTGCTTTTGAACGAAAGGAGATTCGCTCCAACGAGGGATGGAGAAGGGAAATTTGGGAAAGCAAAAGAAAGTGCACTGATGAAGAGGGGCATAGGGTGAGCGCAGTCAGGATAGACCTGCTTTACAAAGGAAACCAGTTTATGAGGGCGTCTGTGTCGGAGATAAGAGAGGGAAAGCTTTTCAAAACAGAGTTTGACTGCACTTTTGCTCCAATTCCTCACAAATCCACCGATTCCAGAATAGCTTATGAACATATGGAGAAACTCAGCGGATTCCTCAGTAAAAAGAAAGAAGAGTTTTCTCAATATGCGCTTGACCAGAATACTGCGGAAACTACGATTATGATTTACGGGAGTGAAAGACAGATATATCTTCCCCAAAAAATAGTCTCTGCGATGCATCTGCAGGAAGGGACTTCGTGCATATGGGAGCGGGAGGGCAACTCGCTAGTGCTGACTCCCATAGAGGAAACTGCAATTCCTGTGAAAATTTCTGGGTATAACGTATTGCAAGTAGTGGTACCCCAGAATATGCTTTTGGCAGGTGAGTTAAAGCGGGGGGATTATGCGCGTTGGAGCGTGGAGGATGGCAAGCTGTCGCTAAGAAAAGCCGACTGGGTGGGGCCGGATTGCACACGATTATACACGGTGGGGGCTCACAGCAGCAATTCCATTATTGGTACAATCCCAAAAACAATAGCCGATGAGCTGAAAATTGAAAAAGGTATGTATGGAATTTGGACATTTGATAAGACCGGACTCTTGCTTGAAATTATGAAAGACAAGCCACACATAGTCAAAATCACACAAATCAAAAGAGATTATGACGTTCGTTTCTCCTTCAAAATACCCAAAGACTTTGCCGGGCTGGAGACAGGCGAAGTTCTTTTGGAAGTGAGGGAAGGAAAGCTCTACATAACGAAAAAAGAAGGAACTAAAACCTGAAAATCACCCTTGCCAGAATAACCACCGCCAGTATTGCGAGAAGGTAGAGGTGAGCTGTTTTTGAAACTTCCCTCACTCCTTTGTAATAAACAACATAAAGTGTTGAGGATGAGAAGGATAGAACGAAGAGAACTATTAAGTGAATTGGCTCACCTTTTACTACTCCTTCCCATGGAAACCCAACAAGCATTCCATTTGCATTCATAATTTCAACAACAATCCATGCAGATATTGTTAGTATAACCGCAAAAATGAGCAGGCAGACAAGCAAACCCCTAAACTTCTTTCTCCTACTTTCCCCAACAACTCTATGAAAAACCTTCATTTTTACGCGCATCTCACACCACTTTATCCTCTGGATGAGTTGTGAACAACCTATATTCCTCGTTTCCAACCGCGTTTTTCAACGGGATGAATGTGTTGCCAACAAAAAACAACCCACTTCCAACTTCGGCGGTGAGAAGGTAGTTCTTCGTTGTTTCATTCAGTTTAAATGTTGCTGCAACGTCATCTATTATCGATGGTTTCATTCTGAGAAGGAGCTGCCAGGAGGAGTTTGCCATAACCGCCTTTCCAGCTTTGCTTGTCACCAAATCATAAACATCCTGTGTGACAAGCACCAGCCCCATATTATGATGCCTGCATGTTTTCGCGATGTTCAAAATATAACCCTCCTCCCCTTCTGTCTGAAGCAGCTTCCAAGCTTCATCAACAACCAGCAGCTTCTTCCTCAAATCCTTCTTCATTCTGTTGTAAACAAACTCCAAAATAATAAACATCATTATCCTTCTAACCTCCCTTGGAAGGGAACCTATTTTAAAGACAATAAACCTATCCTCCAGCTTCTTTATGTTTGTCTGTCTGTTTATGAATGAAAACGAGCCTTTCACAAATCTTCTCAAAGAGGAGGAAACCGCGGTTGCTGCTTCTGCTCTTTTTGCAAAGTTACTTCTTCTCTCCTTTTCAACATACTCATACAAATCAGAAAGAGTTGGAGAAGTCCTGCTCCATGTTTTTGAATCATGCGTTATACCTTTTTTTGAATATATTTTCTCAAATGCTTCATCAAGCAAATCCTTAATCTCATCATTCATCTCAGAAACAAAAAATCTCATCAAGCTGTGGAGGAAGAAAAATTTCTCCTCATAGCTTTCAGTTATCTGGAATGGGTTTATGAATGAATCTGATTTTTGGGAGAACTCAATAACCCTTCCACCCAAATTCCTTGCAACATTTTCATACTCCCCCTCCTCGCTTGGGTCAAGCACTATCACATCAACCCCCTGTTGCAACGCTCTTGTGAGAATTGTTTTCACAGCAAAGGACTTTCCACTTCCAGACATACCAAGAATCAAGCCATTTGCATTCTCAAATGATTTTGAGAAGATATCGCATATAACCGGCATTCCATCCAGCTGGTTTTCTCCAAACATAATTCCTTTTGGCTGCGGCTCAATATACGGGCTGACGAATGGGAAGCATGCAGCTAATGATGATGAAGTCATATTCCTTCTCACTCCAAGCAAATCATAACCTAAGGGAGCACAGCTTCTGAACCCATCATCCATTCTCTCGTGTGCAACCGCAGGCTTCAACCTCACCTCATTCAGCTTTGAAACAACCAAATCAGTCAACAAATTCAGCTTCTCCAAACTTTCCGATTCAATGCACACATAAAAGGAAAGCAGAAACGCCCTCTCTGAACCACTTGTCAACATTTCTATGAGCTGCTCAGTTGCCTTTCTCTGCATCCTTGCAGAATGGGAGACAAGCTTCCCAGCAGCTTCCTCTGTTGCAATATCTATTGCCTGCTTCTCAAGAAGTTTGTTGTAGTAAGAAAGCACGGAGGAAAAATCCGTTGGGTGGATGTGCATTGAAATATGAAAGGCACCTCTTGTCACCATCAATGGTTCAAGAAAACCTGGCTCAACAGCTTCGGGGTAGCCAACAACAGCTATCGTTCTATAAAATTTATTGTTTATCTGAATGTAATCCTTTGTTGTGTTTATATACGAAGGAGCGGCAACGGAAGCCAGCATCTCAACAGGAGTGGTGTGATTTATTTTAAAATTGCTGAATTTTGAAAGCTCCCCAATTTCCTCTCGCACCAACTCCCATTTTCTCTTCCAATCAGCGCTCAGCGTTATCGGTGAGAGATACTCCGAATTCAATTCGCATAGCGGTGAGAAGAAGGAGGAGTAAAGTAGGATAACTCCATCGTCATTAACCCTTTTCGGTATCAAACCAACGTTTGTTAATCCTTTCATAACAATCTGAACTCTCTGCTCAAGAATGCTCCTCCTCTCTTTCTCATCCTTCCCCTCTGCCCCGCTGACACCAACAACAATGTTAAACGTTCTGTACATAACCCTCTCATCTCTCAGCTTATTTCTAAGGAATGACTCAAACGATTTTGAGAATTTCATCAACCGGACATCCCTCGTCTCCTCGGCTCTTTTTCGTATGCTCTCAAAGAATTCGTCAAGGTTGAGCTGGTGTGTTTTGACAACAACCTGAATTGGTATGGTATCTGAAGCAGATGAACCAGAAAGGGAGTCAAGGAAGTTTTTATAAGACTCAAAAACAGCTTTCTGCTGTTTCTCATCCAAAACTGAGAAGTTGATTGGCTGAACTTGCACGACTGCTTTCATGCTTCCATTTCTCATATACGCAATTCCATCATGAACATCAACTACGTCAATAAACTCCAGCGCTCTCCTATCCATAAAACCAACTCTTTTTGGAGAGCAAAGGAATGCAAGCTTGCGGGAAAGCCACCTCTCAACATTCAGAAAAGTCAGGGCAGCTCCAACTAATGCAATAAGCAGAATCAGAGCATACCTCAAAGCACCTAAAAATTCCGATTCCCCATAAACCAAAAAAATCAGAAAAATAGTCAGCAGCGCGTATATCACTTGCCTTCTCCTCAAGCCGAATACTATCACTTCCTCGTAATCCCCCACCTCCTGAGGGATTTTCACAAGCAAGCCACCACCAAACTGATTATTGCGCAACTGCATATAAACCTATCTTGGCTTCTTCTCCCTGGCAGGCTCTATTGCTTTCAGAATATACCAAATCCCAACAGCAGCCATAAGAAACCTCAGCATATAATTCAAATCCTCAGCGAATTTCCAATCAAGGTAATACGCGAGTGCTAGCGCAACAGCAGCAATCTCCTTCCAATAGTTCCTCCAGCTGAACTCCTCCACCGCAGCCATAATCACATATCCGCTTCTTCCGTATATTAATCTTGCTCCAAACAGCCTCGCGCCAGAACTGAGGAAAGGCATAAATATATCATTTTGGTATATATTTGCTGGTGATTTAAGTGGAAACTGTCGTAAGGTTGGAGGGAGCTGTTGAAAAGGTGCTTGAGCGCCTCGTAAAAGAAGGATACTACAAGACGAAAGCAGAGGCGATAAGGGCGGGCATACTTGAGCTGGGAAGGGAATATGCGCTGATTGGAGGAAGGGAAGCAAGCCTCGTATCCAGAAGAATAGCGGAGATGGATGCTGAGGTTAAGGCTGGCAGGAAGAAGCTCATCCCGATAAGCGAGGTTGCAAAGAAAGCAGGCGTGAAGATATGAGCTTCGAAGTCCTGTTGCACGAGGACGCGTCAGCCAAGCTACTTAGAATGGATGCATCGGTAAGAGAGCGTCTCATAAAGAGGATTGCGCGGATGAGGGAGGAGCCTCCGGGAAGGCATATGAAGCACGGGCTGGATTTCTTTGTTATTGACGTTGGGCAATACCGCATAGTTTATACGTGCAAGGGGAGCTGCAAGACAGTATACTTTGTCGGCACACACAAGGAGTATGAGAGGTGGTACTCCACCATACGTTAATTCGTACATCCGAAAAGAACAGTATACTAATTAAGAATGAGTGCAGTCAGATGTTAAACTTGCCTCTCAAACCCATGCGCTTATCTTTTCGTATTTTATCCTATATGACTCAAACAGGGATTCAATTTGCTTTCTCCTGTTTTCAGGCACGAGGATGCACCCCCGCCCGAGCTGTATCCCGCCAGCTTCCCCTAGCAGTCCACCGTAGATGTATCCCTTCACCTTCGTCCCATAAAGCGCTGAGTTGAACTTCCTTTTCATCTGCTGCCTGAGGTTGCTCAGCTTGAAGTTGTAAATCACCACGGGCTTCTGCTTCAGTATTCTTGAAACGTCCAGCTCAAAATTCTTGGCGTAGAGAATCTTTCCATCTCGCAGGATGTTTGTCAGAAGCCCTGAATCCATCGTGCGCAGCTCGCTTAGCGAACGTATCACCGGTTGCACGCGGAAATCTCCTTTTGAAATAACATCCTCCACTCTCTCCGTGTCCTTCCTCCCTGCGATGATGAATAAATCTATATCGGATTTTTTTGATGCTTCCCCCTTCGCCCAGCTCCCGTAGAGAACTATCAATCTCACTGAAGAAATTCCGCTCAGTTCCTCAACAACAGATTCAACTTCCCTCATTTCCACCGCTCCTCAAAGAATTTTATTATCGTATCCACATAACTCATAGCTCTTCTCGCCCTCTCTCCGTCAACTCCATCATACCCCAAATCGGCGTATATAAACCACAGCTTCCTTGCCTTCTGGTAGAGCTCCTCGGAAATGCTTTTCAGGTATTTCAACCTCTCCTCATGCTCCCCGAAATGCTTTGGGATTTTGCCTCTCGCTGCATCTGCCTCAATTGCCTGCTCAACCGCTTTTATTGCCAAATCGCCAACAACGGAGTGCTGCTTGTTATTTAATGCTTGGTGAGCCGCAGCCTGCTTCTCCTTCATTAGGTCATAGTGACGTTTGAAATCACCCATTCAACCACCTTGTTATAGTAACAAAAAATACCTGTTTTCCCGATTATTTTGTTATAATAACAAAACTATAAAAAAGTTGCTGTTGAGAAGAGAACCATGGCTCGTTCCCCATCTCTGTTTAAACCGATTCAGGAAAAAGAACTCCTTTCCCTCATGCTTCCTTGGTTTGAGTTAAGTAACTATTCATTTTTTCTTAGCAGCAACACTGCGCTAAAGAATCGCTCCTCCCACTCTATATCCTCCCTAAGCTTATCGTTCTGTATTGGCTTGAAGTTTTTGAACAGTCCTTCCACTTCGGACTCAGAGAACCATCCAGCAAACAGCAGGATTCCGCCAGGCTTCAGAATTCTCTCAATCTCGCTTGCGAGCAAACGGTTGTCAAGGTCTATTCCATATCCATACCCACCAAACAACCCCATACATAATGCCGCATCAAAAGCCCCGTTCCTTGCCGGAATTTTCTCCGCATCGGCCAGCAGAGGATGTACGTTTCCAATCATCTCTTTTTTAATCCTCTTGGCTGCCACATCAAGCGCTTCCTTAGAAAAATCCAGGGCAGTGACATTAAAACCCTGCTTTGCCAGAAAAATTGCATCGGAACCAGCCCCGCATCCGATGTCTATTATATTTTTTACATTATTCTCTTTAAGCAACGGTGTGATGATAACGACAGATGCGTTTGGTTTCACTTTAATAATGAATGCATCCTGCTGAGCTGCACGACCCCAGTAGCGAGAAACTGAGCCATAATCAATAAAACTCTCCCTCCGTTCCCGTTTACATTCTTCATCAGATTTTTTTGCTTCAGCAAGCTTTTGAGCCATGCTCAAATTATGCCTTTTTGGCAATATTAACTTGCCTCTTAAACCTAAAGCAGTTGCATTTATAAACCAGCAGAAACATATCACTTTGGAGATGATGTGATGACTGAACCCAAATTGCTTTTAATTTTGTTAGTTGCAGCAGTGCTTCTTGTTGGTTGCACCCAGCAGGGAGGACAGCCTCCTGGCGGGAGTCCGGGAGGAGCGCCAGGTGGAGCACCGCCAAATCAAACACCTGGTGGAACGCCAGGAGGGCAGCCGCCAGCAAACCAAACCCCACCGGCGAACCAAACTCCACCGCAAAACCAGACAACACCGCCGCAGGAAGAGCAGCCGCCTTCCCAGCCGACAACAGTTGACATGAGCCAGATTTACAGATACGGCTCGCTGCGCAGCTACGAGTATGTGATGAAAAGCGGTGGAACAACAGTCAATATGAGAACAACAATTTCATCCGACACAGTAAATGGAGTTGCAGCCTGGTTGCAGCAGATGGATGTGCTGATGGAGGGAGCAACTGTCACAACAAAAACATGGATTGAAAAGCAAACATACAAGTGCTTGAAAGTGCTGAGTGTTGTAAACTACGGAGGGCAGACAATTGAGCAGCCAGCCAGTTGCCCAACCGAAGGACCGAACACAGGTTCGCAGACAGAGATGCCGAAAGTGACGTATGTTGGAAAGGAATCAGTAACAGTGCCAGCGGGAACCTTTATGTGCGACAAGTATTCATACGAAGGAATGACTTTCTGGTCAGCAAGCAACGTTCCAATCCCAGTGAAAGTTGCATATGCAGATGGTTCAACAGTGCTGGAGCTTGTGAGCTACAGTTAATTTCAATTCATTTTTTAAACTTCCCAGTAGAATACATACTGCATGATGAAGGAGATGATTCAGCAGAATATATACGCTCTGCTCACACCTATCACAGTTCTCGCAGCAGGTTTGATAATCTCCCTGCTTTTCCCAAGGTTGCTTCCCCCAGTAGAATTTGGAGTTTTCTCAACTCTTATTGCATTCACAATTCTCTTCACTGGAATAAGTGATTTGGGAGTTCCAAATACGTTAATAAAAATTGCAGGAGAGAGCTTTCACTCCCAAGATGGACATGCCGGTTTCCATGTCAGGTATCTTCTTAGGTGGAAGCTTGTTTCCCTGATAACTCTAACCTTGCTCCTCCTTCTCCTTCCAGCGCAGCTTGCCGAAGTTTTCCTTCACGATGCCAGCTTCGCGTATGTTATGTCAGCCCTTGCCGTGCTTGTAATACTTTACTCAATAACTCAATTCATCACTTCTCTGTTCAACTCAATAGCTCGCTTTGAATACTCCTCCCTTCTCTCATTTGTGCTGAACACCTCAAAGCTCCTCTTCCCACTTCTATTCATTTTAATCTTTGGAGTGAGTTTGCATACAATAGTAATTGGTTTGCTTGCAGGCTTCACCCTGTCAGCTCTCTTCTCCCTTTGGCTTTTCAATAAAAAGTTCAACTACAATTTATCAACATACTCCCCGCCTAAAAAAATTGATAAAGTTAATTCATTTCTCTTTTACTCAACACTCCTCTCATGGGCATCTCTGCTTTCAACGCATATTGATTCACTTATGCTGAATTATTTCAGTGGACCGGAGGAGTTTGCTTTCTTCAAAATAAGCAACTCAATTGTTTCAATGCTGCTCTCCCTCATTCCAATCTCCTCAACGTTTCTGCTCTCCTTCCTGATAAAAACAGAGGCGAAAAAGGAGAGGGAGCTGCAGAGGAAGTTATTTGAAAAAAGCATAAAATATGGAATGCTGTCATCAATTCCAATTTCATTTTTGGTTTATCTAACGGCGAACAGAATAATCTTCTTCTTCTGGCCGCAAAGCTACATGCCAGCAGCTGTATCGCTGAGAATACTCTCGCTTCTTATTCCATTCGGTTTTCTTTCAGGCATATCCACAAGTTTATTCATGAGCAAGGGAAAAATGAGGGAGCTGACTGCAAATATGGTTGTTTTCTATATTGCAACATGGGCGATTGGGTTATACCTGATACCGAACTATGGTTTGGCTGGCACAGCGCTCACGTTTGTTCTCTCCTATGTTCTGCAGGCAGTCGTGCTTCTCAGAATATCGCTGAGGATGCTTGGGATTAAGTTCAATTTAACCCACATTCTTAAACCAACCGCGGTTTCCTTGCTTGTTGCGCTGATTATAATTCTGCTCAACCCAATTATAAGAAGCACGGTTCTCCTGTTTTTGATTGCAGGTGCGTCATTCTGTGTTGTTTATCTTCCGCTTCTTGAGGAGGAGGATAAGAAGTTGCTGAACAGCGTCCTCTCACTCTTGAAGCTTCCCTCCCTCTTTTGAAACTTCTCTGCAAACTTCCTCAAACCTTTTCAGAAACTTCCTCCAGGAGAACTCCCTCTCAACATACTTCCTTGCCCTTCTGCCTACCTCTTCTGCTTCATCCGGATGCTCCGCCAGGTAACTCATCCTCCCCGCCATCTCATCAGAATTATTCACCAGGTAGCCAACTCCTTCTTTCACAATTTCTGTTGGACCTCCTTCATTTATCGCAATGCATGTTTTTGATGAGGAAAACGCCTCAAGCGGTATCAAACCATAATCCTCATTTACAGGAGTGTAAAGCACGCAGAAGCAGTTTGAGTAAAGCTCAACAACTCTCTGCGTAGGCAGGTTCAGCATTATCCCCCCATCCTCCCCAAGCATCTTTTTTATTTTCTCGTAATACCTTACATGCTCCTCCCTGCTTCTGTCAAGTGTTCCAGCAATGATGAACTTCCATCCCTTATGCTTCCTTTTGAACTTTTTGAATGCTTCTATCGCCATCTCAAAGTTCTTCTCAGGCGCAATCCTTGATGGGTAGAAGAAATACTTCTTGTAATCGCCGGAATGAAACATCTCGTAATCAACCCCAGGCATAAGCACCTCACTCTCCCTCCCCAAATACCTTTTTATCCTCTGCTGAACATTCTCACTTATTGCAAATATGTGCTCTATTTTTGGAACAACAGAGAACTCTATCATTCTATACGGTTGAATGAAGGACCAGTAGAGCGCTTTCTGAAATAAATTTCTCCTGCTCATCCTCCACTCATACAAATCAAATGCCTCTCTGTTAGGTGAGAAGCAATACCAGATGACAGGCGAATTTCTATTCCTCACCCACTCCGAAGGAGTGCCTTGCGCGTTTATAACGTCATAATCGTCAAATTTTTTAAAGTAAAACTGCTCCCCAGCAACTGCCGCGCTTCCAACTCTTGGTGGAAGGAGGGAAGCCAACCCCCACAACCTGCTTCTCATCACCTCAACGTCCACTTCTCTAAACTCGTCAAACGTGTTCTCCGGCTCGTAGATTGAGCAGTATACCTTTGCGTCAAAGTGCTGTGCAATTTTAAGCACAACCCTCTCCGCCCCTCCCCTCAACCTAAGAAAAGGATGCGCGATGACAAGCTTCATCCAAACCCCTCATAACTTCTCTTCAACCCTTCCTCCAAACTAACTTTCGGCTCCCACCCCAATAACTTTTTTGCCTTCCTCACATCCGCAACAAGCTCCTTCACCCTGTCACCTTTCTTCAAGCTAATCACCTTTGGCTTTCTGCCACTTATTTTAAAAATAATCTCAGCAACTTCCCTCACGCTGTAGCTTCTTCCGCTTCCAATGTTGAAGCATTCACCTGGAAAATCAACTGCGCGCAGCAGCGCATCAACCACATCATCAACATAAACAAAATCCCTTCTTGAATTCAAATTTTTCAGCGTTATTTCATTTTCGTTTAGCTGGGAGAGAATTGTTGGTATCAAATAATCACCTCTCTGCCCCTCTCCATAAACATTGAAAAACCTGAGAGTTGTTCCTTTGTATTCTCTCCATACATATTCCGCAGCGAGTTTGCTTCTTCCGTAAGCTGAAACTGGTGCAAGCGGGTGGCTTTCATCAACAGGTAAGTATCTTGGTATTCCATAAACATGAGAGGAGGAGCTCAGCACCACCCTACGCACACCGCTCCTCTCGCACTCCTCAGCAACATTCAAACTTCCATAAGAGTTGACAAGAAAAGCCTGCTCTGGATGAGCTTCGCAAACCTTTGGGTCGGCAATTCCCGCAAGGTGAAAGACAATTTCATACCCCTCAAAATTCAGAGGTGGTTTTGTAACGTCAATACTGATAAAACCCTCTTCCCTCCTTCTGCTCTTGCTTGCAGCAGTCACTCTTGCTCCTTTCTCTTTCAGCTTTGAAACTAGCCGCGAGCCAATGAATCCATCACCACCTGTCACGAGAACAGGCGTCCCCTCCCACTCCATCAATACTCCTCTATTTTTAGAAACTGCTCATTCTCCAGGAAATAGTCAAGCAAATCCCTCATTGTTTTTTCCAGCGGTATTTTCGGCTCCCATCCCAACTCTTTCTTTGCTTTTGAGTAATCGCACTGCAAAACCATAACGTCCGCCGGTCGGTATCTGTTTCTATCAATTTCAACTTTCATCTTCCCTTCCAAACCACCTATCTTTATAACCATCTTTGCAAGCTCCCCTATGCTTATTGACTTACCACTTCCTAAGTTGTAAACTTCCCCTGGCTTACCTTTTTCAACTGCAAGCATATAACCCCTCACAATATCCCTCACATCTGAGAAATCCCTTTTCGGTTCAGGGTTGCCAATCACAAGTTTCTTCTCGCCGTGCTTTATACCGCGAGCAACCTGCCTGCAAATAACGCTTGTGACGAAATGCAAACCCCTGCGAGGGCCCGTATGGTTGAATGCTCTTGTTCTAACAACAGGCAGTTTATAACATTTGAAATGGGTATAGCACATATAGTCACCGGCAACTTTTGAAACTGCGTAAGGAGAAAGCGGTCTCAAAGGGTTAGTTTCTTTTATTGGCAACTCATCCTCATAAACCAACCCATATTCCTCTGAGCTGCCTGCGAAATGCATTCTCTCAACTTCATCGCACTGCCTTACTGCTTCAAGAACGTTTGCAGTTCCAAGTATGTTTGTTTTATATGTATCATACGGTGCTTGGAAGCTCAGCGGAACATATGACTGTGCGGCAAGGTGAAAAAGAACCGTTGCACCGCTTTCTTTCAATGGATTTAGTATGGAGGGCATGTCAACCAAATTACCTTCATAAAGCTTAACCTTCCCTCTCAAATGATGTATGTTTGGGTAATGGGGAACTGCATGCCTCCTGAGCAAGCCGTGCACTCTTGCTCCCATGCTGAGCAATTTTTCAGTCAGATGGGAGCCCATAAAGCCAGAGATGCCTGTTATGAAAACATCTCTATCTCTCCAGAATGACTCGGATGGTTCTGCCAAGCTATCACCTCAGAAAATGCACTTCTAATATATAATTGAAACTTTATAAAGTATTCAGCGCTTCAGCTTATTTAAAATAAATGAGTAGGTTATGACAAATGCTCTGAGAGGAGAGATGAAGAAAACAAAGCAGATTGAAGGGAGTAGCATGCGAGTCAAATAGTACGCAACAGCAACTTCAGCGAGCAACACAAAAAATATGAAAGCAACCGCGTAAACAAAAATACTGTTAAGGAAACTTAGTAGGATGCAGGCTGCAAAAACCAGCCAGAAGAATGGGTAGGGTGGATAAATTAGAACAAGAGGATTCTCTTTAATCAGATTATACGTTGAAACTCCTTTTCCAACGTACTTTGCCTGTCTTATAATCTCAGAGAGGGTTGATGGTTCGAGATGTTTTGGAGCAGTTTTAACCTCGCCTATTTTCGTCAACTTTGCAATTTTTCTTCCAAAATCCCTATCCTCATAATAAAATATCTTTTCATCAAACCCACCAGCAGCATCAAAGATATCCTTCCTCAAAGCATTTACGTACTGTGGGTAGCTGTGTGTTGCTTTGAAAAAAAGGTTGCTCATCACTGCTCTTACATGCTGGCATTTCTGGAGAAATGTTCTGTGCTCTCCCTTTCCACCTACAGCAACTGCCCCAACTCCCCCCTCAAATGCATCTACAATGCTCTTAATAAGCATCTTATCTTCTATCTCTACATCCGCGTCAATAAAATACACAACATCTCCTCTTGCTGCTTCTGCTCCTCTGTTCCTTGCAAAAGCAGCCGAGTGGCCTTTATCAAAGTTTATCAGTTTAACTCTCTTCTCCTTTTTCA
>JAVZHX010000005.1:0-53581 GCA_038871515.1 Candidatus Micrarchaeia archaeon
AGCGGAAGAGGATTGATTCATGTTGTGAGCTTACTGAGGGTGTTTGTCCTGTACTACAATTTTATGAGAATCCACACAAAATTTGGAAAGCCACCCGGCAGATGGGAGGGCTTATCTTGACAGTATCCCTCCAAACAAAAACAAATCTTTTAAATAAAACGTGTTTGATAAGTTTTACTATGGAGGAAAAAATAAACGTCGCGTGCGTTTTGCTTCTGCTGGTTTCTGTTTCCTGCTCTGAAGGAGTGAACCTATCTGTTCAGATTCCTGTGACCGGTGCAACTGTTTACTCAAATGGAGTTGCGTTTGTAAGGAGAAACGCAGTTCTGGATGTGCCGGGAGGAGATGTTTCGCTTTTTATAAAAAACTTCACTTCCTCAGCAGTTTTTGACAGCATAGCTGTGAAGGATGATAAAGCTGCGGTTAGGGGTATTGTAAAGTATCAAATTGTAACAAGGAAAAATGAAACAAAATACTTAACGTTTGACGAGCTTCTTAACGAAACAGCTGGAAGCGTTGTGAGGGTGCTGACAAAGAATGGGTGGAGGAATGGAACTCTTATGTGGTTCAATTCAGACAGGCTTGGTGTGCTTTCTGGCGATAAGCTTATTGTGATAAACTTTGATGATGTGGAGGAGCTGGAAGCGCCTGTTTCAAAGTATAAAAAAGAAGTTGAGGTGAATGAAACTGAAAAAGGAGTGAGGATAGATGAGCGCTCAACCGCAGGAAAGCATTCAATTTCAATAAGTTATTTTGTTCCAGGCGTCAGCTGGAGCGCAAATTACAGGTATTACATAACTTCTGAAACGGAAAGCGGTGAAGGAAAACTGCAAGCATGGGCAGGAGTGCTTAACAACGCGGGGGAGGATTGGGAGAGCATAAAGTTGAAACTGGTTGTTGGCTACCCGCACATGCTGAGTTATTATGTTACAAGGTATGCAACGGAAACAATTAAAGGTGTTGGGGGAATGGCAGCCGCAGTTGCTGAAGCGCCAAGCGTTGTTTCTGATTTTGTGAGCGCATTCCTAGGAGAGTATTATGTGTATACTCTTACCGATTCAATAACACTCAAAAATGGCGAAACAACAAATCTACCGCTTTTTGAAAACCAAGTTAAATACAAAAGAGAATACATATGGGATACTACTTGGGAGAGACCGCATAAAGTTTACAAGCTGAACAACTCTGGTAATGAGAGCTGGGCTTCTGGAACTGTGAGAATCTACCTTGGTGATGAATTCCTTGGTGAGGACAGCATAAAATACACTGCAAAAGGAAAGGAAGCAGAGGTGACTGTTGCAGATGTGCCAGAGATAGTTGTAAAAAAACTTGTGAACAGCACAACAGGTAAAGAATACAGCTATGCAAGAACAACAACATACAGCGTCAGCTTGTCTATTGAGAACAGGAAAGATGAGAGAGTTGAGCTGAGGGTGAGGGATTGGATGAACTCAGGCGATGTTGTCACTCTGATTACCTCAAACCCACCAGCAGAGAGAAAGGAGCAGAACAAGCTTGAATGGAAAGTTTCATTGAATAAAGGTGAAAGCAGGACAATTACGTATGTGTACACGGTGACAAACTATTATTACTACTGAAGTTTTTCAATTTTTTTGAAAGCAAGCACTCCAGCAGAAAGCAGTATAAGAAGAACAACATAAAGAACTGCGGGAAGAATTTCCATAAAGTTCGACTGAGTTTCAACAGCAGATACTTCAGGAACCTCTACTGTGTGACTCTTCTTATACTCACCACCAGCCAAATCTTTGAATTCAATTACCGCCAGATGCTCCCCAGGGGTAAGAAGCAGTGAGACGCTGTCCATCTGAGTTAGGGAAACTGGCTGACCGTCAATTGTAAGAGAGATATCCCTCGCATCCTGCACTCCAGAAAGCCTGAAGGTTGTTCTCACCAACCCATTTTCACTTCTGAAAGCAAGGTTTGTTATCTCCACTTCTGGAACTCTGTAAACTGTGACTGGTTTCACAAACTGCCTTGCAAAATCGGCGGATTCAACTTCAACAGTTATATTTTGAACTTTGGTATCTGTGATATTAAGCATAAATTCAACTGTTCTGTTGCCTGTCAGAAGGAGTTGTTTTGTCTCCCTTTCGTCACCTGCAGTAGCTGTGATGCGTATGCTCCTGTTTGTCTGGTTGCTTGCAAGCACCACATAAACTCTTGTTGCATTGCCAAGCAGTATGAACTCAGGTGCCCGCACATCAACTCCCACACCCATTACACCGGTAACTTTGAACTGAAGTTCTCTCACTCCACCAAGCGTTGTGGCGATGTATACATTATTTATTCCTGTTGCTTTGGGCTCAAATGAGAAGCTGTATCTTCCGCTTCGTGTTACCGGCTGGGAGGATACATAGTAATCTGATGTTAGATATAACCTTCCCTCATACTTCCTCGCAACACCAACATCTACATATGTTGTTTGATTTTCTCCAAGCACAACTTCGGATTTCTCAAGAAACGCGTTGAAGTTTATTGAAGGAGCATCTGCTCTCACTTCAATACCAACTTGTTTCGGCTCCAGATACTCTGAATTCAGAATGAGGGGGCACTGGTAAATATAGTTGGTTGAAAGCTTTGGGTTGGACGTCACAACCCAGCTCACAACTTTGGTTTCGCCTGGCTTTAGTATTATGTTTTTTTCTGCATCATCAACGTAGATGATGTTTCCCGTGCAAGGGCTCAGATTAAGGCTCACCACTCTGTAATCATCTGAAGAAATGACTGCAAAAACCACTGTTTTAACTCCAAACCCAATTGTTTTGGCAACTGCTTCCAGCTGGTAGTTTGAACTTCTTTTTCCTTCTTTGAATGAAACGACCCTTACCTCTGTCCCCTTGCTGGAATCTGGTTTCAACCACTCAATTCTTGCATTCTGGCTTGTGAGCGTGTAAACATTATCAAACGTTTCATCATCTAAATATTTTGAAATTTCAAGATGTGATGCATCAAGGTAACCTACCTCGGGTGGGTTCCATGTTGCATCAACAGGCACCCACTCCCCCAAATAAACCTCCGCCCACGCATGCCCAATCCACTCCCCTTTATCCTCATCGTAAGCCATCCCACTGACAAACCTTGCAGGTATGCCAAGGGAGCGCGCAAAAGCAACAAAAAGTGTTGAGTATTCAGCGCATACTCCTCTTCTGTTTTTCAGAATCCACTTCGCATCCTTCAGGGAACCTGCCAAGCTTGAATCGTATGCGAGGTGGCTGTTCACCCACAAAGCAAGCTTTGCCACTCTCTCAAAATCATCAGATGAGTTTGCAGTTATCAACCGCGCCATCTCCTTTATTTCAGGGTCATCGCTCTGAACCCTTGCGGTTGGTTTTGTAAGCTGCATTAAGGAATAATTCACCTGATAACTTGCAGGGAGAGCAGTTGTTTTTCTTGCTTTAACTGAAACAGAGGAGGTTACAGTATACCTGAATGGGTTGGTTGGCTTTGTGCTCTCAATTGTGACAATTGAATTCCCGTCAGGAAGCTGGGTGACAGGTTTATCTGAGATGACTGTCTGGTAGCTTGTTTGAGCTGGAACAGATAGGTTCATTATAAGATACTTCAGCTCTCCCCCAACAGCACGTATGGAACCAGATTGAATTACGGTAAGGTTCATCTGCTCAACTAACCTTGTTTCCAAAGCAAAGCTAACCTGAAGCAGCACTGCAAGCAGAAGTAATGCTTTTCCCTTCATGAATTTACTTTTTGAATACCTGTATTTAAATGAGTATGAATCACCCAAATATCGCCCCAAAACCCTGCTCAGCCGAACCCTCCTCTTCCTCAATTTTCTTAACTACTCTCTGCTCAACAACCTTCTCGCTTCTCTTCACTCCTTCCACTTCCTTTAACTTCTCCTCAGCAAATTTAAAAAAATCAGCATCTGCTTTTATGTAAAGATAATACTTATTTTCCTCTCCCATAACCTTCCCTTCTTTTAACTTATACCCCTGCTTTGCAAAACTCCTCTCAGCATACGGCTCGCTTTCAAGAAGCTTCTTCAGCTTCCCAACCTGCTGAGGTTCACATTCATAAACTCTGCTCTCCATTCACTCACCTCTCACCCAAACCGCTTTCCTTCTTTGATTCTTTCTTAACTTTCTCAAGAATTATCTCTTTAAGAAGCGTTGCATTCTCAGCTGAAACTCCATCTATATGCGCATCCACTCCGGACTGAAGCGTTGCGCTTGACACATGCACATCATACAAGCCAAGTATTAAATCAAGCAAATCCCTATCAACATACACATCCTGTATTCTGCTGAATGGAATTGATATCTCTCGTGGGGTAAAAACCCCCTTTCTTATCACAAGCATGTCATTCTTTATATCGTAGTAATACGTTTTGTAATATACATAATGATACAGAAAGTTAATTATGATGACTGCAACACATATCATAATTAAAAGAGCAAGGATTACGGTTTCCTCAAGTATGAACACGCTTGAGATAGTTTCACGTATCAGAGATGGATAGAAAAGAAAGGTTAGTATGGCTAGTATGAAGGCAATTGCAAGCACAATTGTGCCTTTCAGAGTTTTCTTTATTATTTTCTTTCTGCTCAGCCTAATTGTTTTTGAAGTTGGATTTTCCTTAACGTCATACGGCATAGAATTCAGGTATATAATAACCAAGCTGGCTTATAAATCTTGTTTTGCCCCAATAAGTATATTTAAAAATCTAACCAATATATACTACACGGGGGTGGGGAGATGGTTGTGAGAGTTGCACTGAACGGTTATGGAGTGATTGGGAAGAGAGTTGCCGATGCAGTTGCAAAGCAGGATGACATGCAGCTTATGGGAGTTGTGAAAACAAAGCCGGATTATGAGGCAAAGCTTGCGCTGAAGAAAGGGTATAAAGTTTACGTGCCAAACGCAGCAAGCCTTGAGCTATTTAAAAAAGCAAACGTGCCATGCGCAGGGCTTCACGAGGAGCTTTTTGCAAACTGCGATGTAGTTGTTGACTGCACTCCTGGCAAGATGGGTGCGGAGAATAAGAAAAACATATACCTCCCAAGAAAGCTGAAAGCTGTTTTTGAAGGTGGGGAAAAAGCAGAGGTTGCGGATGTTTCATTTGTCGCGCAATGCAACTATGATAAAGCAGTTGGCAAGGATTACGTAAGAGTTGTTTCATGTAACACAACCGGGCTTTGCAGAACACTTGGTGCAATAAACAATGCATTTGGCATTGAGAGCTCAAAAGTTGTTTTAATAAGAAGGGCAGCAGACCCAAACGATATAAACACCGGCCCGATAAACGCAATTGTGCCTGAAACGAAAATACCGTCGCATCAGGGGCCTGATGTTCAAACTGTTTTACCAATTCCAATTGAAACAGTTGCAATAAAGGTTCCAACAACCCTTATGCACGTTCACGTTGTATTTGTGAAAATGAAAAAGCAGGCAACTGCTCAGGATGTTAAGGATGTTTTTGCAAATACTACAAGAATTGCTTTGTACAACGCAGCGGACGGGTTTGCTTCAACTGCGCAGTTAATTGATTACGCAAGGGATTTGGGAAGGTATAGATACGATATGCAGGAGATAATGGTTTGGGAGGATTCAATATACGTGAATGGAAATGAGCTTGCTTACATACAGGCAGTTCACAATGAAGCAAACGTTGTTCCTGAAAACATTGATGCGATAAGGGCGATGTTCAATCTGTGCGACGCAAAAACATCAATTGAAAAGACGAACAAATCTTTCGGTATAGAGTGATTGGGGGTGGGTTTATGAATCAACGTGGGTTTTGTGTAATGGACGATTTCGATTTCTCTGGGAAGAAGGTGCTTGTGAGATGCGACTTTAACTCTCCACTTGGGGAGAATGGTGAGATACTTGAGTTCATGAGAATAAGGGTTTACAAGAAAACATTTGATAAACTGAAAAACGCAAAAGTTGTTGCGATAAGTCATCAGGGAAGATTGGGAAACCCTGACTGCGTTTCCCTTGCAAACCATGCGAAAATACTTGCTGAAACAATAGAACAGAAAGTGACTTTTGTTAATGATTTACTTGGTGAAAAAGCAAGGAAAGCAATTGATGAAGTTGATGTTGGGGAGGTTGTCGTTTTGGAGAACACAAGGTTCCAGCCAGAGGATAATGAGAACGCAACTCCCGAGCAGCACAAGGAGAGCGATTTGGTAAAAACACTTGCTCCTCACTTTGATTACTTTATAAATGATGCTTTTTCAGTTTCCCACCGCTCACAAGCATCTGTTGTTGGTTTTCCGATGGTGCTCCCCTCATGCGCTGGCTTGGTTGTTGCAAATGAAATGGAGGCGATGTATAAAGCTGTTGAGCCACAGAATAAACCCGCTGTTTACTGCATTGGCGGTAAGAAATTCAAGGAAGTTATAAAAGTGATGGAGGTGACACTCAATAATAACACAGTTGAGCATGTGCTTGTTGGTGGTGCAGTTGCCCACGTTTTCCTTTACGTAAGAGGGCTTGTTCCAAAGGAATGCATGAATGTTATGGAGGAGAAAGGGGATGAACTTGCAAAGCTTGTTGATAGAGCGAGGAAGCTTGATGAGAAATTCAAAAATAGAATAATACTGCCGGAGGATATTGCAATTTCTTTTGGAGGGAGGGAGGAGGCACCGATTGGTGACCCGAGGTTGGAGAAGTATACTCCAATGGATATTGGGGAGAAAACAATTGCAAAGTTCACAGAAGTTATGAATAATGCAAAAGCAATAATAAGCAAGGGTCCAATGGGAGCGTATGAAAACCCAATTTTCTTAAAAGGAACTGTGAGAACGCTTATTGCAATGGAGAATGCACCAGGTTACTCGCTGATAGGTGGAGGGCATATGGGCAGCATAGCTTTTGATTTAGGAATACGAGTTGACCACATATCAACTGCAGGAGGAGCTGTGCTTGCATTCATGAGCGGTGAGCCTCTGCCTGGAATTGAGGTGCTGAAGCAGTCAGCTCAGCTTTTTAAGGATAAGATAAATAAATGAACCGCTTAAATTATACCAAGCCCCAGTAGCTCAGCTGGCAGAGCGACTGTCTCGTAAATTCATTCGGGTAAGCAGTAGGTCGGGGGTTCAAATCCCTCCTGGGGCTTTGAAGAAAATATATAAAATACCCCCTTATTTACCGCATACTGGGCAGGGAGTATTCATCGTTGGAAGCTCATAACCACATCGTGGGCAGCAGTATTTCGTTTCTGTCACATACTCAACTTTCTTAACTTCCTTAATTAGAACGTAACCGCATTCACATACCCTCTGTCCTTTGTGAATCCTCCGCTTGCAGTTCGGGCAGAGAAAAACAAACATATCCCAAACAGACTTCTTGCATTTTGGGCAGTACTCCTGCTCAGGTGTTATTGGCGTGCCGCACTCCTTGCATTTCACTGTTCCTTTCTTGAAAACATAACCGCATTCACATACCGCAGGAGTTATAAGGTGGAACTTACCGCACTCTGGACAGATGTACATTTTCTCCCTATTTTATTCTCATCTGCAAGCCAAACTCAGTTAGGAGAAAAACTAAATACAGTGCAAGGAATATCATTCCCTCCCTCTGGTTCAGCTTTCTTCTTGTTTCAAGGAAGTACCAGAAGATGAGGTTCGTTATCAGGAGAAAAACAATAAGGCTGGATACGACTGTTATATTGAAAGTTGTTTGGGAGAGGATACCTGTTATGCCAAGCACAAGGGTTATATTCGTCATGCAGCTTCCTATCGCATCACCAAGCGCAAGCTGTATATTGCCTTTCTTCACAGCAGTTGTATCTATCGCAAGTTCCGGAAGTGATGTTCCAAGCGCAATTATCGTTGCGCCTATGAAACTTTTTGTAAGAGAAAGCGCATCTGCAAGCCTAACCGCAGAATCCACCGATAACCTTGCGCTTATCAGCACCCCAATGATTCCAACAACGAAGTAGAGGAATGCGGGCAATGCATCTTTTTTTGCCACTTCCTCTTCTATTCCCAAACTCACTTTTTTCTGAAATAAGTAGTAAACATAACCGGTGAATATGAATAGAAGCAGAAGCCCTTCCACCCACCCAAATTCACTCCTAAGAAGGAGGATGAGGGGAATCATTGAAGTTATAAACAGCAGTCTTATCAGTTCAACCATCTGCCCTTTCTTTATTTTTATCACACCAACCATGGAGCACGTGCCAACAACAAGCAATATATCGGCTATGTTGGAACCTATCACGTTGCCAATTGAAACAGCGCCCTCTCCTGCTGAAGTTGAGATTATTGCAACTGCAAGTTCAGGAAGAGAGGTTGAAACTGCCAGCAGAACAAACCCTGCAGTTATCTCACCTATCCTGAAAAATTTAGCAAGCTTTATTGTGTTATCAACAACCAAATGAGAGCATTTTGCAAGCACGAGAAGAGAGACTGCAAGCAAAATCACATCTGCAATCACGCTGGTCACCACTCCTTAATTAATAATCAAACATATATAAACTTTCCCTCTTTAAATAAAATAGGTATCTTGATTGGATAGCTAGTGATTCTATGTACGATATCATAGTAATTGGAGGAGGGGTTGCAGGTTTGTCTGCAGCAATGTATGGTGGCAGGCTTGGGCTTAAAACTCTTCTTATTTCTGAGATGATGGGGGGAATTATGAACTTCGCCCACCTTGTTGAGAACTACCCTGGCGTTGAAAGCATTTCTGGTATGGAGCTTGCAGAAAAGTTTAAATCTCATGCCTCACGTTACAATGTTGAGTTCAAAGAGGAGAGAGTTGAGAAAGTTGAGAAAACCACAAATGGGTTTAGAGTTTCAACAAAGCAGGCAAACTACGAGGGCAGAACAGTTATATTTGCAACAGGAGGAGAAGTTAGAAAGTTAGGTGTCCCTGGGGAAAAAGAATTTGAAGGAAGGGGAGTTTACTACTGCGCTTTGTGCGATGGTGCGTTGTATAAGGACAAGGTTGTTGCGGTTATTGGGGGAAGCGATGGAGCTGTTAAGGAGGCGCTTCTCCTTACGCAGTACGCAAGCAGAGTTTACATAATTCACAGAGGTGATAAACTGACTGCGGAGGAAATGAATAAAGAAAAAGCGCTTTCCAACAAGAAAATAAAGTTAATTCTGAAAACAAATGTAATTGAAATAAGAGGGAGCAAAGTTGTTGAGAGTGTTGTGCTTGATAAAAAGTATGAAGGAAAGAATGAGCTGAAAGTGGACGCTGTTTTCATATATATTGGAAGGGTGCCTGCTTCCCAGCTTGCTTCCGCGCTTGGGGTTAAATTAAATGAAAAAGGGGAGATAGTAACTGATAAGGATTCAAAAACAAGTGTTGAGGGAGTTTATGCAGCTGGCGATGTGACAAATTCTTCATTCAAGCAGATTATAACTGGGGCAGGAGATGGAGTGAGGGCTGCTTATTCTGCGTATATTTACCTGAAAAATCAAAAAATACAGCACGTTGGGGATGCTTGATTACTCAGTATTCAGTTTTCTGCTTCCATATTTTTTCTTATAAGCTTCGACGGATTGAACTATCACTTTTTTTGCTTCCTCCGCGTTCTTCCAGCCAAGCATCTTCACTTTTTTTCCTTCAAGCTCCTTGTACACTCCGAAGAAGTGCATTATTTCTTTTAGAAGATGCTCCTCCAAGTCAGTTATATCTTTGTAGTTATCAAACCTTGGGTCATCCTTGCACACGCACAGAATTTTATCATCAATCTTTCCTCCATCATCCATCCTCAGCATTCCAACAGGCCTTGCCTTTATCAGCACGCCCGGATGGGTTGGGTTGGTTACAAGAACTAATGCATCCAGCGGATCCCCATCTTCTGACATTGTCCTTGGTATCAAACCATAATCGCCTGGGTAGTGGAAAGGTGAGAAAAGCACCCTGTCCAAAGTGATTATGTTCATTCTTTTATCATATTCATATTTATTCTGGGAGCCTTTTGGAATTTCAACTATTATGTTCACTACGTCGGGCACATCTTCCCCTGCCTCTATATCGTGCCAGAGATTCATCTAACCACCTGGAATTCTTTAGTATTCTCAGCGGAAGTTTATAAATTTATAAGTTATATCCCTGTTTTCTTCCTCAGGTTTCTGATAATTTCCTTCGCATCCTCCTGTCCTCCCAACCCAAACGCCAAGCCAAACGCAAAGGCTATTCCATAGACAATTCCCTGCACTAGCTGGACGAAGGAATTTGTGACTATCGCTGTGTCAAACCCAATTGTGCTCAGCCCAACCATTATTGCCATGAACACAATAACTGCCTTTGTTGCACTTGCCAGCCATCTCACTGTTTTTGATTTGTTTTCTATCTCTATTATCTTCTCCTTCAAAAGCTCCCCAAGCACAGCTGCTGCAACTATCAGGAGAAGCGCGCCTATAACCACTGGGGTATACATCAACAGGGAGTAGATGAATTGGGTTATTGTGCCCAGATTAATCATTGCAACCGCTGCCTGAAGGAAGATGAGCATTATGTAGTACTTCGTGAGCTTTGCAAGCACGTTGGTTATCCTCACCTTGCCAAGCGAGTCATCAAGCTTGTGGCTCTTCAAAAACTTCTCAACTTTCAGGTATTCAAAAACTCTCTCCACAACCCAGCAGGCAAGAGACGCAAGCACCCATCCCACAACAAAAACGAGTATTGCCAGAAGAAACTTGGGGATGAATACTATTAAATCTATGATAATTTTCTCTATGCTGTTGCGCACTGCGCTGTCCAGGTTGAACACAGCCTCATCCACCGCACCCATCCAACCACCTCTTTTTTAAATTTAAAATACCTATACACAAGCGTATTTAAAAATAATTCGGTGGTGAATTGGAGGAGGAGCCTTGGTGGAAGAAAGCCGCGCAGGGTGTTATGGAGAGTGTGAAGGATAAACTTGTTAAAAAGGAGCCCATTATTGAACCAAACTTCGGAAAGCCCTACCCCGAAGTGCTGAATGCAGTTGTTGAAAGCTTTAGAGGAGAGGTGCTCCATATTTCAGAGCTTGGAAGGTTCAGAAGCGAGAACGCTGAGCTGTGCTGCTACGCGGTTGTATTCAGAGAGAGGTGTGAGCTTGAAGGGATGGAGGCTATCAACCCGCTGTTTGCTGTTTTTTCAGGTGGCAAACCGCAGTTTGCCTTGCGCTTGGAAAGTAAATATGTCCAAAAAGAGAGGATGGGAAGCGCAATCGTTTCTGAGCTAAATTTCCTCTCGTCAATCTATCTTTTGTATAAAGAATTTGCGTCTACAAAACCATGGCTGAAATACGATAGCTATGGGTTTGAGGAGTTTAAATTAACAAAGCTGAAGCAAAAAAAGTAGGAAGTATGTTTTTGTAAAGTGCATGTTTTTATACTCAATTTGACATAATTTTAACTGGGTGGTGAAAGGATGGTTAATGGCTCTACCCTGGAGGCTCTAAAATATTTAGTCAGCGTGAATGCTGAAAGCTGGTTTGTGAAAAAACTCTGGGAGGAGCTGGGAGAGGAGTATGTGCTTCACGAAAGCAACTCATTAGATGATTTGATGCAGCGCGTTGCATCAGATTTTAAAGTGGGAAAAAGAACGGGTTTGATAATTTATGTAAACTGCAAAAAGGAATTTCAAAGTGAAGCAAAACCAGTTGTAAAGGTTCTGCCGAGCAATATACAGGAAGTATCTGAAGTTTGTAGAGATTCCGCGTGGGTGAGGAGGTTTTCTGAAAGGGAGGAGAGAAGAATTTTTGAGTTTCTTGAGAATGCAGCGGAAAAAACAATCTCGGTTGATGAAGTAGTGAGAGAGATAATTGCTGGGGAAGGAGAGCTGAAAGATAGATTGAGGAAGCTTATGGAGAAGATAAATTTGAACACGTTTATTCTATCCGTTGAGATTCCGGGGAGCGAAGCAGATGTTGAGAGGTGCGCATCTTTAATACGCAAAATACATAAACATCTCTCAGCCAGGCAACTCTCACAGTGAAACAAGCCAGCCGTCAGCATCAAGCTTGAATTTATGGGACGGGTTGCGGGGGCAGGTGTATTCACCTGTCTTCTCATCAAAATGCAGCCTGACGCTTACTGAGCTTTCCATATTGCATTTTGGGCATATTTTATACGCCAAATTCCCACCAAAGTTTCTTTTGGTTCAACTTATATAAATAAATTCCTAAAAAACGCCGGGGATGGGATTTTTGGGCAACCGAAGTTTGAACCCATACTGCCCGGAAAGGGCAACCAGATCTCGAGTCTGGCGCGTTGCCAGATTCCGCCACCCCGGCATAACTATATTATGTGTTTTGCTGAAATTATGAAGGAAGCGAGGCTCCATGTTTGATAGTGAGGACAGATACACGCTTTGCTGTTTCCAGAGTAAACCTCACTCACCCCTCCCCAATTTCTATTCAGAATAACTTTCACCAATGGCTCCACGTATGTTTTGTACGCAACCTCTTTATTTCCATTTCGCACCTCTGCTTTAACTGCAAGGTAGTTCAACCATGGCCACTGAGCCCCCCTGTGGTAGCTCTGATCGCCAGTGAACTCATCAAAGTAATCCACCTCTCCTGGGGAAAGGGAGCGTATACCTACGCCTGCAAGGTGCTCCCTCACAATCTCAAGTATGCTTCTCTCAAGCTCAGGCTCAACAACTCCGCAGTCAACTGCGATAAGCTGATTAGGTGTTAGTTTGTTAACTCTCTCCCCATTGAAGTTTATCAAATCGGCAAGCATGAACGCTTTTTCAACTCCCGCAATTGTGTGCTTAACCTTGAATTTTTGGAATGATTTCAAAGCATGCTCGTATAAATGAACAAGCTTGTTTGCAAACTCCCCTTGGAAAAGTTTTGAGTAAAGCAGGCAGTTCTTTATGAAAAGCGCCTGAACCTCAACTGGAAAGCCCTCCCGAGGAGTGAACTTTGTATCCATCCATGACTCAAACGCATTGCTCCTGATAAAACCATCTATTGTTAAATACTCCCTTTCCATTCCCTCAAAGAACTTTCTCACAACTTTCTGCTTCGCCTTGAAGAAATCATAATCGCCAGTCAGCTGAACATACTCCGCAAGCCTTCTCAAAAGCCAAAGAGTGCAGTCGCTTGAGTTGTATTGAAGCGGTTCAATTTTATTTGGAAGCCTTCCGTCACCCCTTTGCTTCCCCTCATCAACCCAGTAGTTCAATATTTTTTTTGCAGTGTCAAAAAGCCCAAGCTCAAAGAAAGCTTCCAAAGAGATTGCAGTATCCCTTCCCCACCCCTCATCCCCAGCAAACCATCTGTCTCCAGAAGCTGGTAGAACAGAATCATGCTGAAGAGTGAGAAGCTGGTAAACGGCAAGTCGATATGCTTTTTTCAGCTCACTGCTCCCACCTTCAAGCCTGTGCCTTTCAAACATTGAGGAAACTGCGCTCTGCTTCTCAAGCTTAAGCTCAAGATAGTAATTCTTTATGTTTGCGAAGTTTGATACTGCCTCCTCCTTGCTTTCTCCAAACCCAATGAAAAGCTGCTTTGTCTCAAACTTCGCAGGAGCATAAACCCATCTCTCATTCGTATCCTTCCTTTTAAAATCCTCTGGGTAGAATTTATACCTATACTCCTCGTCCTTCCGCGCCTTTCCTCCTCCAGCAACTGCGTAGAGAGGACCGCTCACAATAATTGCATCATCAAGCAAATTTGACTCATACGGCCCTCCTTTTTCAGAATACCTGTGGCGTATGTCAAACTCAGGTTGAATTACAACTGGCTTCTGAGTTGTGTATTTTATGCTTATGGAGAAGGAGTTATTTGGGATAAAAACTTCTTCAACAACCTCTGAGTCATCAACTATAAATTTTCTCGTGATTGTTGTTAAATCTGTTTCAAAGGAAACCTGGTTTTCAGGTGAAAGGAGTGATGAAGCAACGTAAGTATTCCACCCCTCAAGAACTTTGAAAGTTTTCAGAAAAGCCCCATGCCACTTTGATGGGTTTTGAATCTCCTTCTCCTTATGCCTCTCATTCCTGCACTGCTTCGCCGGGATGAGGAGGAACATTCCACCGCAATTGCTCATAAGGAAATCTATCTCCTCCGCAGGCTCGCGGGTGAGCACCTCCATACAAGTAGGTTTATATATTATTGTTAATTTAAAAAAGTTGGTATGGAACCCTTAATTGTGCTCAACCTTAAAACATATCATGAGTCAATTGGAGAGAGAGGAGTTGCGCTGTGCAGAATTGCGGATGAGGTTGCAGAGGAGACGGGCGCTTCCATAATTGTTGCTCCACAGAATACTGACCTTTTCAGAATTGCAAAGGAAGTTGCAATACCTGTTTTTGCTCAGCATATTGATGCAAATGAAGCAGGTGCGTTTACTGGGAGCATCACAGCAGAAGCTGTTAAGGAGGCTGGTTGCAAGGGAAGCCTGCTTAACCACTCCGAGAGAAAAATAGAATTTGAAAAAATACAAATTGCAATACAAATTGCAAGAAAGGTTGGAATTGAGTTATTGCTCTGTGCTGACTCCATTGATGAAGCAAAGAGAATTGCACCGCTGAAACCAGATTATATAGCAGTTGAGCCACCTGAGTTAATAGGTTCGGGCATCTCTGTTTCAAAAGCAAAACCGGAAGTTGTGAGCGGTGCTGTTGAGGAGGTTAAAAAAATAGCTGAGATACCTGTTCTATGCGGTGCTGGCATATCAGATGGAGAGGATGTTCAGAAAGCCATTCAGCTTGGGGCGGATGGAGTGCTTCTCGCATCTGCGTTTGTCAAAGCAAAGGATCCAAGAGCAGTTCTCCTTGATATGGCTAACCACCTAAGGGTTTGAAGCTCTTTATCGCATCATCAAACTCCTTTGAATGTCTTTCAAATGACTGTTCAGCAGTGGTTGCACTTATCTTATAACCAACTCCATTGTGAACAAGGAAAACCTCTCTTGTTTTTAATGGAATTCCCATTGATGTATAAGTATAATCAATCTGCTTTGCATTCAACCCATTTATCACCACATCTCCCTCGCTGATTTTTGAGTAGTTCTGCAGAAGCAGTTCAAAACCAGTTTTCCCCTTTTCAAAATACACCTCTGTTGTTTCACCTGGTTCAACGCTTTCTGAAATAATTGTTATCTGATTTGTGAAGTTGTTCTCCCTTGAACCGTAGATGAAAACCTGTCCTTGCACTGGTGCTTGACCGATGAACCAGTTTAGAGGTGGAACAACTGAGAATTTACCGGATGGTTCAACGTAAGGCTCGCCTGCTTTTGGGGATGGAGTGTCAAGAAGCCTGAAATCATCAACTTCAATTGAATTTCTGTTGGATGCATCAACAACCCTAATTGTTGCAGTTTTTCCAATATAATTGGATACATTCCAGGTAATTCTTTGGAAAGGTGGGTAAGGGTTGTCTGGTTCGAGATGGTAAACAACTGTTTTGTTAACAATTAGCTCAACGTATATTTGCGCTGAGCGTTCCCCAACTACGAGAAACTCAAGGTATTTTTTATTTATGAAAAATGGTTCAGATGTTATGTTCCCCATAGCTCTCTTATCCATATTGGGCAGGTAGCTTGAAGCAAAGTACGCACCGCTGTATCCCGAGTAGGGTTTGTTAAGATACAAACCCTGGGTATTCGCAACAGCACCTTCAGAAGGAGCCGAACCAAATGCTATTCCTGAGACGTTCCAACCAACATACCCTTCCTCAAAATCGCCATTCTTTATCCCACTGCTTGGTGGCTCGGAGTTGCACTGAATTGTTCCTGGTATACAACCATACCTGCAATGCTCAGGGCACATTGCACTTCTGCATACATCAGTACCTGGCTCGCATCCAAATGGGCATGTGGCAGGACATCTTGGAGCCACCCTGCAACTGCTGTTCTCGCATCCAAATGGACAGACGTTTTTTCTGTAAATACATTCGCCTGTTTCTGGGTTGCACTGTCCATTTGTGTTCAGAATGTTCTCATCCTCACACCTATCCGGACAGGTAACATTTTCACATGGGTTTGCTGGGGGAGGAGCACATGTTATGTTATCAGCTAAGCATCCATACGTGCAGTTTGAAGGGCACAGGTTAACATTGCCGCCTCCACCATTGGTGCAGCCAAAAATAAGCAACGCAGCAAACAGCACAACAACCCAAGCTTTCATACAACCACCTACAATACGGGTCTATTACTCAAACGACGTGCAAGGGAGAGCTTTTCAAATGGCTTTCCCTTTAACTTGCTTCTCAGAATAACCAAAAGCTCCTCCATGGTGAGCATCTTTCTCTCACCGCTCTCCCTTATTCTCACGCTGAACTTCTTCTGCTCCATTTCCTTATCCCCAACAACAATGATATACGGAACCCACTCCTTTTCAGCTTCCCTTATTTTTTTCTCAAGTGTTTCAGCTCTGTCATCTACATCGCATCTCACTCCTTCTAGTTCAAGCTGCTCAGCTATCTCTTCTGCATACTTCACGTGCTTATCAGTAATTGGCATCACTCTAACCTGAGTTGGGGAGAGCCAGACGGGAAGCATTGGGGTTTTTTTGTTTGCGATTTTCTTTGCCTCCTTCTCAAGCAGTGCATATATCACCCTCTCAATGCTTCCACTTATAGATGTATGCAGTATGAGAAACCTCTCCTTTCTCCCTTCCTTGCTTGTGTAACTCAAATCATATGTTTCAGAGTTTTCAACGTCAATCTGAACTGTTGAAAGTGCAGATGCTTTGTTTGCCGAGTCAACAAAATTGAACTCAAATTTAGTTATGAAGTAGGCATACCGTATGTCAAATAACTCAATCAGAACAGGTTTTCCAACCTCTCTTATCATTTTCATATACCACTCCTTATTTTCATTGAAAAACTCCTTTTGCGCTCGGAAGCATGTCTCAAAATCCAAATCCAGCATCTTCATCCATTCATAGCATTTTCTATACTGGTTGGAAAACTCCTGCTTTGCCTGCTCCATACTGCCACAGAGAGTGTGCATATCCGGCATTGTGAATGCTCTCAATCTCTTCAAGCCAGCCAGCTCTCCTGACTGTTCCCTTCTGAAGCTGTATCGCGTGAGCTCAAACATTTTCAAAGGCAAATCCTTGTATGAGATAACCATATCGTGAGTTAAGAGGAACTGCCCAAAGCACGCAGCAAACCTCAGGAAGAACTCCTTATCATCAGATTTAACAGAATACTGCCTTGCCGGAAACCTGTTCATGTATTTTTTCAAAGCAGGATGCTGGTAGTCATACATTATTGGGGTTTCAACCTCCATCGCACCATAGGAAACACAGAAATCAGTTATTGCTTTCTCAAGCAGCTTCTTTATCAACCTTCCCTTCGGTGGCCAGCGGAAGTTGCCCGCATCGCTTCCTGGCTCATACTGTGCGATTCCATGCTCCTTCATTATTTTTATGTGCGGCGGTTCTACATCGTAAGCACGAACTTTTTCTGTTTCATATTTAACAAAACTCCTGAATTCAGGCATGCCTGTGTAATCAAACTTATCCGGCGGTATTAACTCCCCTTCAGTTGTTAGTATGAAGAACTCTCTCTTCACTTTCTCCTCAAGCTTCAAAGATTCAGAAACCTGCTCCTCCTTTTTAACTGGTTTCCTTTCAAGCTCTCCTACTTTTATCTCTCTTGACAACTCGCTGAGAGGATGCCCCTTGCATTTTATTGTGAATTGTTTATAATACCCAAATGGAGCTCTTACAACTTCATACTTACTCTTAAGCTTGCTTTCAACATCCCTCAAAATTGAAAGAGCAGCTTCCGGTGAAGAAGGATTTGAGGTTAGATGCACCCAAGGATAAACCACAATTCTTGTTGCAGACACCTTGCCAGCAACGTCTGCTATTTCTGAAACTGCTTTCTCAGCAACTGCAGTTGGATTATCTTCATCTTCCTTCTCCACTGAAATAAAAACAACTAAGCAATCCTCCACCCTTTTTTCAACTGGCTCTGTTTCCTCTGCTTTCGGAATTGCTTTCTGCAGAGGTTTGTATGAGATGAAATCCGAGTGAATTGTCAGCAGTCTCATATCTATCCAGTAAGCATTTGTTTATTCAGATTATAAAACTTTAGGTTATTATTTAATATACCAGAGAATAAAATTAGATGGGGGTGAATGTTTGTTCAAGGAATTCTTTGGCTCGGAGAGCGTTGAGGTGGTTAAAGGAGTGAGGATAGCAATTGAGCTGGAGAAGGAGAGCATAAAGTATTATAACGAAAAATCCAAAAAAATGGAAAGCAAGGATGCAGCGAAGCTTCTTAAGTTTATAGAAAAGGAAGAGATGAATCACCTGAAACAGCTTGAGCTTTTGAAGGAGAGTCTTTTAAAGAAAAAGGCATGGCTGAGCGCCGATAAACTTGGCAAACCCGCTGGACCTGCATTGTATAAAGAGGGGAAGACACCGGCTGTAAAGGGAGATTCTCTTGACGTAGGAATTCTCCTTGGCGCAGCAAGAGCTGAGAGGGAGGCTAAGGAGTTCTATGAGAAATTTGCAGAGAAAATAAAAGATGAAGAGGGAAGAAGGTTTTTCATGAGGCTTGCTGAGTTCGAGCAGAGCCACTATGAATTATTTGATGGAATTCTCCAAGCATCAGAAGTGAAGGTTGAGGGGGGAGATTTAATTTAGGTGATGCAGTATGTCAATAGAAGTAAAAGTTAAGAAAAACGACCCGAAGCTTTTTGAGGAAGTTGCGAGGAGCGTGAGAGCTGCGGTGAATAAGTACGGAGAGGATGTGGAAGTGAGGGAGAGACAACCAATCAAGCTAAGCAGTGAGGAGAAGGAGCTGTTGCTTGCTTTGAGAAATTTGCGGGATAAAGGGATTCATCCAGATATTTTTGGAGTGATGACTCATATGGGCACAGACCCTCAAAAACTAGCATTTGCAGTTCAGGAATGCAAGAAAAAGGAGTTAATAGTTGAGGAGTCTGGCATTTTTAAGCTGACTGAACTTGGAGAAAGCGAGTTAAGTAAATTAAAAAAATAAAACTCACATGGAGCGCAGTATTTCTATTCTCTTATCAATTGGCGGGTGAGTTGCGAACATTGAATCCAGAGCGCTTTTTGTTGGGTCAACAAAGAATAAATGGGAAACTGCTTCGCTTACAGGCATCTTTCCAGTGTTTATATTCTTTATTTTCTCCAATGCGCTTGCCAAACCCTCTGGGTATCTCGTCAGCTCAGCTGAACCTGCATCTGCTAGATACTCCCTCCTCCTTGAAATCATTGCCTGCACAAGACGTGTGAAAAGAGGTGCAAGCAAAGCGAGTAGAAAACCGGCAACTATGATTAAGCCTGCACCTCCTCTTCTGCTGTCCCTTCCTCTCACTCCAAACCTGTAGCTTCTTAAGAGGAGGTGGCTCATTATCGCAATTATACCAACCAGAACTGCAACAAGAGTTGCAAACCGTATATCGTAATTTTTTATGTGCGCCATCTCGTGCCCAATCACTCCCTCAAGCTCCTTTCTATTCAAATTTTCCAACAAACCTGTTGTAACCGCAATAGATGCATGCTGAGGATCCTTGCCGGTTGCAAATGCATTCATCTCAGGTGAGTCAATCACATACACTTTTGGAGTGGGTATTCCAGCAGCTATTGCCAAACCCTCAACAGTATTTATCAGGTAGATATGCTCCTTTTCATCAGCAGGCATTGCGTTGACGCTTCTCAAAACAATTTTATCCCCGTAGTTGTATGAAACGTAGATGTGCAGGAGGGTGATTATTGAAGCAAAGAGGAGAAAGAGAAAGCTTATTTCAGGAGCATAGAGCTCGCCAATTATGTAAGCAAATAAAATGAGAAAAACAAAAACACCTAGCATAAGCAGTATGGAATCTCTTCTGTTTCTCTCAATCTGGTCGTAGAAACTGATTTTCTCCATCTTACTCCTCAAACTTAACTTTCACCGGCTCCCTCTCCTTCTCCTCAATCTCAAAGTATTTTCTTGGTGTCTTTCCCATGAAGCCCGCAAACCACACTCCAGGTATTGTGGAAATCATGTTGTTATAACTCAGCACAGAGTCATTGTAGAACTGCCTTGCATACGCAATCTTGCTCTCAATTCCATCAAGCTGCTCCTGTAATAATTTGAAGTTCTCGCTTGCTCTTAATTGAGGATAGTTCTCCGCAAGGGCGAGGATTGTTTTCAATGCTCTTGTCAGTTCACCATGTGCTTTCATTTTCTCCTCAACGGTTCCCGCACCCATCATCTTCGCTCTTGCATCAGTCACCATTTTTATTGCATCTTTCTCATGCTTCATATAACCCTTCACTGTTTCAACAAGGTTTGGCACCAAGTCAGCTCTCTTTTTCAGCTGAACGTCTATCTGGGACCAGGCGTTGTCAATTCTGTTGCTGAGAACAATTATTCTGTTGTAGTAATAGGCAACAAAAGCAAGAAGCACAAGCACTAACAAAGCAACTATGCAAACCAAACCAAATATCAAATCAACCATATAGATCACCTTGTTGAATTATTGTATGTATCTAAATTTAAATATTGCTATGTTGTTATGTATAAGTAAGGGGTGGTTTATGTACGAGCTTAATGAAATATCAAGTGGGAAATGGGAGATAAAGAAAGGTGTGAAGGTGGGAATGAGTGTTCCTGTAAGAGTGTACGGAACAAGGGAACTTGCGGAAAGAATGAAAAGAGATAGAACATTTGACCAGGCAACCAATGTGGCATGTCTGCCAGGAATAGTCGGCCACTCATTCGTAATGCCCGATGGGCATGAGGGTTATGGTTTCCCGATTGGAGGAGTTGCTGCGTTCAATTTTGAGAACGGGATAGTTTCACCTGGCGGGGTAGGATACGATATAAACTGCGGAGTTAGATTGATACTCACAAATCTTTCTGAAGGAGATGTGAAGCCAAGAATAAAGGAGTTGATGGATAAGTTGTTCAGAAATGTTCCATCAGGCGTTGGAAGCAAAGGTAAGCTGAGTTTGAGCATAAAGGAGTTGGATGATGCGGTGAGAGAGGGGGCGCAGTGGGCGATTGAGAAAGGCTATGGGTGGAAGGAGGATGCGGAGAGGCAGGAGGAGAATGGGTGCGTGAAGGGAGCAGACCCTTCAAAGGTGAGCCAGAAAGCAAAAAGCAGGGGAGCACCGCAGTTTGGCACTCTTGGAGCAGGTAATCACTTCCTTGAAGTGCAGAGAGTTGAAAGAATAATGGATGAGAGAACTGCAAAAGCATTTGGAATTCAGCATGAGAACCAGGTTGTTGTTATGCTGCACTGCGGTTCAAGGGGTTTTGGGCATCAGGTTTGCGATGATTATATACGGGTGATGCTGAATGCTTCAAGGAAGTACGGGATAAAGCTTCCTGACCAGGAGCTTTGCTGCGCTCCTCTCAACTCGCAGGAAGCAAATGATTACTTCGGTGCGATGTATTCCGCTGTGAATTATGCATTCTGCAACAGGCAGGTTATGACGCACTGGATAAGGGAAACTTTTGAGGATGTGTTTAAAAGAAGTGCGGATTCACTTGGCATGAAGGTTGTTTACGATGTGTGCCACAACATAGCGAAGGTTGAGGAGCACGAGTTCAATGGAAAAAAAATGAAGCTGTGCGTTCATAGAAAAGGAGCAACAAGGGCATTTCCAGCAGGAAGGGAGGAAGTTCCATCAATCTACAGAAGGGTTGGACAGCCAGTTCTTATACCTGGGAGTATGGGTTCTCCCTCTTACGTGCTTGTTGGGGTGGAGGGAGGGAAGGAGTGCTTCTATTCCACATGCCATGGGGCTGGAAGGATGATGAGCAGGCATGAGGCAATAAGAAGGTATAGAGGAAGTGAAGTGAAGCAAAATTTGGAAAGCAGAGGGATACATGTTAGGGCAACTGAGATGGAGTTGATTTCTGAGGAAGCTCCCGGTGCTTATAAGAATATTGATGAAGTTGTTAACTCAGTTGAGCTTGCCGGAATATCAAAAATAGTTGCAAAGCTCTCTCCTCTTGGAGTTGCGAAGGGTTAGAATGGAAGACCAGGAAAGAGTTGAGAGGTTTCTGGAGTATTTTAAAAGTCAGCTTGTGAAAGCCTGCCCGAGAAAGATAGATTTTATACTTGTTTTCGGAAGCGTTGCAAGAGGGGAGTTCAAAGCAGGAGTGAGCGATATTGATATGATAATTCAATGCAAAAGAGAGGAGTTTGTTGAGTTGGTTGAAAGGAATGCAACAAGAATATTCTGGGAGGCGGATAAGAAGTTTGAAACAAAGTTCTGTGAGGTTTGCTCAACTGCAAGAGGGAGAAGGGAAAGCGAGATAAAGGGTATTGAAAAAGAGCTGAGGTTGTATAAACCATTTGAGGTTGTTGGGCCAAATGACATTGATTGGAGAAAGGGAAGCATAAACCACCCTGGCTTGGCTTGGTGGAGCTTCTTCATTCCAAAGTATTTGATGGCAAGAAAAATAAAGTATGAAGGAAAGGTTATTTACGGAAGAGATATAAGAAAGGAAATTGAGGTGAGGAATGATTTTCTTGACAGAGTTAAGGGTTTGTTCATCCCTCAAATTCTGTCTCTTCTCTCCCTTCCCCTTCTGCTTATTTCATTTGATAAAGCTATAAAGTATTCAACAAAAGCAGCTTTCTATTCAGTTGAAAACCAGCTGTATTTTTTGGAAGCTGAGTTTGGAAGCACCGATGCAAATGTTAAAAAACTACGAAAGAAGCTTGGGGATGTTTTCAGCGTTAGATTTATGGATGAGGCAAGAAGGGTGAAGTATGATTTTGAGGATGTGAGGAGGGATTGGACGAAATTGGATAAGGTGCTGTACTGCATAGATGCAATTATTTTTGTTTTCTACTTAAACTGGGCTGTTTTCATAAAATACATAATTATGAGGTTTCTTCATTTATGGTGATTTTTTGGTTTGCTGGCTGAAGTTTCTTAAAAAGGTTTCAGAAATGTTGAGGGAAGAGGAACCAAATCTATATAGGAGAAAACAGCTTGCGATATCTGTTTTGAAGGAGTTGGAGAGGGAGAAGGGGCATGATGAGAAGGCAATTAAAAATGCGATAGAAAAGGAAGGGAAGGAGGGAATTTTGAGGAGAGTGAGAAGAAGGAAGAGGAGAGCGGTGGAAGAGGAAGGCGAAGTGGCGGTTGCTGAGGTTTATTCATAGCGGGCTGTTATGCTCCCCACAACTAGATGGGGGACACCTGTGTCGTTTTCAACATAGTAAATTAACAGCTTTCCTCTGTATGTTGAACCAAAACTGCCCTCAGCAACGCTTCCATCCTCATTTAAGCACTGCACGTTTGTTCCATTTGCAACAAGCTCGTGATCATCGTTCTTTATGAAAACATACACGCTTGTGAGAGTTGGGTTTGTTTCAACAAATGCTTTTGTGCAGTTCACCCCCCGCACAATTATGGGGTGGTTGGTGTTCTGATATAAATCCAACGTGAGGTTTCCGTCTGTTGTGAGCTTCCATGCCCTGCAGACAAAGTTTGCAGGAAAGACGCATGAGGGAGGTGAAGGAGGTGTTAGGAAGTTCATGTAGATGAGAATACCGAGCACGATGATTAATATGAGTAGCATCCATCCATACGTTGTAACAAATTCAAGAGCTGCCTGTCCTCTCATGCAGTCACCAGAAAGTTATAATAGATGAGTGGTATTAAAGCTTATGTATTTGGTGTCTCTATGATACTTTCAGATAGGGATATACGAAATTATTTGAAGCGTGGCGTGATAAAAATAACTCCGGCTCCAAAAGAGGAACAGATAGGGCCTGCTTCTGTTGATTTAACTTTAAGCAACCAGTTCTGGAAGCCGAAGGATGGAATAAGAAAACTGGATTTGTTGGAGGTTGGTTTTAAGGATGCAACAGAGCCTTTCACTGCAGAGAGGGTTGAGCTGAAACCAGGTGAAATGGTGCTTGGTAAAACGCTTGAAAAAATTGAGCTTCCTGCAAACATTGCGGGAAGGTTGGAGGGGAGGAGCAGCTTTGCGAGGTTGGGGCTTGCTGTTCATGTGACAAGCAGCTTCATACAACCAGGTTCAAAAAATCACCAAGTGCTTGAGATAGTGAATTTATCTAAAAAAACAATTATTATAAAAGCTGGTATGAGGGTAAGCCAAGTTGTGTTTGAGGAGATGAAAAGCAAGACAAGCAAACCATATGCAAAATTCGGTAGGGTTGCTGTTAATCAGTGAATAACTTTATATAGAGTAAATTTATATAAACAAACTTATGGCTGGTAAAGCTCAAACTGCAATAGAGCTGCTCACTGTTTACGGGTGGGTTATCCTCCTTATCCTTGTTGTTCTTGTAATTGCTTACTACTCAGGTTACCTTGATTTGGGGCAGGTGCTTCCAACACAGTGCACAATAACGCCAACAATGGGCTGCAGAAGCTACAGGTTTGGCTACACGCCTGATGGACAGAGGATGGTGCTTGTTTACAGAGTAGTTAATGGATTGGGTTATGATATTCAGTTCTCAAACGACGCAGTTACTTTATACGTTGAAAACGTTGGAAAGTTTGGCAAGAGAGAATACAACGGAACCTGTTACCCTATCTCTTATTCAATAAAGCCAGGAACACCTCTTTCATGCATTGTTTTCATAGATGACAGTGAAGTTGTTCCATCAATAGGGAAGAATCTTGAGTTTAAGCTTTCAATAAGATACAGGAACTGCAATGCACTGCCTGATTACCCAAAAACAGGGAACTGCACAGGCGCTCCTGAGTATACTGTAACTGGTGTGATAAGAACCCAGATGGAGCCTCCTGCTCCAAGCTTGTATGCATGCGGGGATGAAATATGTGATTACGTTTTGGGTGAGAACCCAACAAACTGCTGCAATGACTGCCCTGTTGAGCGTTTGACTTTGACTGCAAACCCGAATCCTGTTGAGCAATTCTGGGATACTCAGCTGACCGCAACTGCTTTTTATCCAGATGGAACATTTGCAGAGGGTGCAACAGTTACATTTGACAGAACTGATGGGTGGAAGGATACGGATTTGCTGACCATCGCGGATCCTGTTAGGAATACAAGCATAACAAATTCAAGCGGTCAGGCAATTGCATATTACAGCTCGCAGGTTGCGGGGGATGTGATACTTAACGCATCAACATGCGGGCCAAATGCAACAGCAAAAGTGGTTGTTCAGGTTAACACCACACCACCGAACGGGAGCATAATTTTCAGCTGGTTCCCATTGTTTGTTTCAGTAGGTGATCACTACGAAGTAAACGCAACGGTGTATAACACAAGTGGCGATCCTGTCCCATCGCTTGAAGTTGTCTTTAGAGCCGACCCAGATTCACTCGTTGAACCACTTCAAACAATAACTGACTGGCAGGGCATAGCATACGCGAACTTTTCATCAGATATTGTGCATGTGGGGCGCCTCATAGCCAGAGCTGCACCGCCAATCAGGGTGTGGAATTCCACCAACCTTGGCTTTATTCCATCAGCTGGAACACTTGTGCTTAACAACGATGGACCCCAGTATCTCAGCAGCGAGGGGAGGATTGGTGTAAGCGGTTGCCTTTATAATATAAATAATGAACCAGTTAGCGGTGCATCCATAAAACTTAAAGTTGAAAGCGGTGATGGATATTTCATTGGAGAGGTTGGGACTCCAAAACTATCTTCCCTAACCACTTTCCAGACAAAGAGGCCACTTCTACTTTCAAATGCAAGAGCAAAAAATGTTGGTTATGAAACTTTTGGTTACAACAGCTTCTACGATATCGCAGACCCAGTTGAGTTTGATGCTTACGCTGGTAAATTTGTGAAAATTTATATGACAGACAGCGTGAGTAGCGAGCAGAGGGCGAGGACAATTGCGGATTATATTAAATTGAGGTACCCAAATGCTGGCACAGAGGAAGGCAGAACAATTTACATATTCTACAATTCAAGTTACTCTTCTTCATGGGTGAACAGCAAAAACCTATACAACAACCTAATGAAGTATCTCGGCTCGCCTCCTGAGGGGATAGGAGCGCTCAGCGCAAACAGCACAGTAAGTGATCCATACCTTCTCAGAGAGATAATGCTCAACCACTCAAACAAATCAATAATAATTTCAGCGCACAGCATTCTTCCAGAAGAAGTCTTCAACTGCAGCGCAAGCAATGACAAAGATCTAGTGCTTGTCCCACGCGTTTTCTTTGAGAGAGGCGGAGTTCAAATTCATACTGGTGATTGGGAGTTTTACTATGGCGCCAGAGCGGATGGTGGTTATAGGTACTGTTACTCAAACGGAGCGGTAAATGTATTTGGTTGGCAAAGCGCTGCTTCCTACACTAATTACGCAATGTACCCTGTTATAATGAACGACACCGCAAACGCAACAACTGATTTCAATGGTTGTTTCAGTCCCGCAAGCGCTAACACGTATCTCTACTCCACAGTCCCAACAAGCGTGAGCGTAAAGGGAAGTTTCACACCCGAAAGCTATTCCTCAATAGTCAACTCCACAAACGCGGTATTTGAGATGAGGGAGAAAAAGTGCTCGGATGGAAGCGAGAATAATACGTGTTCTGGCTGGAAGTATTGTGTTAACGGTTATTTGGCTAACAGATGCGATATTTGCACTCCCTGCCCCCCCAATATGATTTGTTATAATGCTTCTGGTGAATGCCTTCAGCTACCAGGAGCAATACTTTTATACGTTAAAACATTCAACGGAACTGGCACTCAGCTTCCAAATGATGGTTACACAAAATTGCAGGTTATCGCACAGGTGGTAAATCAATCAGGGAGTAGATTGAATAATGTGAAAGTTGAGTGGGAGAGCGAGGGAGTGCTTATTGATTCAATTCTCTGCAGCACAACAAGTTATGACTGCGGTGATTACTCAGCTCAGCCTTCTCCATCAGACCCAAGGGCTGCTGTCTATGTGATTTCAAACGGAAGCTGGACTGGAGTTGCAAATGTAACTGCGAAGGTGAGAATTGGTGGAATTTATGTGACGAACACCACAAATATAACTGTTTACGAAGCGGATATGAAAGTTGGGAGGCAGAGGTGGAGGGAAGTCACCACCACATTACTTCCTGCCGATAATTATACAAACTCAACAATATGTCTCTCAACTTTCAGCATGAATGACAGCGCGCTGGGACGCACTCCCGTTTGCTTTGAAACAACGCTAGGGACTTTTGGAAACAATCAAGCAGTGGAGTGTTTGCTAACAAACGAGTATGGCAAAGTGTGCGATAAACTTAAATCTGATACGCCGGGCATTGCAAACGTAACAATAAAAATTCAAAATCAAACAGAAAGTGGACCCGTTAATCTGACGTATTATTTGTATAGAAATGTAAGTTTCTATGAAATACCAAGTTATATTGAAATAAATGCAACTCCCAATCCCGCCCCGCCGTGCATTGGCTCAGGTGGTGCACCATGCAGAGCAGCTTCCAGTGTAGTAATAAATGCAATTTTTAGAAATTCAAGAGGGGAGCCTGTTGCCGGTTTGCCTTATGTTTATTTCTACCAACCAGATGGATTGGTGAATTACTGGAGAGGTTACGTTGACCCATGGTGGTATGCTGCAGTTTGGGGAATTCTTAAACCATCTTACGCTGGTTCAACTTTTGAGTGTCGTTATAGTGCGTATACAAATGGAACGTGCAGCACTTACACGAGGAGTGACGGGTCTGCTTACTCAAACCTCAGCCCAGTGTATCCACCAGGAGTCTATCAAGTTGAGGTGAGCACATGGTATAGGTGTAGTGGAGAGCCATTCTCACCTTTGAACTGTCTCTCATCTGTTTCAAATGTCACAACACTCAATGTATCCCCAACACCCTACACGATAATTATAGATTCTCCAACCCGAGCTATCAAACCAGATGGAACGGATAATCTAAATGTGAGCTTCACAATATATGACGGCAATGGAGCACCTGTTCCATACGTATTCTATAGAGCATGGATAACCCCAATCATCGCAAACAGCCCAAGTTATACAATTGATGAGGGCGATACTTACAAGTACTACACAAATGCAACCGGACGAGGGGTTGTGAAAAATATAAAGGGAAACGTAACTGGGAATTTTACTTTAACCATTTCCTCTTACTACTTTAATTCGAGTTGGGTTACGGTTTCTAATAGCACAAATATAACATTTGGTCCACCAATTGGGGTTTTGGAGGTGGATGCCTACCCACAAACTGCATATGCAGATGGAGTTTTCAGCTCGGATATAGTGATCACTGCAAAGGATTCGGAAGGTAATCCAATGAGGAGTACGCTAGTGAACATAACCCCACCAACATTTGGTATGTTGAGCTGTTGCGGGGAAGGATGCGGTTGTTACAATCTTGCAACAGATTCAAACGGCCAAGTTAGAACATCTATTAAAGCAACAACTGTTGGTGACTGCAACATATCTGCTTATATTCTCTATTCAAATGGAACAGAAAGCGTCAGATTTTCCAATTCAACTAACGTTACGTTCAACGAACCACCGAGCAAATCTTCCTTAAGCGCCAACACTACAAATATATCAAACGATGGAGTTGATAGAGCAGCGATAACCGTGCTCTTCACAGATGCCAACAACAATCCCACCCCCGGGTTACCTGTGAAATGCAATGTAAGCACGGATGCAGTTTTCTTCCCAACAGCTGGTTTGGTGACAGACAGTGAAGGTAAAGTTCACGTAAACCTGTCTGCCACTGAAAACCCTGCAACAATTATGTGCTGGTATGTTGGAGGAGCGGGGAGTTTACTGGTTGCATCGCTGGATATAAGCGTTAGCAAACTTCAGCAACCAGATAAGGTTAGGGTAAATGTTACTGGTCCTTCCCAAGGAGTTGCTGGCTCTTATGTTGAGCTGGTTGCGAATGTCACAAATTCAAGTAATGGTCAGCCCCAAGTTAACACGCCAATATCGTTTGAAACAAGTTATGGGGGGATTTTTGAAGGTGGTTTGTATAAGGTGGAAGCAGTTACAAATTCAAGTGGTTTAGCTGCTGTGAATGTTACGGCAATGGGCCCAGGCGATATATTTGTGAAAGCAAATGTAAGTGACGATTTTGGAGTCAAAATGGTTAAGTATGCTTGATTAACACGGCGTGCATGAGATAGCGCAGTTGTTTGCTCCACACATATTATCTGATTGTTCAGCTATCTCCGAATCCATACAATGCAGGCTTGAAAATAATCCACATATCTCATTATTCTTGAGAGTTAGAGTTTTGGAGAACTGAAGGAGCATACCGAATGGGTTCTCCTTAATTACACTATTTAACAATTCAACGTTTTCTGATGAAGTTATTTCAACTCCATACCTCCAATTCGTAAATGCTCTGATTCCATCGGCTACTACGTTATCTGAATACATTATAGAAATTCCGGAAATTCTGTTTTCATTAATCTGGATGTCGAAAAGATGTATCCGAGAGGAATTAGTTATATACACGCCAGTACCGTAGTTCTTAATAAGACAGTTCTTCAATGTGATATTTGTTTTTCCATCAATTTCAACTCCGTAGGAGTCAGTATTATTCGCCCCAATTATTTTGTATTCCTTGCAGTCTATTGTTATATCATTTTTTCCAATTTTCAGACATGTTTCTTCCGAAATTAAATTTGCAGCTAACTCGGAGCTTTCGTTTATAACACCGCATTCAGTTATTTGATTTAGCATGTCTCCAGGAACTCCTGGCTTGCACTCTGTAGTATTTGGAAAGCAGCCCCACAAACAGGTTGAAGGGCATGCAAGCGGAGGTGGTTCTCTACACTTTGTTGTTCCAGGCATGCAGCCGTATTCGCATGTTGAAGGGCACTTCACAACAGGCGTTTCCTCCTTTGGTTTTAGGAAAAACCAGCCAGCTGCTATGATGAGTAGAAGCGCAACCAGAAGAAACTCCTTTCTCATGCTGCTCACCAACTATATTATGGGTATTACTGGTTAAGTTTATATAAGCCTATTGTCTAAACGGGAGGTATGGCTGGTAAAGCTCAAACTGCAATAGAGCTGCTCACTGTTTACGGGTGGGTTATCCTCCTTATCCTTGTTGTTCTTGTAATTGCTTACTACTCAGGTTACCTTGATTTGGGGCAGGTGCTTCCAACACAGTGCACAATAACGCCAACAATGGGCTGCAGAAGCTACAGGTTTGGCTACACGCCTGATGGACAGAGGATGGTGCTTGTTTACAGAGTAGTTAATGGATTGGGTTATGATATTCAGTTCTCAAACGACGCAGTTACTTTATACGTTGAAAACGTTGGAAAGTTTGGCAAGAGAGAATACAACGGAACCTGTTACCCTATCTCTTATTCAATAAAGCCAGGAACACCTCTTTCATGCATTGTTTTCATAGATGACAGTGAAGTTGTTCCATCAATAGGGAAGAATCTTGAGTTTAAGCTTTCAATAAGATACAGGAACTGCAATGCACTGCCTGATTACCCAAAAACAGGGAACTGCACAGGCGCTCCTGAGTATACTGTAACTGGTGTGATAAGAACCCAGATGGAGCCTCCTGCTCCAAGCTTGTATGCATGCGGGGATGAGGTATGTGATTATGTTTTGGGTGAGAACCCAACAAACTGCTGCAATGACTGCCCTGTTGAGCGTTTGACTTTGACTGCAGATCCAAATCCTGTTGAACAGTATAACACAACAACGTTAATTGCAACTGCGTTGTACAACACTGGTGTTGCAGCTGAGGGAGCAACGGTGTTTTTTGATAAAGTTGATTTCAATGAATCTGATTGGATAGAACCCGCTTCGAACATTACAAATGCGTCAGGAGTCACAATTTCAAAATATAACTCCCAGGCAGCAGGCAATATGACGCTGAACGCATCAACATGCGGGCCGAATGCAACTACCGTAGTCAGAGTTGAAGTTCTCCCAGCTCCCGCGAATGGAACAATAGGTTTTAGTTACTACCCAAGTATGGTTCCCGCAGAAGGTTATTACGAGGTGAATGTATCAGTAAATGATTCCAACGGGGTACCGGTTCCCGCAGGCATAATTGTGAAGTTATGGGCTGATGTTGATTCAAAGGTTATACCAAATGAAACAGTTACGGATGAAAATGGTATTGCACATGTTATTTTCACATCCAACATAACCCATGTTGGAAGGCTTACTGCAAGCGCAATTGGCGTGTGGAATTCTACAAACCTGTATTTTGCGTTACCAGCAGGTGCTCTCATTATTGGAAGCACTGGAACGGGAGAAATTGGAAGCGAAGATTCGGTGCACATCTGGGCTTGTTTGTATAATATAAAAGGTGAGCCGATGAGCCAGCCCATAACACTCACAACGGATTTTGGGTATTTTGTGAGCGATGTTGGCGAGGAGAAGTTACCGGGAGTGGGGAGTTTTATAACAAAATGTCCCACTATTCTCAGCAGAGCTGACAACGCGATGGTGGGTTATGATGTGTTTGGCTACAACGGAACTGCGGATGGAGGCGCGCATGGAATGCAGCAGATTGCCGACCCAATTGAATTTGATGCTTACGCCGGAAAGTTTGTCAGAGTTTATATGACGGACACGGTGAGCAGCCAGAAAAGAGCTGAGACAATTGCTCAGTATATAAAGTTGAAATACCCAAACGCGGGACAACCGGGGGGGAGGAGAGTTTACATATTTTATAACATAAACTACGTGCCCAACTGCGGTTGCGATTGGATTGCTGGAACTACGAATGCGCACTTCTACAATAATCTCACAAAGTATTTGGATAACAACCCACCTACAGGAATAATAGATGTAAACCCTGTGACAATAAGCGACCCGTATGAGTTGAGAGATATAATGCTCAACGAAGCAAATACAACAATACTCATCGCAGCAACAGGGCAGCTCCCAGTAGAAGTTTATGATTGTGAGGAGGATGGAGGAGTCCCAAAGAAATTCTTCCAGAGAGGAGGAGTTCAGATTCATACTGGAAATTGGGAGTTTTCAAGACCGTTAACAGGAGATAAGGACCATACGGAGTGTACAAATGGACCAACGTACAGTGGGCAGGATGGGAGCTATTTTGTTTTTGGTTGGTACCCCGGAACCAGCTGGGTTGGCTCAGCTCCAATTCAAAGTGTGCGCAAAAACAACACAATAACAGTAAAGACTTGGCTGCCGAGTGGTTGTTTTGATATAAACACAGAGCATCCACGTCTCTTCTCAGGTGAAGTGGGAGTAGCAAATGTGACTGCAAGCTTCTACTCCATTTCAAACTCAACTCTTGTTGAATTTGTTGCCAAAAACTGCTCCTGGGCAATTCAGAATATGACTTGTGGGGCAACAAAACCAGAATACTGCATAAGCGGCAGTTTGGTTCCCTTATGCAAAGAATGCGGCTGTGGGGAGTATGAAGCATGCGATCCAAATGAACCGTATGAATGCGTTGAGGTGCCTGGCGATATAAAGCTTTATCTCACAACATTCAACGGAACTGGCACTCAGCTTCCAAATGATGGTTACACAAAATTGCAGGTTATCGCACAGGTTCTTGACAGATCTGGCGAGCCCGTTGAGGGTTATACGGTGGAGTGGGAGAGCAATGGGGTTATTATAGACCATATAGACTGCACAAAAACATCTTATGATTGCGGTGATTACTCGGCTCAGCCTTCTCCATCAGACCCAAGGGCTGCTGTCTATGTGATTTCAAACGGAAGCTGGACTGGAGTTGCAAATGTAACTGCGAAGGTGAGAATTGGGGGTTTTGTGATTAATAAATCAATAGACATAAATGTCACTACTGATAAAAGCATACTTAGGACGAGATGGAGGAAGGCGGAACCTGATTTGCTTCCTGCGGATAACTACACGAACGCAACACTCTGCATTGCGTCATTTAACAAAAATGACAGTGCAGTTGGAAACATCTCTGCGTGTTTCAACACATCGCTCGGCACATTTGATAATGGTAAGTCACTTCAATGCTACAGTGAAGATGAAAGGCTTCACACAGATGAGTTTGGTCAGGTTTGTGCCCACTTAAAATCAGATAAATGGGGCAAAGCAAATGTGAGCGCGCTTGTTGAGAATTTCACCGGTACTGAATTTGTGAATGTGACGTATTATCTTTATAAAAATATAACCTTCTATCAGGTTCCTAGCTCAATTGAAATAAAAGCAGCTCCTAACCCTGCTCCACCGTGTTTGAGCACTTCTTATTCAAAGTGTAGCACTTCTTTGATGAGGATAAACGCAACCTTCAGAAACTCAACAGGCGACGTCATAGCAGGAATTCCTTATGTTTATTTTGAAATTCCAATGGCAGAAGATCCAGATTACCCATTGGTTTGGTTCATGCACGGGCATGCTGACAGATGGTGGTGGGGTAACTGGGGCAAGTTGAAACCATCTTACATACCAGTTGCCGATGAATGCTATGATGTTGGTGAGACGAATAACACATGCAGCGCCTCAACCAACAACCAGGGAATTGCATTTGCAAACTTCACTCCAGTTTATCCAGCAGGTATGTATAACTTAACTGTATCTACGTATTACAGGTGCAATGCCACACCATATGCACCAGCAAACTGCCAACGGAATGTTTCTAATAAGACAAATATTACCGTAGCTCCTCTTCCAGCAAGAATTATAATAAATTCCACAGGCCCAATCAAACCAGATTACTTTGACAATAGAACTATAAACATAACAATATATGGAACAGATGGCAACCCGCTTGAGGGAGTGTTCTGCAGAGCATATATAGAAACATGCGATGTGGGGAAGTGCAACGTGACATTCTACGACAAAGCTTCAGGTTGCTCTGGCACGTATACACTTGACGGCAATTCTGGCTGTATCTATGGGTGGTATACCAATTCATCGGGTAGATGGGCGGTTCAAAGAGTACGAGCTAACGTTTCAGGCAATTACACTTTGACATTTGAGACGTATTACTATGATAACGATCATTGGGTAACAGTCTCTAATTCAACTCTGATTGAATTCAGCCCAATTTTAAAAACAATTATAGTAAACGCATCACCTAACGTAACATACGCAGACGGTAAGTCTGTGGCAAACATAACAATAACTGTGATGGATTCAAACGGGGGAGTTATGAAGAACCATCCAATTCACATAAATCCACCGACAAATGAGGCAATGCTTGGCTGCTGCTCTTATACTGGTTGCAGCTGCCACAGTTCTACTGATGCAAACGGACAGTATAAAACAACTCTGTATTCGTATACGATTGGTGACAGCAATGTTTCAGCTTATTCTGAATACTCAAATGGAACGCATCTGGTGAAAATAACAAACTACACCAATGTTACATTCAAACCACCACCATCAAAAGCAACTATGAGCGCAACTCCTGCGATTATTAATGGGGATGGGATAGACAGAAGCAGAGTAGTGGTTGCTTTCAAGGATGTGAGCAACAACCCGACACCAGGGCTTTTGATTAACTGCAGTGTAAGTCCAAATTCTGCATTCTTCCCAACAGCTAATCTAATAACAAACGAAAGCGGTGAAATAGAGACATATATTTCATCTATAGAGAACCCAGCAACAATAGCATGCAGTTACTTACACTACGCAACTGGGCAGAAGGATTTGCAAGTTTCATCTGTTGGGCAGGATAATGTTTATAAAATTGAAGTAAAATCAAATGCAACGAGCAAGCCATATGGTGGTTATATTAACGTAACTGCTAATGTGACAAGAATCAGCACAGGACAGTCAATTGCAGACGGTTCTCAGGTTACATTTACAACGAGTTATGGAGGGAGTTTCAAAAACTGCGGGTGTAATCAGACGACTGCAACAACGATGAATGGGATTGCGTGGGTGGAAGTGACTGCTTCCGGCCCTGGCAGAATATTTGTTAAAGCCAATGTGAGCGGTGACTGGGGCGTAACTAGTCCGCCTTTGGAATACACTTAATCACTTTCGGCTTCTCCGCTGTGGATAGTTTCATTTCCAATGCTTTCTGGCAAATCGGAAAATGCGCAGAGAAGACAGGAAATGTCGCACCCTTCATTTATACTGCATTCATTATTCTTCCCAGCTAGGAATACAACATCATCACATACCAAGTCAACTTCACCAGAAACTTCTGAGCAGAGAAGATTGTTGGAAAAATCCTTTAGGATACAATGCTTCATACTAACGCTTGTATTGCTTGCTGAAACTCTACTGTTTGAGAAAATAATGTTGTTGGAATTGCTCATCTCAACTCCAACTCCTCCATTATTAGTAGTTATTATTTGGTTGAGCACAACATCATTAGAATTTCTCACCACTACACCACTTTCCAGGTTTTTGCTTGTTGTAACTCTTGAGATGGTTACGTTGGATGAGGAGTCGATAAACACTCCAATTCCAAACTCCTCAAGCACGCAGTTCAATATTGTGATATTTTTTCTGCCCACAATATAGAACCCATAGGAACTTGTTTTTCCACTTCCTTTCATTCTAAATCCATTGCAATCCACTACTAAATTGTCATTTTGAATCACCATGCAGGTTCCTTCTGACTGGGTATTAGATTTTATCAGAAGGTTATCGATTACAGCACCGCATTTTGTCACATTTTCTTTTGTTAACGGCTCTGGCTTGCACTCTGTAGTATTTGGAAAGCAGCCCCACAAACAGGTTGAAGGGCATGCAAGCGGAGGTGGTTCTCTACACTTTGTTGTTCCAGGCATGCAGCCGTATTCACATGTTGAAGGGCACTTCACAACAGGCGTTTCCTCCTTTGGTTTTAGGAAAAACCAGCCAGCTGCTATGATGAGTAGAAGTGCAACCAGAAGAAATTCCTTTCTCATACTGCTCACCAAGTAGTTTTAGAGTGAGTGTATTAAAAACTTATTTCACGATGGTTTGCAAACCCCTAGCTCATCAGGTATCCCACCGGAGAGCTTGCAGTAATAACCAGGTGGGCAACTCCAGCCAGCTATTCCACCGCATTCGCACTGGGCAATACAAACTGCGATGCACACTGTTCCTGGTGGCTCACCAGTGCATGCAGAGCCACACTCATTCCAATGCCCTCCATATTTCTCACAAAGCTCCCTGTTCATTTCAGGCAAATCGCATCTCGCAGAATTGCCACTTGAATCGACAAGTTTACACTCCCCATTAACGCAAATATTTCTTACACCAGGACAGCGCGGCTGGGGGCAGTCTGAATTGATTTTGCATTCCTCCCTCATACACATTCTTTGAGCGGATACAACATCTCCCTGCGCCATGCTAACTAATCTGCAGTAAGGCATATCCAAAGGACAATCAGTATTGACTTCACACTCTTTGTGGCAGAGCAAATCTCCCTCTTGATTACCGCATACCACTCCACTCGGGGTGGTTGAACAGAACCGGGAGTTGTAGCAAACATAACCGCTGGGGCAGTCAGAGTTTGAACTGCATACAACGCTGTTTGAGCAAACATACTGGCACCTGCAGTTTGGGAATTCACCAGATGTATTCCAGTAACCAACGCACATTATGTGGGGCAAACCCTCGCAGAAGTTTCGGCATGTTGGGCATTCACCTCTGTAAAACTCCCACTCATCGCACCTGTATGTATAACCAGGATAGCTACTTTGATTCACGTAGCAGTAACCTCTCTGAGCTCCGTATTCATCTGTTTCAATTTTATATTGATATCCTCTATTTATGCAATGCTTTGCAGCCGGGTTTGAAATTGAAATGTTTGTGCAGTTCGCAAGCGTTCCATTTTGGTAAACTGTCACGCATCTTCCAAAATCGCATTTTGAAATCACTTCTGGGCAGAGTGGTTGTGGGCAGTCAGAATCGCTGAAACACTCCCAATTCCCGACGCACCCAAAAAGAAATGCGGAGATTACAGCAAGCAGTATTCTTTTCATAATGAGAGATTTAGAGAGAGTGGTTAAAAAAACTTGCGAATTTGTTTGGCAGATACCTAACTACCTTATATAGGTTACACTGGAGTTATCAAACCCCTCAACAAGCTCTATTTTCAGCTCAGTTGGAAGAGTAAATGAAGTGCTTGGGTATGTGATGTACGGAATGAACTTTCTAATATCCTTTGCCATTTCCGTGACAACGTGTTCCTCTCCGAAAACAGCCCTTGTTATTTCGTATGTAGCTCTCCTCGCAACTCCTTCATCAAGAATGCCCAAGCTATGGAGATATTCGTGAAGCAACACATGGAAGCAGTAATAATTGAGGAGCGATGGGTTGGTTTCAGTTATTCTCCTCAAAGGAGTTTTATTCATAACGATCAGATTCGTTCCAACCGGATAGAACGCTCCAATCCAGAAGTTCTCCTGTCCCCCCATCTCAGCAAGCCCGAGCATTAAACCTGCTCTCCCCCATTTTATAGTCCTTCTTACCGCATCTTTGACGACTTCAAAAATCTCTGGTATTGAGCTTGAACGCTCAAGTTTATCTGCAAGCTCCATGAAAACACCTCCTATTCTACGGGGATATTGTGCTCCGCATCTATTCTCTTCGCAACTTCCTTGAGTTTTTTAAAGTATCTTAGAACATCCTCCTCAATCTCCTCAATTGTACTTGTCAAAGTGGCATCCCTGAGAGAATATGCTCTCCCTCTTCTCTCTATCAAACCCCTCTCAATAAACCTGTTCAAATGATAGATTATCGCCGCTCTTGTCACATCCTTTCCTCTGCATAGCTCCGTGCTTGATGGATATCTCCCCCTGTAGTTTGCTTTGAGAAGTTCCTTAAAAATCTCTGTTGCCAATTCATCTTCATCAAAACCAAAGCACTCACACAGCCATTCAATAAATTTATCTGCATCCTGTTCCCGCGGAGTTTCAAGCTTTCGTATTACAATATAACCTCTGTGTCTTCTTTGCATAGTGTTTATTTTAAATAGTTAAATATTTAAATGTTTTGTTATATAATTTTTAATAGATAAAAAATTTATTAAAAAAAGTGGAGGTGAGTATATGGAGGAATGGTGGTTTGACCCATTTGAGGAAATAAGGAATTTCAGGAGAAGGATGAGGAGAATGCGGAGTTTCCCAGAGTTTGAAGCGCCGAGGGATTTCAGGGAACCACTAACAGACGTGATTGATGAAGGAGGGGAGCTGGTAGCCCTAATTGAGCTTCCGGGAGTTGATAAGGAGGATATAAAGATAAACGTCACACCGACAATGCTTAGAATAAAGGTTGAGAAGAAAAAGGAGAAGGAAGAGAGGGAGAAGGGGTATTACTACAGGGAGAGAAGTTACGGCGGTTTTTACAGAGCAATTTCACTGCCTACAGAGGTTTTGCCAGAGCAGGTGAAAGCATCGTACAAAAACGGAGTGCTTGAAGTAAGGATGAAGAAAAAAGTAAAAACAGTGGCTGAGGGCAGAGAGATAAAGGTTGAGTGAAGTCTTTTTTCTTTTTTTATAGAAAGAAATAAATTTATGCGCATTCAGAAAGAATTGGGGTGTTTAGAATGGGTGTGACCGTATACTCAACTCCAACGTGTCCCTACTGCATAATGGTGAAGGCTTTTCTCAAGCAGAACAACATCCCTTTTCAGGAAGTGGATGTTTCAAAAGATAGAAAAGCTGCGATGGAGATGTTTGAAAAGAGTGGGCAGATGGGAGTGCCTGTTGTGGATATAAATGGGAAGATAATTGTTGGGTTTGATAGGGAGGCAATTAAAAAGGAGCTGGGGATTAAATAATTGTATGGTTCACCATACAAAACTTCATTTTACCATACAAAAAACAAAAGGTTTATATACCCCACCATACAAATACTAATCATCCAGATGACATCAATCAGGGATGTTTGTATGGTTTACAATACAAAATTTGTATGGTGAGGGGATGGAAGTAAGTTTAAGGGAGTATGAAAGAAAGGCATCTGAGTGGTATTCCAAATTTGGGTGGAGAGCTAACCCGCTAGACGCAAAAACAATTCTGCCAAGCCTTATTGTTGGTTTGGAGAAGGAAAGAGAGATTCTTTTGCAGTATTTGGTGAACGGCGGAGGTTATACTTTAATAAAAGGACCGGTTGGGGCTGGCAAAACAACCCTTTGCAGATGGCTGGAGGATGAGATGGCGAAGAGCTCCCGTTACATATCAATATTTTTTGAGGAACCACCTAAAGAAGTGAGAGATGTTGATTTCAGAATAATAAACTGCATTGAGGAGCGCACTCCACTTGCAGCGATACGAAAGCTTTTCGGTTACAAACCCCCTGCGTTTGTCACTCCGGAATATTTGAACGAGAAACTTGAAAAAGAGGGTAAAACTGCTGTCGTATTCCTTGATGAGGCGCATATATTTGAATCTCAGGAGATAGTTTACAGGATAAGGGATATTGTGGATATGAGCGTGAACTGCAGGCTTATAATTTCAGGTATTCAAACACAGGAAACAGACGTTGAAGCGCTTCTTCCAGACGCGTTGGTGAACAGAATTTCACCGGCGAATAAGCTTATACTAACAAACTTAACAAAGGAGCAGGCGAAAGAGCTTGTGCTGAAGAGAATACAGAGTTTTGGAGGGAAAGGTTTCTCGCCATTTGATGAGAAAGCTGTTGAGCTAGCTTCTGACATATTTGGAGGTGCGCCTAGAAGCTTTCTTTTATTCTTAAGTTATTGCGTGGAGCGAGCGATAAAGGAGGATGTTTACCAAATTGATAAGGAGAAGTTGATGAAATACGCAGAGGAGTATGGAGCAATCCCAAAAGTAAAGAAAGAGGAGAAAAAGATTGAGAGGAATGTGCTTGATGAATTTTCAAAAACACAGATTCAGATAATGAAAATACTTTCAGAGAAACCAATGCAGAGCGTTAAGGAGCTTGCCAATTCATTAAACATAAACGAGGAGCCTGCAAGAACTCAGCTGAAGAGGATAAACGCAAAATGCAGGGAGATGGGAATTCAGGATGCGGTTGCTTCAAGGAAGGATGAATCAAGAGGATGTTATGTTTTTTGGCTGAATGACCATGTAGCGAGGTTGTTTGCCAAAGAGTAGAGGAAGCTCGGAGCATTTGATCGCCGATGACCCGAGCTTCCCTCAAACGGAGTTGATTGAGATGGAAGTTGGGAAGATGTTGTATAAAAACATTTCGGAAATATTTGAGAACAAGAATGTATCTCTGGAGTTTGAGTTCAAAAATGACAGAGTGATAATGAAGGTGGAGAGCCTTCCAGCGAAGGAAAGAGAGGATGTATACGCTGGAATAAAAAGCATCTAGCCACTTTTACATGCGATGTACTGAATTGCTGAAACGCAGTTTGTCTGCAAGCTTGAGTTCATATTATCTGCCAGTGCAGAGGTTATTGTTGTATCCTTCCATTGATACGTTGTGGCGTTTGTGCTGAGGTCAACTGTTATTTCAAGCACATCGCTAGTTGGACAGCAGGAAGTTCCGTTGAAAGTATAGGAGTAGGTTACCTTGAATCTTGAGGAGGATAGCTTATTGCTTCTTATTGAAATGTAAGGAATACATTGCTTATACGCACTGCTTCCTCCGGGGCACTCCCGTGCAGTTTCAAAGAGCGCAGAGAACCTTCCAATCAGTTTTCCTTGCTCTGTTGAGTTTGCTTTCTCCTCCGCAGCAAGCGCGGTGTAGATGCTTGTCTGAACGCAGGAGTGAATAGTTGTGTTGCATATTTCTCCTGAACTGCAATCGGAGTTTGAAAGGCAGCACTTTCCAGATACGCAGCAGTAGCCGTTGCTACAATGATTGGACTGGCAGTCTGAGTTGGAGTTACAGGGTGAACCATCTGAAAGTAAAGCTGGGGTGAAACAACTGAATATTGTTGTATTGCACTTTCCAACTGAGCAGTTGGCATCTGAAACACAGCACATGCCAGAGGAACAACAATACCCGTTGCTGCAGTAATTTGATTGACAGTCTGAGTTAGCAAAGCAGACTGCACCGTTCTGTTTTTTACCTACTGAACTTGTTGGTGCTTGCTCCCTTGAAAGCGAAATTGTGAATTTCGCATAACCCTCTTCAATGTTGTTCAAAGTTAAGAAAACAGTTCCTCCTTTCAATAAAATCTGCTCTGTTTGCCCCGGTGTGAGAGTAAATGATTTTCCATCAATTTTCAAAGTGGCTGCCCTTGCAGCAACACTGCTCACAAATATTTTGTGAGTTGTTGTTGAATCGCCAACAACTAATTTAAAGCTCTCCTGCCATCCTTCCTTCATCGTGAAGTTTTTTGAGGTTGTGATAACGGGGGCTTCTCCCTCGCCCAACATAGGTGTTGAGTAGCACCCCAAAAGAAGAAGGGAGATGAAAATTGTCGTCGCAAGCATTGCTTTCATGAGCTTCTTTTAGTGAGGAGTAATATAAATGTTTATCTGCGGTTTTTGTAGAAATATATAAATAGAGTGGTAATTAAACTAAAAATGATTAAATGGAAGGCATACCATACCTGCGAGTGGTTTTGACAGCTTTGCCTCTCCTTGCATTTATAGTTAACCTATCCTTTGGAGTTTTCATGTTCAGGAGGAGAAAGCTGTTGGTAAACCGTCTTTTTGCACTTCTCATGTTCTCGTTCTGTTGGTGGAACATAGGGGAGTTTGCGCTGAGGCTCGCGAATGCAAAATCCCAGGCAATTCTCATAATGAAAATGATAAACATCGCCACTCCTTGTATACCCTCAATTGCTTTGATGTTTGTCATGGCGTTGGAAAACCAACGCCCTTCAAGAAGGCAGATTGCCTTCATGGTTCTCGCACCACTTATTTTCATTTTCATGAGTTTAGCTGGATGGCTTGTGAGCGATGTTTCCCTCAGGTTTGATGTTTACATGCTGCCTGAAATGAGCTTCAATTTAAACAATGGTTATATTTACTTCACTGTTTACATGTTTGCTTTCACATCTTATGTTGTTTACAGGTTGTTTCTGTTTTATAAAAAGTGTGAGAATGAGATGGTGAAGAAGAGAATAAGGTATATGATTGCTGGTGTTTTCATCACCAGTGCTATAACGTTTATAACGGAGTTTCTGGTGCCATTAGTTCTGCTGAAAATTGGTATTGATTTACCAAGCTTGGGAAGTTTCTCAACGATATTCCTTACGTCATTAACTTACTACAGCGTTAGAGGTAGAGGGTAATGGAAGTAGAAGAGTTATATAACATACTGAAGGAGAAGCTGATGAAGAGCGAGCTAGAGGAAGCAGTGTCAATAACTACTTCCGTAGACCTCCCCAAGCTTGATTTGGCATTATTCAGATTCCTGATTCAGGATAAGGGAATGAAAGGAATAATCACGTGCATAAACAGACCACATACCTACTACGCAAGACTTCTCAGCACAAACGGCATGAATCCGGAGGAGCTTTATTACGTTGATGCATGCAGTCCAATCTTGCATACTCCTTCGGAGTCATTCTTCCTTGACACGGATAAACCTGAAAGGAATGTTTGGTTTGTCCGAGATATTTCGGATTTGAGTTTTCTCCAGATAGAGTTGTACGAAGTTGCAAAAAGATTAGTGAGCGCTTCAAAGGGGAAGAGAGGTTTCCTGCTTCTTGAGGGGCTGGCTTCTCTAGGGCTTTATAATGACCCAACATCGCTTGGGAAATTCCTGCATGATTTGAGCATACGGGCAAGGTCGTTCCATATTTATATGGTTATCATAATGGAGAAAAACGATGCGCTGAGCAATTTGATAAGAACTATTTGCGATAATAACTATGAAATCTAGTTAAGGAGGAGTATATCCATTATAGTTAAATATATAAATAATAATGGATAAATTTTATTATGAATTTAGGTATATGGGTTAATGGAAATGAAAAATTCGGTGAAGAGCTGAAAAGGAGGCTTGAGCCATTTGAAAAGGAAATGAAAGTTTTAGAAAAGGAAATTTCAAAGTTTCATAAAAAAAGAATAGGTTCAAGGGAGTATTGGTACAAAGTTGGAGGTAGAAGCGGTGTATGGGAGTATGTATGCCCAGCCGACACAAACCCAATCAGAGACGTGGAGGAGAAGCTTCAAAAGCTGAAGGGAAAAATAAACAAGGTAGAGGTTCAGCTGAACAGCGCTGTTGTTAAGGTGCTTGGTAAACATCTTGTTATTGATTTAGATAAACTGACACCCTCTGATGGCGATGTTATAAGCTTCATTGAGTTGTACAGAGTGCTAAGAGAAATGAAAAAATAATCAGGAGGGGAGCTGGTTTCCTGGGAGGAGCAACCAAATGAGAAGTAGCACTCCAAGCGCAAGAATTGCCATCCCAACGTAAAAGAGGTTTGTTCTTGTTTTCGTTGTAATTTTCGCCAGCTTCAGCTGGTAAACCTGAGTTGGCACACCAACAACCAAACCACCAGCAATAAGGAGTATCACCGCAATCCATATCCAGAATGGTGGCGAGGGTGGGATGGAGGAGAATTTTATAATCATTGATGGCGTATTCAGTATGGTAAAAACGCTTATCAAAAAAAGAATTAAACCTATTGCGATTCCAACAACTGAAAGAAGCCATAGGTTTTTGGCTGTTTTTATTCTCACAACTTCAAGAAGGTTGCCATTCCAAGCAAAAACACCTGCAATTGATGATACCATTATCACAACCAAGCTGAACCACAGCACCCAGAACATAACACCACCCAAAGCTTTTTTATAAGATGGATAATTTAAACTTTTCCGTTAAACAGGAATGTTTTTATATTGGAGTTGAATAATCTAATACGGAGGGTGGATGTATGGATAAGAAACCGGTGGGGAAGGTAACCCATTTCTTCAACAAGATAAGCGTTGCTGTGGTGGATTTGACGGATGAGCTAAGAAATGGAGATAGAATTTCAATAGAGGGTCCGGCAGGAGTGGTTGAGCAGGTTGTCGACTCGATGCAAATAAACAAGGAACCTGTTGAGAGAGCAGGAGCTGGGCAGTCAATTGGTTTGAAAGTAAGTTCAAGAGTGAGAGAAGGCGATGTGGTATATGTGCTGACTGAGTGATTATTTTTTTGAAGGAGTTAGCACAAACTCGCAGTAAGAGTCTCCCATTGCAATGCATTTTGTTTCTTCGCAGTCATACTCCTCGTTATATGCTTCACTTGCTATTCCAGCAAGTATTCCCTGCGTGAATGAGCATACTGGAAGGGAGGAGCGCTCGTGTGTTCTTGCGTTTATGTTGTTGCTTATTCTCACAACAACTCGCTTTTCTTCAAAAAGAATGCTTTCAACCACTCCCAACCCATAATCGCTCCAAAGTGGTTGAATCTGCCGTATTAGTTCATTTCTTCCCCAACCGAATTTTTTCATAATCGCTCCAACTTCTGACTTTGAGAGAAGGTTTTTGAAGTATTCCCCTCCAGCTTTTTTACATGCTCTGTAGATTTTTGCATGTGTTATCAAACCCCCCTCTCTTTCAAATTCAGAAAGCAGAGCGTTGAGGAGAAACTCATCAAGGAATACGTGCCTCATCCCAAACAGCACTATCTCTCCCTTCTGCCTGTTGAATGTGAGCTCCTTTGGTAAACCTATCTCCATTCAACCACTTTCAGATATATTTTTAAGGGATGGGCAGTTTATTATAATTATGCTGAAAGCTCAGGTAAGCATTGAATACGCAGCCGTCCTCGTGCTGTTCCTCATCGTGCTTGTGCCAGTTCTTTACATTGGGATGATGGATATACAGATATCCGGGCAGGTTTCCCAGGCAAGAGTTGCGGTGGATGCAATTGCCGATTCTGCAGATAGGGTTTATGCGCAGGGGCCTGGAGCAACTACAACTGTTGAAATTTATCTTCCTGCGGGGGTTGAAAGTGCTGGCTTCACTGGACGAGAGGTGAATATTAAACTCAACCTTCCAACTGGAGGAACAACTGATGTTTATGCGCTTGCAAGGGGCAACTTAACTGGAGTTATGCCAACCCTCCCTGGGAGGCATGTGCTTGTGCTGAAAATGAATTCAACCGGTGTTGTTGAGATTAGGGAGGTTACCTGATGAGAGGACAGGCTGCTGTGGAGTTCATGATATGCGTGATATTCCTTGTTTTCATTATGGTAGTTTTCACTGCTTATGCTGGCGGTAAGGAGTTTGAGAGGTGGAATGCAAATTCAAAAATGGAAGCTGAGAAGATATGCTGGCAGCTTGCGAATTTGATAAACACCGCGATGTATACGAGAGGTTACTACGCGGAGTTCAGCTTGCCTATGAAAATTGATGGTAAGGAGTATAATGTGACTGTGACAAATACTACTGTGATTGTTGATTACGAGCAACACAGCTGCATTTACAGGATAGCTGTCACTGAAATAAAGTTTAGAACACAAAGCGCTCCATTCAACCTTTGTGGAGGGCAGTATTACATAAATAACACCAATGATAAATTGTTCATTTCAAACAGAAGTTTTGTTCAATGCTGATGCAATAGGCATATAAACCAGAATTCATAAAGTAGAAATGAGTGGTGCGATGGTGAAGAAAAAGGAGGAGGAAGCTGCACAGGAAGAAGTTTCTGAGAGAGTTGAAACGATAATAGATAGACTGCTGGAATACGTGCAGAAGAAAGGGAAGATTGATGTGAAGGAGGCAGCAAGCGCAATGGCGCTTGAGAAGGATCAGGTTGAGGAGCTTGCAGAGGTGCTCAGGGAAAGCGGAATGATAGATGTTAACTACACCCTGCTTGGCACATTCCTTATTGCAAAGGAGGTGCCGAAGGAGAAACCAAAAACGGAGGAGAAAGCAAAAGAAAGGGGAACAATGGCTAGCATGATAGTCAGCATTGATAAGGATTTGAGGGAGTCGCACAAAAGCTTTGAGTTTGTTGAGCAGAATATAAGGAAGAGGTTGGATAAGGATGAGGCGCTTGTAAACGAGCTTGAAAGCAAAGTAAGAGATGTTTCAATCGCGGATATGGAGTATCTTCTCAGGGAGGCAAAGGAGCTGAAGGTTGTTACAAAACACCTCAGAAAGGATATACGGGGTTTGAAGAGAAAGGTTGCTGATTTCTATGATAAGGTGAAGAAACTGGAAGTTGAAACAATGAAGGCTGAGGCTGAGAGGCTTGGGCCGAGGAAGCCATGGTACCACCCAATTTCCATGTTCTTCACAAGAGTGAAAAACACGTTTAAGGTGAGAGGATGAAAATACTTGATAAATACATGGTAATGAGTGAGAATGTTCCTGCTGAAATTACGATAAGCGAGAAGTTTGAGGAGTATGTGAACACGTATGAAGTGAAACAGGTGAGGGTGAGCAAGGCAACTGAAGTTATGCTGCAGCATTTGAAGGAAATGGTGATAAGCAATGTTGAAATTAAAGTTTCAGAAATACTTGACCCAAATGAAGTGGAGAATATAAAGAGGAAGTTCAGAGAGAAGGCGCAGGAGCTTGTAAGCAAGGAGATAACCGATGTGAGCCCAAAGGAGAGGGATGTGCTGATAGGCAAGCTCATACACGATATGCTTGGTTTGGGTGATTTGGAGCTGTTGCTTGCTGATAATGAGCTTGAGGAGATAGTTGTTAACTCCTCCAAAGAGCCAGTTTGGGTTTACCACAAGAGGTTTGGCTGGCTGAAAACAAATATTATGATAAAAAGCGAGGAGCAGATAGCAAACTACGCTTCAATTGTTGCAAGAAGAGTGGGAAGGCAGATAACGAATCTGAATCCATTGATGGATGCCCACCTCACAACAGGTGACAGAGTTAACGCAGTTGTGTTTCCAATTTCAACAAAGGGAAACTGCTTGACAATAAGAAAGTTCGCAAAGAACCCATGGACAATCATTCATATGCTTGACCCATCAATAAAAACGCTGAATGTTGATGTCGCTGCGCTTATTTGGATGTGCGTGCAGTATGAGATGAACATGATAATAAGTGGAGGAACTGCAAGCGGAAAGACTTCTTTTCTGAACGCAATTCTTGTTTTCACTCCTCCAAATCAGAGGGTTATTTCAATTGAGGATACGCGTGAGTTGTATCTGCCGGAATTCTTGAACTGGACGCCTATGACAACAAGGTTGCCAAACCCAGAGGGAAAAGGAGAGGTAACTATGTTGGATTTGATGGTTAACTCCCTCAGAATGAGGCCTGACAGAATTGTGCTTGGAGAGATGAGGAGGCAGAGGGAAGCGGAAGTGCTTTTTGAGGCGATGCACACTGGGCATGCGGTTTATGCGACGCTGCACGCAGATGATGCAAAGCAGACAAGAAACAGATTGATAACACCGCCAATAAACCTTCCAGAAAGCATGCTTGGCGCGTTGCACCTGATAGTTGTCCAGTACAGGCAGAGGAGAACAGGTATAAGGAGAACGTTTGAGATTGCGGAGCTTGTTCCGCAGGAGAATAAAGCATTTGTGAACAAGCTTTTTGGGTGGGATGCGAGAGAGGATAGGATAGTAAAAAGCGGTGAGTATGTTAGGTTAATGGATGAGCTGAGTCTGTTCACTGGGATGAATAACAAGGAAATAAATGCAGATATGGAGGATAGGAAGAGAATGCTGAACTACATGCTGAAGAATAAAATTTATGATGTGAATGACGTTGGGAAGGTTGTCGCAGCATTCTACAGGGATAAAGATAAGGTGCTGGAGATGGTGAAGAAGAATGCGGAACCTGATAAAATAATGGAGAGGGCTGGTTAGATGATATTACCGCTCACCCTGCTTCCACCAGGGCTTCTGATGCTGCTTGCAAAAAAGATTGAGGGTTTGGGGGAGCTTGTCGCATCCTTCCTGCCAAATTTGAGACTTGAGCTGATACAGGCAGGGGTGGATTTGCCGCCAAGAAGATATGCAGCAGCTTCAATTGTTTCAGGAACGGTGAATTTTCTCTTTGTTACTCTCCTTATCATTCTAATAGGTTATGCTGTGAGAAGGGAGGTTGTGCTTCTTGGGATTTTTGCAGGTTTGCTTGTTGGCATTTCATCCTTTCTCACAATTATTTTCTATCCAGCAGTAGTTGCAAGAAGAAGAACGAGGGCGCTTGAAGCAAATCTAATACCAGCGCTGAGGCAGTTGCTTATAAACATAAGATCGGGTGTCCCGCTTTTTCAGGCAATGACAAGCGTCAGCGAAGGTTACGGGCCAGTTTCAGATGAGTTTGCAAAAATGGTGGAGAAGATGAGCGCAGGAGTGCCTCAGACAGATGTTCTTAATGAGGCGAGCAAGAGAAACCCATCCTTCAGGTTTAGGAGAGTTCTCTGGCAGATTTCAAATGCGTTGAAGGTTGGCTCTGACGTTGGGAATGCGATAGAGGAGATGATAAATGAGCTGACAAAGGAGAGGATGTCAGAAATTCAAAGATACGGGCAGGAGCTGAACCCGTGGGTTATGATATATATGGTGCTTGCAGTTGTGCTTCCCTCACTTGGGATAACAATGTTGATTATTATAATGTCATTTATGAATGTGCTTGTGCCGAGAAGCATCTTCCCGGCAGTTTTTGTTTTCCTTTTAATATTTCAGCTTTTCTTCATAAGTTTTGTGAAAAGCAGAAGGCCTGCGGTGGATTGATATGAGAACAAGCGAAAGAATTTATACAATGTTTTCAGTTCTCTTCCCCCAGTCAGTGGTAAAGCACATTAGTAAGCTGATGGTTCAGGGAGGGTTGAAGATGAAGCCGAGGGTTTACCTTGGCTCATCCCTCCTCTGGTCCCTTCTTCTCGCAGTTGTTGCTTTTCAAGTTTCCCTCAGCTTTGTTGAAGCAAAGTTCGCTTGGCTGATTGGCTTGGGTGTTTGGCTCGCAGTTGAAATTCTTGCGTATATTCTTTTGGTTGCAACTGCGGATAACAGAGCATCAAAAATAGAAGAAGTTTTACCTGACGCGCTGCAGATGATTTCCGCAAATGTTAGAGCTGGGATGACAACTGAGAATGCAATCTGGATGGGGGCAAGGCCTGAATTCGGCCCACTGGAGGAAGAAATTAAAGTTGTGAGCAGCAAGTGCTTCGGTGGGAAGCCAATTGCAGATGCGCTGAGGGAGATGGCGGACAGAGTGAAATCAACAACTCTTGAAAGAGCTGTGAAGCTGCTTGTTGAGGGAATAGAGCTTGGTGGTGAGATTGCTCCACTCCTTGATGAGGTGGCAAGGGATATAAGGAGCACATCTGCTTTGAAGAAAGAGATTCTTAACGCAACTCTTATGTACACAATATTCATTATCTTCAGCTCCATGATAGCTGCGCCTATTCTGTTTGCTTCATCGCTTTACTACTCTGAGATGAGTTTGTCAATCATGAAAAACAGAATGGAGCTTCCCTCAGATGTCCCTGTGACGGGAACTTTTAGCATTCTATTCCGAGGGGGGAGCAAAGCGACTGTGATTAACCCTGAGGAAGTGAAAATTTTTGCAATTTCGTGCATAATTCTCACAACAACCCTTGGAGCGCTTACGCTTGCCCAGATAAGGTATGGAAGAATAACAAAAGGTTTGAAGTTTGTTCCCATTTTTGTTGGGTGTGCGTTGGTTGTTTTCTTCCTCACTCACTCAGTATTTCAATCTGCTTTTGGTTATTTGATAAGGTGAAAAAGGTGGTGATGATGGAAAAGAAAGGACAGTCAGCTTTGGAGTATTTGATAACTTACGGATGGGCGCTTGTTGCTCTGGCAGTTATAATACTTCTTCTTTATTACTTGGGAGTTTTCAATCCAACCATGTGGGTTCCTACGAAGAATGAAGCAGTTGGTTTGAGTGTTTTTGGTGTCACTGATTTCAGTGTGAAGGGGGATGGAAGCATAACTCTGTATCTTGTGAACAACGCGCAAACTTCAGTGAACATCACTGATATAAAAATAAAGGATTCTTCTCTTGTTTCACCATCTCCCGCTTTACCCTACGTGCTGAAGCCAGGAGGGAACCTTACAATCAGCGGTATTTCAACGATAACAGGCGCAACAGGCGATGCTTTCTACGGGGTGAAAATAGAGTTCAATTATACGGTAATTGGGGGAGCTTCCCACATTGATTCTGGAATAATAAGGGGGAAGATAGATTAGCTCGCTCTAAAAACAGGGTTTGGTTTTGGCTTTCTTACTATGCGTAGCTCATTGTATTTTTTGTGATTTCTTTTTCTCAGCTTCTTCTTGAGGTGTTTGAGTTCCTCCATCAGCTCTTTTTCCGTTATCTTTATTTTTTCTTTTGTGAAACTCTTCCCAAGTTTCTTTCCATCAAAATGATACCCTCTTCTCTCTGCCTCCCTCCAAACATAAAGAAGATAGGTTGAGATGAATTTTTTAGAATTCTTTTGATTCTTGAAATTTGTGAGTTGTGGATGATGTTTGTAACCTCTTGTTTTTCCTTCCAAAACTTTTTTTGCAAGCAAACCCTCTCTCCACAGAGCAACCAACCCCCTGTAGTCAAGGTATTTGGGATGCAGAGACCAGAGCCTCATGGGTTAAGCCTCCAAACGTAAAAGTTGAGAATTGCTGCAAAGCTAACCCAAAGAATGTATGGAATTAGAAGAAGGGCTGCGGGCTTTGAGAGTTTATGGAATTTTATTATAGTGACTGCAATCGCAAGCCACAGCAGTATTATCTCAACAAAACCACAAAGAGAACAGCGCAAGCCAAAAAAGAAAATTGACCAGAAAAGGTTCAGAAGGAGCTGAACTCCAAAAATTGATAAAGCATCTCTCACTTCTTTTCTCTTAACTCCCTTTTCCCAAACAAGATAAGCTGAAACTCCCATAAATAGGTAAAGGGTAACCCATGCAGGTGCAAAGAGCCAGCTTGGCGGAGTGAAGTCTGGCTTTTTAAGCCTATCATACCAATCTGGAATTGAGTTGTATGTGAAAACCGAGCCAATAACTCCCGCCATCTCGCATATTAGAATTGCAACAATTAATGCAGTTTTGCTCTTCATTTACCCACCCCAATTGTTTTCATCTGGTAATTATTTAAACTTCCTTTAATAATATTTTTCTATGCAGTTCAGCGTGCTTGCAGAAGCGTATGAGAAGCTTGAGGCAACGAGAGGAAGGCTGGAGATGATGGCAATCCTCTCAGAGCTTTTCAGGAAAGCAAAAGCAGATGAAATTGATAAGATAATTTACCTAACTCAAGGAGTGCTTGCTCCTCCTTTTGAGGGAATTGAAGTTGGGTTGGGTGAGAAGTTCGTTGAGGAAGCAATATCTATTGCAACAGGTTACCCTGTTAAAAGAGTTGAGGAAGTTTACAGGAAAACAGGCGATTTGGGCAAGACTGCTGAGGAGCTTCTCTCATCAAAAAAGCAAATGTCTTTATTCTCACAGCCGTTATCTGTTCAGAAAGTTTATGATAATTTTATGAAGATGGCGAGGATGAGCGGAGCGGGAAGCCAGGAGATGAAAATAAAAGGTTTGGTTGAACTGCTGAATAACTCAACACCGAAGGAAGCGAAATATATAACAAGGTTTCCAATTGGTAAACTCAGGTTGGGGATAGGTGACCCAACGATACTTGATGCCCTTTCCGCGTATGAAGCTGGAGATAAAAGCTTGAGGGAGGAGCTTGAGAGAGCCTATAATCTATGTTCGGATTTGGGGCTTGTTGCAAAAACGCTTTTTTCAGATGGGATTGAGGGGATAAGGAAATTCAGAATAAAAGTTTTCAATCCAATAAGGCCAGCGCTTGCAGAAAGGTTGCCAAGCGCGGAGGAGATAATTGAGAAAGTTGGAAAGTGCGCAGTAGAACGGAAATACGATGGACTAAGAATGCAACTGCACAAGCAAGGAGACAGAGTTGAGATTTTTTCAAGAAGGCTTGAGAGAATGACGCATATGTTTCCAGAAATTGTTGATGGAGTTAGAAAGCAGGTGAAAGCAAAAGAGGCAATTCTTGAAGGGGAAGCGCTTGCGTATAATGAAACAAGCGGTGAGTATTATCCATTCCAGTTAACAATGCAGAGAAAAAGAAAATATGGAGTGAAAGAGATGGCTGAGGAGTATCCACTGAAATTATTTGCGTTTGACATTCTTTATTACGATGGGGTTGACTGCACAAAAAAACCTTATCTGGAGAGAAGAAAGAAGCTTGAGAAATTAATTGCAGCAGGAGATGTGATAAAATTATCTGAAATGATTGTGACGGACAACCCAAAGAAGCTTGAGGAGTTTTTTGAGGAGTCTGTTGAGAAAGGAATGGAGGGAATTGTTGCGAAGGATTTGAATGCTGAGTACGTTGCAGGCGCAAGAAAGTTTGCTTGGATAAAGCTGAAAAGGTCTTATAAGGGAGAGCTTGCGGACACGGTTGATTTGGTGATTGTCGGTTATTTTTTGGGAAAGGGAATGAGGGCGAAGTTCAAATTCGGTGGTTTGCTCTGCGCTGTTTATGATGAGAAGGAAGATGTATTCAAAACAGTTGCAAAGATTGGCTCCGGTTTCTCTGAGGAGCAGATGAAACAGCTTGAGGAGATGCTTGGAAAAATAAAGGTTGATCACAAGCTTGCGAGAGTTGACTCTGAAATAAAACCTGATTTCTGGGTTGATTTGAAATACGTTGTGACAGTTGCTGCTGATGAGATAACAAGGTCGCCTACGCACACTGCTGGAAAAGGAAAAGGAGAAAGCGGCTATGCGCTCAGGTTCCCAAGGATGGTTGAGCTGAGAATGGATAAGTCGCCTGAGGAAGCAACAACTGTTCAGGAGATAATTGAAATGTATAAAATGCAGAAGAGAATTCAGCTTGAAGAAAGTTAACCAACAACTATTTTTTTGCAGTCGTCAAAGGATAGCTCGTTGGCTGCTTTTACAATTCTATAATCCTCCTCAGCAGTCATTCTTTTTCCTTCCATTATCATTCTTTGAAGCTGTTGGGAGAACATTGCTGCAGCTGCGCATGCTCTTGCTGCAAGCAGATCGGCTGTTTCCTTGCTCACCTCCTCCCCTTTTGTGATGTAGTGATGAGCAAGCTGGAGAAGAGGAGGATGAACTTTCTCCTCCTTGAAAACTTTTTTCATAATTTCCTCATTTGCCAACACAACTGAAACTTCTGCATTTCTCGCAGCTAACTCCTTTGCAAACAGCTCATGCGCTTCTCCCATTTCAACAAGAACGTTTCCCCTGAAATTTCCATCTGCAACTGCTTTCGCTCTCATCCCATCGTTTATTTTTATCTGCTGTGCAATTTCCTTTGCAACAGCTTTCATGTTTTCAACTGCACCAACAAAATCCTTTATTGCAACAGCGCGCTCAACTCTCTCCATGTTTTCGTTTATGCTTTTCTGAAGCTTCATTCTCTCCTCGTATGTTTCTCCCTTTAAACCAACTGCATTCCTATCGTAATATGGGTCAAGAATTATAACTTTCAAATCAGGGTTTTCTGCTTTTAACTCGCAAAGAATTTCGCATCTTCTTTTGTATGAGGCAAGACGTGGAGTGAGGAAGTATTCCGGGGTTTTCTCCAGGTCAACTTTTCCTTTTGTTTCATTCAGCATAAACTCCCTGAGGTGGGAGTCAATTGATTTTCTTCCTTCAATCACATCCATAAGCGCCTTTGGTGAATCCTCAAGTATTATTGTTTTGATTTTTTGGGTTTTTACAACCTCTGCAATTTTTTCAACTGATTCTGGGTGGTGAGTTACCATCACTGCAATGAACCTTCCCTTCGTTTCATTCTCCGTTTTTAATATGCCCATCTGATGAAAGGGAGTCTGTTCTCTCACTGCTGTATTTTCCATGTTTTTATTTTGAATTTTGCAGTATAAAAAGTTGACTGAGTTTCGATTATGTCTAATTAATTGGGATGACCGTAAGCCTTTTTCTGGGACTTCATAATCTTTAGTGGGGGTCCGCCTGCCAGGTGTGTAATCCGGCAGGTGTGCAGGACCCCGGAGGTTAAA
>JAVZHX010000006.1:0-28555 GCA_038871515.1 Candidatus Micrarchaeia archaeon
CAACAATCACCTCATATGGTTTCACTTTTTGATTCAGCACGCTACGTACACATCTCTCTATTACATCTTCCTCATTACGAGCAGGTATTACAACAGAAACCTTAATCTTACTCTTAATGAAACCACCTTACATTCCTTACAATATAATTTAATACTCGTATACTTTAATCTATTGAAGGTGTTACTTTGAAAATAATTATGCTCTCGCCCTTCTCATCAAAAGGCGCAACTACCGCTAGGTTATATAATCTAGCTGTCAATATGCGGCAAAATGTTAAAATCATAATACCAAAATGTGATAAATATGGGTGTTCAGAGGAGAACCCCGTATTCTTTTTTACCATTCAAAATAAATCCTTCCTTCTTCTGCCAATTCACATACTCAAGGCATTGGAGCATATGAAAAATGAAAAGCCGGATGTGGTTTACTTTGCAAAACCGCATTTATTCACTTTTCTCCCAGCACTGCTATACAAACTCTTTCACCCAAGTTGCAAATTGGTTTTTGACTGCGATGAGTGGGATGCTGCAACACTGAAAGATAATGATGAGCCATTCTACAAGATCTTGTTAACTGAAGCTCTTGCATTTCTTTCAATCAGTTTCCCCAATGTTATCATCTACTCAAACACAAAAATAATGAAAGAGAAAATTCCTAAGAAGTATTGGAATAAGTGTTTCTATCTCCCAAATGGAGTTAACACAAAGCAATTCAAGCCGACGAGGAGAAAAAGAAAGGAGTTCTCACTCGTATTCGTTGGTTTGTTGCATAAGATAAAGCACATTCTTTCGATAGTTGATGCTGTTGAGACTGCGAAGAGAAGAATTTCGAATCTCAAATGTTACATAGTTGGTGATGGTCCCAAAAAAGGCGAACTTGAAAGAATCGTAAGCTCAAAAAAACTCAGAGATGTTTTTGTTTTTACCGGAACGGTACCCCATGAAAAACTTCCAAAACTGCTCGCAAGCGCAGATGTGCTGCTTGCACCTTTCTCAAATTTAGAGGGAGTGCGTTACCAAAGCAATATGAAAATATTCGAGTATATGGCAAGCGGAGTTCCGATAGTTGCAACAGATGTTGGTGATATAAAAATGATTCTAAAAAACGGCAACGCTGGGTTTGTTGTGCCACCCGACAACTCGGAAGCAATAGCTGAAAAAATAATCTACATTTACAAAAACCCAGAGAAATCAAAGAAAGTTGCTTCGCTTGCAAGAAAGCTTGCGTATGAAAAATACGATTGGAAGGTGCTCGCTGAAAAACTATCAAACTTTCTGAGCTGATTTTATGAGAGTTTGCATTCTCAACCCGTTTCCACTTTCATACAAAGGAGGAGTTGAGTCAGTCTTGAATTCGCTGAACTCAGAGTTGCAAAGAAGAGGTATTGAAACAATTGTGGTAACTCTATCTGAAAATGAAATGAGATTTGTACCTCACTTTGCAAGAATAGTAATATCAGGGATTCTTCTGAAAAAACTGTTCAAACTAAAAAACAGATTTGATTTAATTCACGCAAATGCTTGGTCAGCGTGCATTCTAAAATTTATAAAAAATAAACCATCAGTAGCAACAGCGCACGGCACTGTTAGAGGTCTAATTTCATCCACTAGCGATTTAATACCGCTCCACTCCCAACTTTACACCTCACTCATAACTCAAAACCTTGAAAGAATAGGTTTCAGAAATGCATGCAGGGTTGTGGCGGTTTCCAATTCCTGTAGAACCGAGCTTGTTGCAGATTATCACGTAGCAGAAGAAAAAGTTGATGTCATCTACAATGGTATAGACTTACGTAAAGTGAAAAGAATTAAAACAAATCTGAAAGATGAATTTGGGTGTGAAAATTTACTGCTCTTTGTAGGCAGACTGACAAAACAGAAGGGACTGGAATTTCTCATAAAAGCGATCCCTCTACTCAAAGACTATGATGTAAAACTTGCAGTTATTGGAGAAGGACCAGAGAGAAAAAATCTGGCTCACCTGGCTTCCAAGCTAGGTGTTAGAGAAAAGGTAGTTTTTTTTGGGGGAGTTGATGAAGGAAAGAAACTGGAATTACTCTCGGCAAGTGATGTATTTGTCTGCCCCTCTCTCTGGGAGTCATTCGGGATCGTGTTGCTTGAAGCGATGGCATGTAAAACTCCGATAGTTGCGAGTAATGTCGCTAGCATACCTGAAGTTGTTGGCGAGTGCGGAGTGCTTGTTGAACCACGAAACTCAAAAGCAATTTCGGAAGGAGTGACTCAGTTGCTTGATGATAAGAAAACTGCAAGGGAGTTAGCACAGAAAGCGTATAGAAGAGTTAAAAGGAGTTTTACCATCCAGAAAACAGCAGATGGCTATGCAAAGTTATATGGGAGATTATTCAATCATTCCAAGAGCTAAGCACCAAACCAATTGAACAAACGCAATTATACTCCTCACTCCGTGCAGATACGAAAAGATTAGCGAGCCCAGCAAGTCCTTTGACTTCATCCATATCTTAACCCCTCTTGCAATGACTATGAAGTTCATCAAAATGAATAGGTAGAAGAAAAGTGGATTCAAAAAACTCAGGATGAGCGATACTATGTAAACCAGCCAGAATGCTACCGCCCTCAAAAGAAACTTGCCTTTCCTGAGCATTGTATAAACTCCTCTACCCATCCACCTTGACTGCCTTACAAACTCCGAAAATGTTTCGGGGTACTTGTTAACAAGAACAAGCCTCCAGTCATACCTTGCGGCTTTACCTGCCTTATAAAATCTATCCTCCAAATCTGCATCTTCAAAATAGAAAATATCCTCGTCAAAGCCTCCAAGCTCAAGGAAAAGTTTTCTGCGCATAGAGTGGATTACATATTTGTATTTAGAGCTACCGTTAACTAAATGCACATTATGCGGCAGATGTGAAGTGTAATAATTTGCCATCTGAGCTCTCTCTAAAAGATTTTTTGGTTTGGGAGGCACAAATGGGCATATAACTCCATCCACCCCATCAAAATCCTCACTCATTATACGAAAAAAATCTTTTCTAAGTAACTCTTGATCCGCATCCAAAAAGAAAACAACATCTCCTCTTGCTGCTTCTGCTCCTCTGTTCCTTGCAAAAGCAGCCGAGTGGCCTTTATCAAAGTTTATCAGTTTAACTCTCTTCTCCTTTTTCATAATTCTCTCCACAATCTCCCTTGTTCTATCTGTGGAACCATCATTAACAACAATCACCTCATATGGTTTCACTTTTTGATTCAGCACGCTACGTACACATCTCTCTATTACATCTTCCTCATTACGAGCAGGTATTACAACAGAAATTCTCATAAAATTACCTTTTTATAAACTCCGAGAGTTTTTTTTGCTATTCTTTCCCAGCTGAACTGCTTCGCTCTCTCCCTCGCTTTTTTTGAAATTTTTTTCATCAAAGATTTATTTTGAAGTAGCTCCAGAATTGCAGTTGCAAGTGCTTTTGAATCTCCTTTTGGAACTATCCTCCCCACATCATTTGTCACAACATCTCTTACTCCACTCACATCGCTCGTTATCACCGGAAGGCCGCAAGCCATCGCCTCCAACACAACTAAAGGCATCCCCTCTGATAGAGATGGAAGGACAAAAATGGATGAATTTCTATAACTCTGAAGGAGCTCTTGTTCATCCACTTTTCTGGTGAACAGAAAAGTATCCTCCATCCCCAGTTCCCGAATTCTTCTACGCAGGTTTAACAAGTATTCGCTTTCCAAATCCCCATAGAAAGATGTTGGGCCAACACAACGCACCTTAACATCAGGTATTTCCCTCCTCACCTCTGCAACTGCATCAACGAGATACTCAAGGCCTTTTTGAGGGCTTATTCTACCAACAAATAATATATCATACAAACTACTTCTCTTTCCTGGTTTGAATTTATGGATGTTCACCCCATTTGGCACATACTCGGTGTTCTGATTATACTCCTTCATTTTCCTGTATATGTCCTTTGAAATTGCTATATTATACGACGCATTTCTTATGGCAACAATTTCCTTTTTATCAAACTTGGTTGGATCAAACCAAAAAGGAGAATGTGAGGTGTATACGGTCCTCCCGTATACTTTTGAAAATATAATAGAAGAAATTGCTAGACTGCAGTGAAACACATCGCTTTCAAACTCCCTGCTTTTGAGCAAAGCCAGCAAAGAGAAGAATGAGTGCTTTTTTACCAAGTTAGCTTTTTTGTTTATCATCGCGTACTCCAAATTTTTTGGTTTTTCTGGCACAGGGTGCTCATAATCAATTATCCTTACATAAATCTCCTTATTCCTCGCCAGTGCGCATCCAAGTTCGAATATCGCTCTCTCCGCAGCCCCACCGTAAGTTGGTGGTATAAGAAGCACTCCTGTGCCAACAAAACATATCTCCATACTATCACAGATAATCCTTGAAGTTAATTAAATTCCACCCATACGCACTCACCAAAGCAGTTACCAAATCAAACCTGCAATTAATTATAAATCTCAGAATTAAAAACGGAAGGGCAATAATACTCATTATTATGAATGCAACTTTCTTCATTCCTTTAAAATGCTTCAACCCAAACCTCAGCTTCCCTCTATACGAATGATAGATATAAAAAGAAGTCACTGCGCTAACCGTCCCAGCCCCAACATGCCACATCTTTGCTTTCGGGTTTGTCACAATTCTGTAACCCGCTTGTTTTGCCCTGTAACAAAAATCAGCGTCATCATAAGTGAAAAAAAATTTCTCATCATACAAACCAATTCTCTCAAAAACTTCTTTTTTCACCAAACCGTTGACTGCGTCAATTTCAATTAATTCATCATACTGCCCAGTATCTTCTTCGTATGGTGTATCAGGTGTTCCAAATGCAACGTTTCTCAGCTTCTCAAGCGACACCTCCGGTATTACTTTCGGAAGACTAGCTCCTCGCACATTCTGAATTCTCTTTGGCTCCTTAGCCCACAGAAACATCCCACCCACAACTCCAATTCTTTTATCGCTCTCCGCAGCTTTCACAAGCTCGCTGAGACAATCCTTTCTATGAAAAATCATATCATTATTCAGCAGGAGAATGTAGTCGCCTTTTGCTGCTCTGATACCCGCATTGTTGCCACCGCTGAATCCCAAATTTTCTTTATTCTCAATCAACTTCACTGAAGGAAAGTTTTTCCTCACAAACTCCTGGGAACCGTCACTGGAACCATTATCAGAAACAATAACTTCAAAATTTGGATAATCTTGCTTCAACAACGTTTCTAAACATTCCTTAAGAAAATGCTTGCCATTCCAGTTAAGAACGATAACCGAAACTAGTTTTTCTTTTTTAGTTTTTGATACAGCCATAAAACCAACCAAAAACACTTAGCTAATAGATTAACTTTTATACGTATCGGGATCATCTGGGTCGAATACCTCATTTGTTACTGCAATGAGATACATTCTACCCCTCCCAATATTTTTTATCTGATGTTTTACATACGGAGGAATTTTCACAATTGTTGGTTTTTCACTATCAAGGATAACCTCTTTTTTCTCATTTGTGTTGATATCCTCCACTATCAACTTAGCCCTACCTTTAACGACACAAAACCACTCCACTTTCCTCTTATGGTGATGATCGCCCCTCACAGCTCCGCTCTTCGATACGGAAAAGTATATGTGCTTGATTTCATCTGCAGTTTCATCTCTTCTCAGAATCTCAAATAGAATACCTCTGTTATCCTCGTGCTTTTTTAGCTCCCTCATCTCTATCTCCATACTAATACCCCATTCCTAAATTCTTCTTCCTTCTCTTTCATTGAAACAATACCTTCCCGAATGCTGGGCATTCTCTCACCAAGTTTTTTCTCTATCTTTGAAACGTCCAACGAAACATTCATTGGCCGTTTAGCTTTCAGCGAAATCTTCCTTGCCAGCTGGCTTAGTGATATTTGAGTTATAAACTCTTTATTAAGCTTGAATACTTCTGCAATTGTCAGACCAATGTCGTATTTTGACATTGAGTCAGAACTCGCAACATTATAAATACCGGTAAGATCCTGCTTCAGCATTCTATTCATTATGCCTGCAAGGTCATTGGTGAATATCATTGAACTTATCTGGTCGCGGATAAGCTGTACCTTCTTGCCCCTTCTAAGAGATTCAACCACCCAAGAAGAGAAGCTCGTTTTACCGGGGTTCGGGTTCCAGCCATGCAAACTAGTCCTAATACTAAGAAAGTTGTCATAATCCTTTCTGATAATCTCCTCCCCCTCCAACTTTGTCTTTGCGTACACTGACAATGGGTTTGGTTTATCTGTTTCAGAGTAGTTCCCAGCTCTGCCGTCAAATATATAATCAGTGCACATATACACCAGTTTAGCCCCGCACTTCCTAGCCGCTTTAAGAATGTTTTCAGTACCAGCAACATTCACTTTATACGCCATTGTAGGGTCTCTTTCACATAGCTCCAGATCGGTAATGGCAGCCGCGTGGATTATCACATCCGGTGATGCTCTGACAACTACTTCTAGCATATCCTCTCTTGTAATGTCAAAAATTTCAGAAGAGAAGTTATCATTCTTTATTTTTATGTAGCTAGCATGGCAGCCGCATACTACCTTATGCTCCTTAACCAGTCCAAGTGACAAAGCACTTCCAAGAAGTCCATTCCCCCCAGTTATAAAAATTTTCATCTACAACCATCCTTCTTTTTTAAGGAGAGAAACAATTTCTCTTTCATTCAGCATCTTAGTATGGTTTGAAGTATACTCCCGTAGGTTACTCAACAATTTTGGTTTTTTCAGTTTTCCATGCGGGTAGATAACGTAATGTGTTTTGGTTTCAACAGATCTGAGCATCTCCTCCTCTGAAACCAGCACTTCATGAATCTTCTCACCAGGCCGTATACCCACCTCTTTTATAGGGTAGTCATCTCTCCCAGTGACCTCCTTCGCCATCGCTCTTGCCAAATCAATTATTTTACACGCAGGCATCTTCCTGACAAAAATCTGCCCACTCTCACCTTCAACAGTAGCCCTAAAAACTAGGTCTACGGCTTGGTCGAGAGTCAGTAAAAATCTCGTCATCTCAAAGTCAGTCACGGGCAGAAATGCCCCTCTCTCCAACCTCTCCTTGAAGAACGGGATCACGCTACCCCTGCTGCCGATGACGTTCCCATACCTCACGCAAATAAACTTTGTGGTATACCCTTTCTCAACAGACCTCAGCATTATTCTCTCCTGTATCGCTTTGGTCATGCCCATCACATTTACTGGTTTCACTGCTTTATCTGTGCTTATCGAAACAACTCTTTCCGCCCCATTTTCCAAAGCTGCCATCCTTACGTTCTCCGCTCCTAGAATGTTTGTCTTCACTGCTTCTAATGGATAAAACTCGCAATTTGGAACTTGCTTAAGCGCGGCTGCATGGTAAACGATATCTATACCTTTCATAGCAACATAAACTGAATTGTAATCCCTAACATCCCCAAGAACAAAATCCAATAAATCACAGCCTTCAAACTCATTTCTCATATCATATTGCTTCTTTTCATCTCTGCTGAAAACCACTATCCTCGCAGGCTTAAAATCAATCAATCTTGTTATAATCTGATACCCAAAGCTACCTGTTCCACCTGTAACCAAAATATTTCTTTCCCTAAAATATCTCCCCCACATCCTACCAACTCCTTTGTCTTTGTAATTGTTTAGAATTAAGGAGGCAGTATTCCCTCCATCATCCTGTTTGCTTTTCTATACGCTTCAATCGTCCCTATGTCAAGCCAGTATTTCAAATTATAAACCAACCCAGCAAGCTCGCCCTCCTCTGCAAGCTTTGGGAAAACAACGCTCTCCATTTTAACTTTTCCGGTTGGTATGTTCCATATCACCTCTGGCTCAAGCACGTAGTAGCCAATGTTCGCAAGGTTTGACTCTGCTTTTCCTTTCTCAGGTTTCTCAACAAATTTGGTTATCAAATTCCTCTCAACTTTTGCAACGCCAAACCTATGCACCTCCTTCCATGGAACTCTGAACAATGCAACCGTTGCACTTTTTCCCATTTTTCTGTGAAACTTCACAAGCCTGTCGACATTCATTTTCGTCACATTATCTCCGTATGCAACAACCACTGGTTCGTTTATCTCTTTCTCAACTGCGATGAGCTTTATATCCCCTCCCGTTTCCCAGCAGAGAGTGCTCACCGTTTCAACATTCACATTATTCCTTGGTGTATGCGCAAGGTAGCTGCTTATCATGCTCTGCATGTGGGAAACACCAACGTATATACTATCTACTTCCTTGCAAGTGAGCAAGTTGTCTATCACAAAGTCAATCACCGGTTTTCCTCCAACAGGAAGAAGTGGTTTTGGTATTCCGTAAGTAAGCGGTCTCAACCTCACTCCCTTTCCAGCAGCAAGTATTATTGCTTTCAATGAATCACCTTCCTATACCAAGCGACAGTCATCCTCAACCCCTCCTCCAAACTAACTTTCGGCTCCCACCCCAATAACTTTTTTGCTTTTCTAGTATCCGGCACCCTTCTCCTTATATCCTCATAGCTCTTCCCATAAAAGCTCTCGTATGGAATAAACTCTGGCTTCAGCTTCTTACCAGCAATTTCAATTACTTTTTTCGCAAGCTCAATTATTGGTGTTTCAACATCTGTCCCTATGTTGATCACTTCTCCAACCGCACTTTTCTTTTCAGCTGCAAGCAGAGTTCCCTCAGCTGTGTCGCTTATATACGTAAAACACCTCGTCTGCTTTCCATCTCCATGCACCTGAGGGGGTTTATTTCTCAAAACTCTGTTTATAAATATTGGTATCACGGTGCTGTAATCACTTCCATCTGCTCTTGGGCCATAGGAGTTGAAATATCTTAGTATAACAACAGGTAAACCATATTTTTTATAATAACCAAAGCAAAGATGCTCGTCAAATGCTTTGCTTGTGCTGTAGCACCACCTATCTATTTTTGTTGAGCCCAGCACCCTCTCCCCACCCTCATTTAGAGGAAGCTTCTCGCTTCTCCCATAAACTTCACTTGTTGACGCAAAAACAACCTTCGCATCATTTCTTCTTGCAGCCTCAAGCACATTCTCCGTTCCAACAGAGTTCACAAGCAAAACTTTCAACGGATCCTCAACATAATGCTTAACTCCAACGACAGCTGCCTCGTGAATTATAATGCTACACCCTCTCGCAGCTTTCCTAACAGCATCAGCATCCCTCACATCACCTTTTATGAACTTAAAACCTCCTCTTCCCAAATTATGTTCTATATTCCTCATTTTTCCTGTGCTCAAATTATCCAAAACAATAACTTCATTTCTCTCAACAAGCGCATCAGCAACGTGGGAGCCAATGAAACCAGCTCCACCTGTTACAAGAATTTTCTCTCCAGCAATCATTCTCCCAACCCAACTCCAGTATAGCTGAAGCCGGCTCTCCTCATCTTTTCATGGTTCCAAACTCTTCTCGCATCAACTAACAATCTGCCTTTCATTTTCTTTAAAACTTCCGGCTTTATCTTTTTGAACTCATCCCACTCAGTAACAACAATGCAGCAGTCAGCTCCCTTCAGACACTCCTCAGCAGAACCTGCGTATTCTATTTTATCTTTAAATATCTTCCTTGCATTCTCCTTTGCAACAGGGTCGTATGCAACAACCTTCGCTCCTTCTTCAAGCAGTTTATTGATAATTTTAATTGATGGTGCTTCCCTCATATCATCGGTGTTTGGTTTAAATGACAAACCAAGTATTGCAATTCTTTTATCCCTCAAATCACCTAAACCCCTTCTTGCCAAATCAACTACGTGCAGCGCCTGCTCGTAATTTACCCTCAGAACAGTTTCAAGTATTTTTGGTTGATAACCAAGTTCCTTCGAGAAAGTTATTATGGCATTCACATCCTTTGAGAAGCAACTCCCGCCGAACCCAGCTCCTGCTTCAAGGAAAAGCGGTCCAACCCTTCTGTCTAAACCAACTCCTCTTGCAACCTCATAAACATCAACGTTTTTCACTCTCTCGCATATATTTGCAATTTCATTTATGAAAGAAACCTTTGTTGCAAGTATCGAGTTGCTCACGTACTTCACCATTTCAGCAGAGACAGTGTTCATCCTGAGGATTGGGATTTTCTTTCCTCTGTAGAATCTCTTGAACAACCTTTCCAACACGTTTCCTGCTTTTCTGTCATGCTCCCCAATCACCACTCTGTCCGGGTTTAACATATCATGAACCGCCTGCCCCTGTCTGAGGAATTCTGGGCACATGCAAACTCCAAACTCCTTTCCTGCTTTCTTCCCAGAAAGTTTTTCAATAACCGTTGTCACCTCATCAGTTGTTCCCGGCACAACAGTGCTTCTCACAACAACAACGTGATAACCTTTCTTTTTCCTCAAGCTTCTCCCAACCTCCTCAGCTGCTTCGTAGATGAAAGAAAGGTCAATTGAACCGTCAGGAGCGCTTGGCGTCCCAACGCATATGAAAGTTACATCTGAATTCAGAACTGCTTCAACCCTTGTTTTAGTTGCTTTTAGCATGCCGCTCTTAACATTTTTTTTAATAAGTCTATCCAAATTGGGCTCAAAGAAAGGTGCTTTTCCCTCATTAACCAACTCCACCTTTCTTGGGTCATTTGTTGAAATAAGGGTTTTGAAACCTCTCTCCGCAAAGCAGGCAGCAGCAACAACTCCTACATAACCTGCTCCAATCACCGATATTTTCATAAAAGTATTATGGAGAAAGTAAATTAAATATTGCCCACCAAAACCCAATTATGATACTCGTAACCGGTGGAGCTGGTTTTATAGGGACGAATCTAACGAACCTTCTTCTCTCAAAAGGATACGAGGTGGTTGTTTTTGATGATTTGTCTTCTGGGAAGCTGGATAACTTGAAGCAACACCTTCAGAAAAAAAACTTCAAGTTTGTGAAGGGAGACATACGGGATAAAGAAGCAGTGAACTCTGTGATGAGAGGAATTGAAGAGGTATACCATCTTGCTGCAGACCCAAGCGTGAAGGACAGCGCAGAGAAACCTGAGAGGAGCTTTGAGATAAATGTTATTGGAACATTCAATCTGCTTGAAGCAGCAAGGAAAAACAATGTTAAAAAAATAGTTTTCACTTCAAGCTCAACTGTTTACGGAGAGACAAATGTGCTTCCAACTCCTGAGGAGCATCCAATGGTGCCGATAAGCAACTACGCGGCCTCAAAGGTTGCATGCGAGAGCTATATATCATCATATGCGTTCACGTATGGAATAAAGGGAGTTGTGCTAAGGCTTGCCAATATTTTTGGTCCGTACTCAACACACGGGGTGATGTATGATTTCTACAGGAAACTCAAAGCAAACCCAGAAAAACTGGAGATTCTTGGGAATGGAAAGCAGAGCAAATCCTACTTATACATAACGGATTGCTTGGATGCGGTGCTGCTTGCCTCAAAAAAGCAGAAGAAAGTTTATGATTATTTCAACGTTGGGAGCAGTGAGATGACAATTGTGAATGAGATTGCGAGGTACGTTTGCTCAGCGATGAATGTGAAGCCAAGGTTTGAATACACTGGTGGGAAGAGGGGGTGGAAGGGAGACGTTGTGAAGATGCTGCTGAGCACGAAGAAAATTGAAAAGCTTGGCTGGAGGAGAAAGGTTAGTTTGAAAGAGGGAATAGAGAAATACATCCGCTGGCTTGATTCTACTCCTTTATCTTAAATATCCTCACCGCGCCTGCCTGGTTGTTTGCTGGGTAAACCTGCTCAAACCCAGGAAGCTCACCAAGTATGAAACCTCTGTAGAAAGTTGAATCATACACCTTTCCCTTTCTATCCTCCCAACCACTCACTCCATCAGGCCATATATCTGTTGTGTAGAACATTGTGTACATCTCGTAAAGTCTTCCCTGAATGCTCTGGTAACCTGAGGGAAGTGGAATTCCCCTGTTCATCCTGCTCAAATTATTTTCATAATATATACCGACTATCCTTTTTGTTGTTTCAGTGTAGCTGTATTTGACGCAGTAGGTGTAGTTTGAAAACGTATATGCTCTTATTAGTGGAGAGGATGGCTCAGAACCAGCGCAGTAGTCGTTTATCGTTGGTTCGTATGGAATGAGAATTCTTTCAAAGTTGTGCTCCCTCTCGCAGTTTGAGGTGCCAAGCTGATACATCCCACCCAACCTTTCTCCTTCCTTGAAAGCGAAGCTCATGTTTGTTTCGTTATTATAAACACAGGAGAGGAAGTTCAGTGCACCCCACTTCCCAATCAAATCCTGGTCAAAAAGAACGTATTTTGCTTTATGCTCAATCATATACTGTTTCAGCGCTTCAGGAGTGTTGGAAACAAACTTATCCGCAACTTCCAAATCCATCTCCTGATACTTGTGGTCGTTTCTTGTCACGCACTTTCTCTGCCCCCAGTAGTTTATCCAATGCCCGTAATCCCACCACGAGATAACTCTTTCATCCTCCCCAACATTCTCCTTTATCCAATCCATTGCATCACGCCAGTAGCTGGGTATTCTGGAGCAGAAAAGGTAGTACGAAATCATATGGCCGTCCTCTGCAAGAAGGGTGCAGTTGCGTCCCATCTCAAATGAGTAGGAGGGATCCTTCAGTTCGTACTTTGGGTTGAGCGCTCCTCCAACTACATCCATCACAGGTCCAGGTTTTGAGAAGTTAAGCCGGATGAAGCAGTTATCGCATGGTTCAACGTAAACAAACGCCTCTGCAAAAAGCGTAAGGAATGCAAGGGCAAAAACTCCCCATCTCTCTGCTTCCTTGCCAAACGTCCTTTTCAAAGGATTGCGCAGCAGTTTATCCAGCTCCCCAAAAAACATTGTGATGGCAACCCCAATCATAAATGAGACATGAAGCATGTATTTGCTCTTGCTCAAACCAACGTAGCTTATTGGGAATATCATGACTGCAAAGAGAACTCCGAGGTTTGAGCCACGCTGGATGGAGTAGAGGATTGCAAGTGCAGAAAGTATAAACAGCATCAGCAAGAAGCCCATGCTGCTCCCCAGGAATCCGATTGAATTAGCAAAATCACCAGAGGTTGGAGTTTCCTCAGCAACTGTCATCATCAGCGGGCTTGAAGGACGAGCGATGGATGCAGCCTCATTTACATAATTCCAAATTCTTGGGCCAAGCGGTATTGGGAAAGAGGGATGGAATGTTATGAGCACGAGAATTGCACCGGCAAGCAGGTAACCTACTAAATAATCCATCCTCCTTTCACCACTCCTTTCATCTATTACATGTAAACCAAAAGCAAAAGCAAGCGCAGAGGAGAAGCTGAGTATGTCGCTTGGCACCTCCCACCCAAGATAGGCAGAATAAATTATCCAGGTGGCGATTGAAAAGCATAGAATTATTGCATTTGTTTCAATGAGCTGCCAGTTTGACTTTTTCTGAAGAAAGTTGATCAGCGATTGCAACCCAACGTAACCTGCCAGCACCAGATATACAAGAACGTCTGCTCTTGAGCCAAGAGTTGCTGCCATCGCAGCTATGCCAGCCAGAGCAGCAAATCTTCTATCCTTTCTTGAAACGGCAAGCGCGTATGTTGAGTAAAAGAAGAAAGCTGCGAAAATGCCCCATGGTTGCAGCTCGCTTTCACCAGCAGCAAACTTCTCTATTGCTCTTGGTATCACTGCAACAAGCGCAGCTCCAATCAACCCATATTTGTTTCCGTACTCCTCCCTTATCAGTATAAACACAAGGAAGCAGATAAGCGCACCAACAACAGGTGGGTAAACGCCTGCTATGAGGGAGAGGAGGTAGTTATCAAATACATGGCTTCCCGTTATATACCCATGTATCGCATACCACTGCACTTCTAAGTAGTGAACTATTGGTGGGTTCCTCAGCATATCTGGGTGGGGATACCACGCTAAATCACTATACAACGGCACCTGCCCCTCAGTTAGTATAAGCTGTGCGCTAAGGTCGTAGTAATAGGGGTCAAACTCATAGAAAATTGGAGTGATGCTCTGCAATCTCACCCAGAAAGCAAAAAGCACAATGAGGGTGAGCAGCACCCAAACAGCATCTCTCTTCCAATTGAAGGAAATCTCAAAGTCAAATGCCCCTTCTCTCACGCAGAGCAGAAAGCCAACCACCGTAACGAAAACTATATTTATAACCACAAGCTCTGGCGAGTAAAAAATTTCAAAGAAGGAGAGTAGAAAAAGAGTGAGGGGAGGGAATACTAAGCCAAATATGAAGCCAAAGAAAGCTATTTCTGCAAGTGGTATTTTTGTCTTTCTCAGCAGTGCCAGAGCCAAAAAAAAGCCTGGCACAAAAATTGAGAGAAAAACAGGTATCGCAGTCCTCAAAAATTCAATCTCCCCCATGCAATCACTTTATAACTTTTAGTAGTATAAACATAAAAGTTTAAATAACAAGATAGTGGGTTGCATGTTTGAAGTTCAGATAATTGGTGCTGGTCCAGCGGGTTGCATCGCAGCGAAGGAAGCAGCAAAAAGAAATTTGAGGGTTGCTGTTTTTGAGCAGAATAAAAGTATTGGTTCTCATCTGAAATGCTCGGGGGTCATTTCAAAAAAAGGTTTGGATAGTTTGGGAGTTGATTACAAAAAAGCTGTTCTGAATGGAATACACGGGGCAAGAATATACTCACCTTATCTGAATAGAATGGATGTAATTTCAAAGAAGCTGCAGGCGTATGTGATTGACAGAAGGAAGTTTGATGTTATCTGTGCGGAGGAAGCAGAGAGAGCCGGAGCCATCTTCAAGTTTGGAAAAAAAGTGAGAAAATCGGATTTGAATTCCAATTTAATTATAGGAGCAGATGGCGCTCTCTCCAATACTGCAAGCTGGTTTGGCTTTCCAAAAATACATGAGTTTGCGTTCTGTTACCAGGCTGATTTTCAGAACGTCTTTATAGAGGAGAAAGGTGTTGTTGATGTGTTTCTTTCAAACGCTCTCTTCCCTGGCTTCTTTGGCTGGGTTATTCCTTTAAATGAATGTGAAGCAAGGGTTGGCTTGGGTGTTTTCAGAGATGTGAGAAAACATTATAATAAATCAGTGAAGCACTACTTTGAGAAATTCATAAAACATCCAATTGTTTCTGAAGTAATTGGAAATTCAAAAAAGAGGAACATAGTTAGCGCAATTATTCCACTTTCAATAAGGGAGAAAACTGCGGAGGGAAATGTCCTACTTGTTGGCGATGCGGCTGGGCAGGTGAAAGCAACAACGGGCGGGGGTATTGTTTTTGGGGGGAACTGCGCGAGAATTGCGGGAATGCTCGCCCCAGCGATGCTTGAAAAAGAAACTGAAAAGTATGAAAGGGAGTGGAGAGGCAAATTTGAAAGGGATTTGATGCTGCATAAGAGAATGCGAGTGTTGTATAATTCTCTCTCAGACAGCCAAATAGAACGGTATTTTGCATTTGCAAAGAAAATTGGAGTTGAAAGCTTTCTTGCAAAACACGGGGATATGGACAGCCCAACTGTGATGATCAAGAGCGCAAATCAAACTACATTAAGTACTCTGGCGAAAGCTTTTGGCAACGTACAACCATAACTTCTGCACTCAGCAATGTGAATATTATTAATTACTTACATAACAACATTATGGAGAAGCCACCCTACCACATTGCGATAATACCTGATGGAAACAGGAGATGGGCGAAGCAGCATAACCTCCCCATAATTGAGGGGCACAGGGTTGGAATAGATAGACTGCGTGACGTTTTGGAGTGGTGCAGGAAGCTGAATATAAAGATGGTTACCCTGTGGGGTTTCTCCATGGAGAATTTTGATAGAGATAAGGAGGAGGTTGATTTATTGATGAAGCTGTTTGAGCAGAAAATAGATGAGGTGAACAGGGAGGAAGTGCATAAAAATAGAATAAGGGTGCGCGTTTTTGGAAGGAAGGAGCTTCTCCCAAAGAAGGTGCGTGAGAGAATAGAGCAGTTTGAAAAAGAAACTGAAAAGTATTCAGATTATTACGTGAATATACTGCTTGCCTACGGGGGGAAGCAGGAGATAGTTGATGCTTGCAACTCAATTCTCAAAGATTATGAGGAAGGAAAGTTGAACGAAGTCAATGAGGAGGTTTTTCAAAATTATCTTTACACGAAAGGTTTGCCCGAGCCTGATTTGGTGATAAGAACTTCTGGGGAGATGAGGCTTTCTGGCTTCATGCCGTGGCAAACCTCCTACAGCGAGTTATACTTCTGCCCAAAGCTCTGGCCTGACTTTTCTGAGGAGGATTTGAGGGCAGCTGTTGAGGATTATCAGAGAAGAAAAAGGAGGTTTGGAAGGTGAGTTTCCCAAAGGAGTTTGAGCTTGCCGATACATTTTTCAAGAGAGCAAGAGGTTTGATGTTCAGAAGAAAGATTGAGAAGCCACTTCTTTTTATACTGCCAACCGAATCAAGAGAGCTCAGCTCAATTCACTCCCTTTTCGTTTTCTTTCCTTTTGACGCAGTTTTTCTTAACTCAAAAGGAGTTGTTGTTGATGTTAGAAGAGTGAAACCTTTTACGTTGAATGTAACACCGAAAAAACCAGCAAAGTACATAATTGAAATGGAGGCAGGTGAGGCGGAGAGAAGAGGGATAGGGGTTGGTGATAGACTGCCCAGCAGGCATATATTTAAAACATAATCATTAATTCATTATGCCAGTCAAAATTGTTGAAACTGCTGAGTTTGATTTGAAGAAGCCAATTCTCGTGGAGGGTTTTCCAGGGATTGGGCTTGTTGGAACAATAGCGGCAAGCTACATAGTTGAGAAACTTCAGATGCAGCTTTTTGGTTACATCACCTCTGAGAAGTTTCCTCCAATAGCCGCTGTGCATAATAAGATGCCTCTTCACCCAGCGAGAATATACAAATCAAAAAAGGATAATCTGCTTGTTCTCTTTTCTGAGTTCATAATACCTCTTCACAGCATACACGAGCTTTCTGAAAAGATTCTTTCGTGGTGCATTGAGAGAAACGTTAAACAGATAGTTTCTCTTGGGGGAATTGTTGTGCAGGGACAGCAGGATGTTGTTTTTGGGATAGCGAGCACACCCGAGCTTGTGAGGCAGCTTGAGGAAGCTGGAATAAAGACGATAAGGGAAGGGGCAACAACAGGAGTGAGCGGTGTTCTTTTGGCTGACTGCTACTCAAGAGGTTTCCCAGCAGTTTCACTTCTTGCAGAGTCAAAACCAGAGTTCCTTGACCCAAGGGCAGCTGCACTTGTGATAGAAGCGCTGAAAAAAATAGTTAATCTAAAAGTGAATACTGATGATTTGATTGCGGAGTCAGCAAATATTGAGGGTAGGATGAAGGAGCTGATGTATAAAGCAAGAGATGCGCACAGCCACTACAAAAAAGTTGAGGAGATAGGGCCCATGTACGGTTGATTTAAATTCTCTTTTTTTCAAAACATTCTATGTGCGGGGGTGCCTGAGCCTGGACTAAAGGGCAGGTGGCTATGCCTGCCAAACTTAAGATCCTGTGCGCTTAGGCGCTACGTGGGTTCAAATCCCTCCCCCCGCATTATTGATGGGCGAGCTCCGAGTAAGTAGTGGCAAAGAGAAAAGAAACTTCTTGCTAGAAAATTGAGGGAAGTTCTTGGTTAACTCATTTACGGGTTCACCAGAACTTCACCAGTATCAATCTCACTTGATCGGATGTGTTCTCGCACGCATCAGCTATGTTCTCAACTGACTGGAATAATGCGTACATGATAATTGCCTCTGCGCCAGGCCTCTTTTCCTTAAGAAGAACTTTTTTTGAGTTATAATACTGGTCGTCAACTGCCTCCTCTATCCTTTCAACTTTGTGAGCGAGCTCCATCGCCTTTTCTTTATCACCTGAAATTATCCTATCCATGCATTCATTAAGCTTCTCTATTGCCTCCTTATCGTTCTCGCACATTTCCCTCAACAGCTTCTTCTCCGAGTTTCTGAGCTTCCCTATTGCTGCAAGGTTCTTGCTCGCTGTGAATATCCAATCGCTTATTGAGTCCGCTTCCTTCGCAAGCCTCATCAAATCCTCCTTATCCTGGCTTGCAAGCTCCCCCTTTGCGAGCTGCTCCATTATGTTCCTTCTCACGTCATCTGCCTGTTTCTCAAGCATCTTCACGCTGTCAAATTTTCTCTCCCCTTTCTCAATCATCTGAATAAGTTCATCTATTGACTTCGCTCCGAATTCAAACTGCGTTTTGAACATCTCCAGTACTCTCTCCTCCCTCCTCTTTCCAAACCATTCAGATATGCTAGTCAAACCTCAACGCCTCCTTCAGTCCCTCACCGGGATACTTGAAAAGTTTAACATCACATGGGTCAAAATAAATATTCACCTTCTCCCCTTTATTACACTTTCTTGTGTCCAAACTTCGTATTTTTATCACCTCCTTTCCAACTACCACTTCCAGGTGGTAGCACCATCCGTGAAATCTGCACTCCCTCACAACTCCCTCAAAACCAGTCTCCGCAACTCTCACCTTCTCAGGTCTCACCATTGCAATATATGCTCCTGGCTCTGTTTTTTGGATCCTCATCTCCCCTCCAAGAAGCTTCATCTTTGAGCACTCACCTTCGTACGAAACAACCGCCTCAATGAAGTTTGCACCGCCAAGGAAGTCAGCAACGAACAGGTTCACCGGGTTTGCGTAGATTTCCTCAGCGCTGCCAACCTGCTCTATTCTGCCTCTCCTCATCACAACTATTTTATCAGCAACCTCCATTGCTTCCTCTTGGTCGTGCGTCACATGTATCGCAGTCAGCCCCAAATCCTTCACCATCCTTCTCATCTCGCTTCTTACCTCTTCCCCTATCTTTGCGTCAAGAGCAGAAAGTGGCTCGTCAAGGAAAAGCAGACTTGAGCCAGTTGTCAATGCTCTTGCAACAGCAAGCCTCTGCTGCATACCTCCTGATAACTCGGATGGATACGCGTTATGCCTCGCAGCCAATCTAACCAGCTGAAGCATCTCCTGAGCGTTTTTTCTCGTCTCCTCCTCATCCTTCCCCCTCATAATTGGGCCGTAGATTGTGTTTTCAAAAACAGTAAGGTGTGGAAAGAGCGCGTAGTTCTGAAAAACAAACCCAATGTTCCTCTCCTCAGGTGGTAGATTAGTAACATCCTTGCCGTCAATGTAAACCTTACCTTCAGTTGGCTCCCAGATGCCTGCAATTATTTTCAGCAGGGTGGTTTTCCCGCACCCGCTAGGCCCAAGCAGAGCAACGTATTCACCATCGTTTATTTCTAAGTTTATTCCCTCAAGTGCTTTTATCTTCCCAAAGAACTTTGAGAGGTTAACAACTTTTATGTGCGGCACAAAATCACTTCCTCCTCAGGAGGAATGCTGCAAAGAATGAAATCAAAAGCAGCACTCCAGATGCAAACGCTGCTTCTGGGAATTGATTGGTTTTAACGAAATCTACTATTAACACAGGTATTGTTTTAAATGTTTTTGAGACTGCAAGCGTTGCGCCTGTTTCACTTAAACTTCTCATAAAAGCCATTATTGCACCTGCAGTTATGCTTGGCATTATCAAAGGCAAGGTGATTGTTCTGAAAACTTTAAACTGGTCTGCGCCAAGCGTTCTTGCTGCCTGCTCAAGCTCCTTGTCCATTGCTCTTATTGAAGCTGAGATTGGTTTAACTATGTATGGGTAAGCCAAAGCAAGGTGAACCATTGCGAGAGTGACAAACTCATTGATGTTGAACGCCCCCCAGAACATCCCAAGCGACAAACCAAGTGCAACTGTTGGCATAACCATAACTGCATCTATAAGAAAATCAAAAAGCTCTCCCAAGCCGTATTTGTTCTTTCCAATAAGAATTGCCATCCCAACTCCAAAGAGAAGGTCAACAGCAGTTGCAGTTATTGCTATGAGGAAGGAGATGAGAATTGACTGAATTATATCATCAAAATGATGGAAGGAGGGGGAGATGTGCTTCAGGAAGAAGAAGGAGGGGAGGAGTACAAGCAGGAATAGGAAAAGAAGGGAGAGAATATTCTTATACACGCTCAACCTGCCAAGGGATGCTTCAAAAGAAGTGTTTGGTTTTCCAATTGGTATTCTGAATCTATATGCCAGATTCCTCACAACTGCAAGGAGAATTGTTGATGTTGCTATGAGGATAAGGCTGAGGGAAACTGCAGATGTCATGTCCCCGCTGTTCTTGTAAAGAAGTGTTTGAACGGGAGCGGTTGCAGCAAAGAATTCCCCGACACCAACAGCCATCATTGTTGCGCCTGTTTCGCTTAAACTTCTTGTGAAAGCAAGCATCCCACCTATGAATAAACCAGCTTTGAAAAGAGGGAGGGTGACTGTTCTGAAAGCGGTGAGGGGAGGCGCGCCAAGCGTCCTCGCAGCAATCTCGTAGTTTATATCAATCTCCTCAATTGCAGCCGTAAGAGTTCTCACAATGTACGGGTAGGTGAATGCAGCATGCACCATGAATATCATCCAGTAACCCTTGCTCAGCAACCCTATTCCTTCCCCTCCCCAGAAAACCGCAACCGAAAAGCCAAGCGCAGCTGTCGGCACAATAAGCGGCATGTCAATGAGGAAGTTCAAATACTTCTTGCTCCTGAGTTTGTAGCGCGCGAGAATCCATGCAACAGGCACTCCAAATACCACGTCAACAACAACAACCAAAAATGCAATTGAGAAGGAGTTGAAAAGCGCATCCTGCATCTCCTTTGTTACATATACGTTTGGAAGGCAGAGAGAGGAACCGTTTGGACAGCTTCTGAAAATCAGGTAAAGGGTTGGGAGGAAGACGAGGAGGAGGAAGAAAGCTACGCATACTAAGTAGAAAACCAGCTCAAGCGGATTCTCCTTGCCTCCCATAAAACTCCTTTTGCATAAAAACTTTAATAAAGAGTAGTTAACCCGCATCATATTTTAAAACAACCTCCAAAATAGTAGTATGGAAAAACTTTTGAGGGAAGTGCTTGAGAGGATAAAGCCAACTCCAGAGGAGAGGGAGTGGGAGCTTCAGATTGCGGAGTGGGTGAAGGGAAGGTTGAGGAAGTTGCTGCCAAAAAAGGTGAAGCTTGAGATAGTTGGCTCAATTGCAAAGAATACTGATTTGAGGAATGACAGAGACGTTGATATATTCATGCTTTTTCCAAAAGGAACTTCAAGGAAGGTGCTTGAAAGGAGCTTGGAGTATGCGAAAAAAGCTGTTTCACCTCATCCGTGGAGGATAGGTTACGCGGAGCATCCTTACTTGAAAGCAGATATTGAGGGGTGTGATGTTGAGCTTGTTCCGTCAATCAGGATAACAAACATAAATGAGAAAGCATCATCAGTTGACAGGTCACCCCTTCATACGAGATACGTTCTCTCAAAGTTAGATGAAAAAAAGCGGGATGAGGTTAGGCTGCTCAAGCAGTTTCTCAAAAGGTTGGGGGTTTATGGGGCTGAGCTTAAGGTGGAGGGTTTCTCTGGTTATCTATGCGAGCTGTTGATAATAAAATACGGTTCCTTTATTGAACTTCTGAAAAACGTTGCGGAGTGGCACAAGCCCGTTATTGATATTGAGGGTTATTACTTGGAAAGTGAAGCAAGAAAGAAGTTCAACTCACCTCTTGTGGTTGTTGACCCTGTTGACAGAAACAGAAATGTTGCGGCAGCGGTTTCACCAATTTCTCTTGCGAAGTTCATACTTGCCTCAAGAGCATTTCTGAAAAAACCAGGCAGGCAGTTCTTCTTCAGCGAGGAGAGAGAGTTTTCAAGGAAGGAGCTTGAAAGAAAATTATTGGAAAGGGGGACGAAGTTCATAGCAGTTGTCTTTCCAGCCCCAGAGGTTGTTCCAGATATTCTTTGGCCGCAGCTGAGAAAAACAGCAAACAACGTTGCAAAGCATCTGGAGCTTGCGGAATTCAGAGTTTTTGGTTATGATTTCTGGAGCGATGAGAGTAGATGTGTAATACTGCTTGAGCTTTCTGTGCATAAACTTCCATCTGTTAAAAAAGCATTTGGCCCCTCTGTTGTTTACGAGAAGGATGTGGGGAAGTTTGTCAGAAAGCATTTGAAAGCAGTTGGAGGTCCATCAGTTGAGGGGGATAAGGTTGTCGCTGTTGAGAGAAGGGAGGTAACTGATGCGTTGGAGTTTGTGAAAAAAATTATGAAAAACCCAATTCGCTTTGGAATTCCATCGTATATTTCAAGGGTTATAAAGAAGGGTCACGTTGCTGTTGATAGGGGAGTTTTGAAGGAAGGGTTCAATGAGTTTCTTTACTCATACCTTTCAAGGAAGGAGTTCTTCATAAAACACCTGGTGTAGAAGAATGGAGCTTTATTATGAGGATGCTTACCTGAAATCCTTCACATCAAGAGTTGTTTCTCTTTCTTACTTGAACTCATATGTGCTGATAACACTCGAAAAAACAGCTTTCTTCCCAGGTGGGGGAGGGCAGAGCTTTGATACAGGTTTCATTTATGGAAAAAATGGAACTGCGGAGGTTGTTGAAACAAAGCTTGAGGGAAACAGGGTGGTTCATCTCTGCAAACTGAAAGGAGAAATACAACAGGGAGAAGAAGTTGAGTGCAAGATAAACTGGGAGAGAAGGTACGAGCTGATGAGGGCGCATACAGCGCAGCACATGTTCTTCCAATGCCTCTCAAGGTTTTTTGAGGGGTTGCATGTTGTGAAGGATGATATTGATGTTGGGAGGCATGCGCTTTTCATAAAAAGCTCTCAACCGCTTGACTACGACAGAGTTGCGGAGGCGGAGAAGCTTGCAAACAGAATAATTCAGGAGGGAAGGAGGGTTATGATAAGGTGGATGAAGAAGGAGGAGGCTGCGAAGGCGGATGTCAGAATAAAGCTGGATAGGATAAAGGGAAATGAAGTTAGGGTTGTTGAGATTGAGGAGTTTGATAAATCAGCATGCTCAGGAATTCATATAAGAAACACAAGGGAGATAGAGCTGCTTGCTGTGACAAGAGTAACGAGGGAAGGGGAGGAGTATTCAATTGAGTTTGAGTTTGGGGAGAAGGCAAGGGAGTTTCTTCTGGAAATGAAAAAGGAATGCATGAAAGCATGCTCTGCGCTTAAAACTCATCCTGAGTTGCTTGAGAGAACTGCTCAAAATTTAAAAGAGGAGAATGCTGTGATGAGGGAGCAGCTCAAAAAACTGAATGAGGAGCTTGTGCAGGGAGTTGAATTCATTGAAAGAGGAGGAGTGAGGGTGTATTCAAAAGTTTTCTCAGGTGCGGATAATAAGAAGCTGATGGAGAAAGCAGGGGAATTAATAAAAGAGGAGAATGCGCTAGTTATACTTGGGAATAAAAATGAGAGGGGTTTTCTCCTCATAGCGAAAAACCCCGAAATGAGAATTGATTTAAAAAAACTTGCAGAGAAAGCATTCTCAATTATTGAAGGCAGGTGGGGAGGGAAGGAGTATTTTGTGAGCGGTGGAGGAAAAGCTGAAAAGGTTGATGAAGCAGTTAAGTTTTTGGTTGAATGCAGGTGGTTGGATGGCTGAGTTCATTCCAATAGGAAAGATATTTTCAGAAAAGTTGGTTGGAAAGGAAGTTAATTTAAGAGGATGGGTTTACAGGAAGAGGTCAAGTGGCGGAGTCCAGTTTGTTGTTCTCAGGGATTCAACAGGAGTTATTCAGGCTGCAGTTAAAAAAGGAAATGTTCCTGAAAAAGCGTATGGTGATTTAGACAAGGCGCTGATTGAATCCTCAATAGCAGTGAGTGGAGTTGTGAAAGAAGATAAGAGAGCTCCTGGTGGTTATGAGGTTGAAGCAAAAGATGTATCTGTGACAAGCTTCTCAGAGCCATTCCCAATTACTGAGCACCAGAGCACTGAGCTGCTGCTTGATTTGAGGCATCTGTGGCTGCGCTCCCAGAGGTTGACAAATGTAATGAAAGCAAGGCATTATCTTGTTAATTATTTGAGAGAGTTCTTTGTTTCAAAAGGGTTCTGGGAGGTTGCTCCACCAATCATAACCCAGTCTGCATGCGAAGGAGGGGCAACTGTTTTTCCCATTCAGTATTTTGAGCAGAAAGCGTATTTAACGCAGAGCGCTCAGCTCTACCTGGAAGGGCTTATCTACTCGCTGGAAAAGGTTTTCTGCTTCATACCCGCTTTTCGAGCTGATAAGAGCCGAACAGTTCGTCATCTGTCTGAGTATTGGACGCTTGAGCCAGAGATGGCGTATTACGGAAGCGAGCAGAACATTCAGCTACAGGAGGAGATGATTTCATACGTTTGCAAGAAAATGTCAAAGCACACGGAGTTGCTTGAATACTTTGGGAGAAACCCGAAGGAGCTTGCAGGGATTGAGCCTCCTTTTAAAAGGTTGAGTTATGATGAGGCGTTGGAGGAGCTTGCAAAGAAGGGAGTGAGGAAGGAGTGGGGGGAGGATATGGGGGTGGAGGATGAGAAAATTTTAACTGCAGAGGCGAAGAAGCCAATTGTTGTTTACAACTATCCAAGGAAAGCAAAAGCATTCTACATGAGGGTGAATCCAGACAACCCGGAAACTGTTCTGAATGATGATATGCTTGCTCCTGAGGGGCACGGGGAGATAATAGGTGGTTCGGAGAGAATTTGGGAGTATGATGAGTTGATGGAGAGGATGAGGGAGCAGGGGCTGAATGTTAAGGAGTATGGGTGGTATGTTGATTTGAGAAAATACGGCTCAGTGCCTCACTCAGGTTTTGGTTTGGGGGTTGAAAGATTATTGAAGTGGCTGCTGAATTTAGAGCACATACGTGATGCAATTCCATTCCCAAGAACAATGAACAGGGTTTATCCATAGGTGAGTGAATGAAAAAAGTTCTTGCATTTGGCTGCTTTGATATACTCCATATGGGGCATTACACCTACTTGAAAAACGCAAGGAAGCTTGGGGATAAGTTGATAGTTGTGGTTGCAAGGGATTCAACAATAAGAAAATTCAAGAAAAGGGAGCCTGTGCTTGATGAGGAGTCAAGGAGGAAGCTTGTTGAATCCTTGAAGTTTGTTGACTCTGCAGTTCTCGGGAGTAAAGAGGATAAATACAAAATAATTAAAAAAATAAAACCATCTGTGATTGCGCTTGGGTATGACCAAAAAGAAGATGAGAGGTTTCTTAAGAAAAAACTGATGGAAATGAAAGTTAATGCAAGGGTTGTTAGAATAAAGAAGAGCTTCAACCCAAAGCAGCACAAGTCATCTGTTTTAATTAATAAAATGATGAAGCTTGTGAGGTTGTAGAGTGAGGGTTTCTGTTCTTTTCAGCGGTGGAAAGGACAGCATGCTTGCTCTTTGGAATGCTGTTTCTTATGGGTGGGAGGTGAAAGCGCTGCTCACAGTGCTTCCTGAGTTGGATTCATCGTATATGTTTCATCACCCAAACGTTGAGCTTGTTCCACTTCAAGCAGAGGCGATGGAGCTGCCAGCAATACTCCAGAGAAGCTCTGGAAAGAAAGATGAGGAGCTGGAGGATTTGAAGGAGTTGATAGGGAGCGTTGAGGTTGACGGAGTTGTCACAGGAGCTGTTGCAAGCGAGTATCAGAAGGAGAAGGTTGATTTAATCTGCGAGGAGCTTGGGGTAAGGAGCTTTGCTCCGCTGTGGCATAAGGATGGGGAAAAACTTCTGAAGGAGATGCTTGAAGCTTCTTTTGAAATAATAATAACCTCTGTTTCAGCAGAGGGGCTTGATGAAAGCTGGCTTGGAAGGAGGATAGATAGGAGATGTGTGGAGGAGCTTGTCGAATTAAAGGAAAAATACGGGGTTTCTGTTGTTGGCGAAGGCGGAGAGCTGGAAACGTTTGTTCTAAACTCACCTTTATTCAAGAAAAGAATTGAAGTTGAGAAAGCTGAGAGAAGATGGGATGGGGTGAGGGGAGTTTATTCAATAAAACAAGCGAAGCTTACTCGTAAATAAACCTCTCAGCAACTCTTCTGATTTTTTCAATAGTTTTTTCTTCATCAATCGTCACAATTTCCCTTTCCCTCATAACAAGCTTTCCATCAATTATCACATCAGATATGTTTGATGGGTTGGAGGAGTAAACAATGTTTGATGGGTTGAACGGAATCATATTTGGTGTTTTTAATTCAATAAGAATCAAATCCGCAAGCCTCCCCTCCTGAATCCTTCCAGCATCTATTCCAAGCGCATCTGCTCCGTTTCTTGTTGCGAAGTCAAGCGCCTGCTGTGCGTTGATAACCTCCGCATCCCACAGATGGTTCTTCTGAAGCAGTGCTGCGAATTTCATTGTTTCAAGCATGTTCAAAGAGTTGTTTGAAACTGCTCCGTCTGTCCCGAGTGTTACGCAGACGTTATTCTCAAGCATCTGTGGAATTGGCGCAACTCCTCCAGTTGCAAGCTTCATGTTGCTGACTGGGTTGTGGGAAACCTTCACCCCTCTGTCGCCAAGGAGCTTCACCTCTCTTTTTGTGAGCCAAACGCAGTGGGCTGCGATCACCCTGGCGCACAAAAAACCAATTGAGTCAAGATACTCCACAGGCCTTTTTCCAAATTTCTTAATTGAATCATAAACCTCCTTTCTCGTTTCAGAGAGGTGGATTTGAATTAACGCATCATACTTCTCAGCAAGCTCCTTTGATTTGAGCAGCAACTCCTTTGAGCAGGTGTATGGAGCGTGCGGTCCAAATGAGCATTTCACTCTTCCTTTTCCAGAGAACTCCCTTACAAATCTCTCGCCTTTCCTCAGCTCTTTCTCCCTTTTCCCAGCATCTCCCAAATCAATCATCCCATAAGCAAGGTTTGCCCTCATGCCAATTTTTTCAACTGCTTTTGCAGTTTCCTCCATGAAGAAATACATGTCAGCAAAGCCCGTTGTTCCGCTTCTTATCATCTCCATACAGCCAAGCAGGGAGCCCCAGTAAACATCCTCTCCTTTCAGCTTTTTTTCCTTCGGCCAAACTTTTTTCGGCCATGCTTCCCAAAAACCCATGTCATCTGCGTAACCCCTGAAAAGAGTCATCGCAAGATGGGTGTGAGTGTTTATCAAGCCAGGCAGCGCAAGCTTTCCCCTTCCATCTATCCTGAAATCAGCCTTCTCCTTTATGTTCTTCCCTATTCTCTCAATTCTGTTTTCCTGAATGAAAACGTCAACTCCCCTGAGAAATTCTCTCCTCTCATTCTGGGTTAAAACATCAACGTTTTTTATGAGTATGCTCATTCAACCACTAATCAAGTTTTTATACAGCCCTTTTTAATAATTAAACTACATGATTAAGATAAAAAGAGCTGCTTTGGAGTTCATGCTTGAGATGGCAAGGAGGATGTATCCAAAGGAGTTCATAGGTTTGCTGAGGGAGAATAAAAATAAAGAGATATATGAGGTGATGCTTCTCCCAAGGTCAACTTACGGGAAGGGTTTCTCCTCATTTGATAGTTATATGGTTCCCTATTCAATGAAGTATGCTGGAAGCGTTCACTCCCACCCAGCTCCAATTATAAAGCCATCAGCAGGTGATCTGCTTTCTTTCTCAAAAACAGGGGGAGTGCACATAATTCTCGCTTATCCGTTTACTGAAAAAAGCATAGGGGTTTACAACAACAGGGGGGAGAAGCTTGAGTTTGAGGTGGTGGAGTGATTTACTCAGTTGGGCAGATAGTTTTTGATTATATTTTTCATGTCAGAAATTTCCCAAAAACGAACTCCACAACATACATTCAAAGTTATGATGGGTTCTTTGGAGGAGCTGCTGGGAACTTCGCGGTTGTGTGCTCAAAGCTTGGGGAGAAAGCATCGGTTGTTTCCTTTGTTGGGGATGATTTCAAAAATTCAGCTTATGAGAAGCATCTTAAAAAACAAGAAGTTGATTTAACAAATCTGAAAGTTGTGGAAGGGGAGAGAACTGCAAGGGCGTTTATGTTCAACGATTCAAAAGGAAGGCAGATTTCATTCTTTTTCTGGGGCGCTGCAAGCAGGTTTCAGAATGCGCCGATTCCATATCTGAAACTCAGAGAAGGAGATGTGGTTCATCTTGCAAACGGCAGCCCTGAGTTCAACATACGGTTTGCGAGCAAGTATCCTGGTGTTTCCTTTGATCCTGGTTATGATATAGTTGCTTATGGAAGGAAGGAAATTCAGGAGATTCTTGAAAAAACAACGTTTCTTTCCTGCAATGAGTTTGAGCTTAGGAAAATTATGAGGTTGGTTGGAGTTAGAGAAGCAGCTGAGCTCTTCTCATTTCCGTTGCAGTTCATTGTTGTGACAAAAGGAAGGAGGGGAAGCTCGGTTATCACACCAAATGAAAGATTTGATGTTCCTGCTGTGAAAGGGGAGCTTGTTGACCCAACTGGAGCAGGCGATTCATACAGAGCTGCTTTTCTCACAGCTTTTCTGAGGGGGGAGAGCTTGGAGAGATGCGCGAGAATTGCTTCAGCAGTTGCGTCGTTTGTTATAGAAAAGCACGGAGCGCAGACAAACATACCAACTTGGAAGCAGGCTCTTGCAAAGCTTAATTCCTCTGCTTAATACAAATTCATAAAACGCAGAACATCTATCCGCCGGAGTTTGTTGAAAAATTAAAGTAGTGGAGAATTTAGATTCTTAGTATGGCGACCAAAAACCTAAATTCTCCGGACTACTGGAGAAGGTATGACTCTTCAGGAATAAATAACCCTCTCCACATCTTCA